>JAFZTG010000189.1 GCA_017618935.1 Bacteroidales bacterium | reverse complement strand
GCAACCCATTCGCTATCCAAATAACGCAATAAAATTCTTCGGCTACAATCGACAACCAATGCGTGATTTAAATACATCGGATAACAATATTTCGATATCTTGCTAATATGAAAGATATCTGTGTTAGAATAAAACACACCAACCAATAATATAGGGAAAAACAATAACGAAAATTTATCAAGATATTGTTCTGAACATATACATACGCCCAAACCTATTAAACCAATTGTTTTAAACAAAACGGACCATTTCTTTATGCTATCTGTTTTCGTATCTTTCACAACTATCTTGTATAACATAATTCCAATAAACATATCGGCAATACCACGCAGAAGAGTATTAACACCAGACCATAATTCAATAGAACTTGAAACCGAGAAATTGTAAAGATAATAACCTATTACAAATGATGGACATATAACGAATAAAAGTTTTGAAGAACATTTTTTCAAAATACAATAAACGATTACCCCTCCCCATATCAGAACAGCAAGATACCACATAGGATAATTGTTTGCACCCAGACAAGGCAATAAACCTTGCACAACAAATAGTTCCGATAAAAAATTTAGGGCAATGGTTTCTATGTTCCCCATCCCATGATAAAAATAACGGAACAACAAATAGCAACTAATCGCCACTAAAGCAAATAGATATTGTGGATATAATTTTTTTATTCGTCCAACAAAATAATCCTTAACAGTAAGACCCTTCTCATAAAAACTATTGCAAAGCAAAAATCCCGAAACAATAAAAAAGAACTCCACTGCTAAATACCCGTGCCTGATAAACGGCACAAGTTGAGAATGGTGTAGGCAGATTATTATTGTGAATAATAAGCGATAGGATTCTATGTTGACATAGTTATGCATTATTTTTTAAAGCAATATATATTCTGTGCGGGAAATACTTTATTATCGTAACGAGTCCAAATTTTGAAAAAAACAACTTGGGCTCATACCACATCTTATACAATCTGAATTTCAACGTATCCCTATCATTTTTATCATCAAGTAATTGTTTTAGATATTTGTTTCGTAATCGTATAGATATATCTTCCACATCTGGGAATTCACTTTGCATATATTTATATTGATAGAATAATTTTTTCGCTAAATCTCGATTCCAAACTGAAGATGAAGACATTCCATTGGTATGACGCCTATAAACAGAGCCATAAAAATCAAGACAATATGCCTTTCCATTTCTCATGATAGTCATCCATAAAAATATATCTCCAAAAGCAATTTTTGAAGATGGATTATAATTTACAAAATCCTTTACAAACAATGCAGAACAAGTTGGGATTGTCCATTTGTTATATATTTCTCTACTTGTATATTCTCGTTCTTCTAAATGAGAAAACATTTTTTTTTCTTCACTTTTCTCAGAGTTCACACAAACCTTATGAAAACACAACGCATAATCATCATGTTCCTCCAAAAAATCGACCTGTTTCTGCAACTTTAAAGGATCGGTCCAATAATCATCGCCTTCACACATAGCAATATATTTTCCTTGTGCACGAGGGAAATTATATGTGGCAGAAATGGACACTCCTTTTGAATACTGATTTTCCGTCTGATAAATTGGTTTAAACAAATCTGGATATTTTGCGGTATACTCACGAATTATATCTGTCGAATGGTCGGTTGAAGCATCGTCGTGAACAAGAATTTCTATTGGAAAGTTCGTTTTCTGCATAACAAAACCTTCGAAACATTCTCGTAGAAATGCTTCGTGATTATATACAAGACAACAAACGGAGACCATTATCTGCTGTTCGGTTACATTAGTGTTTACTATTTTATTTTGTTTTAGTTCTGTCATCGTATAAAAAAATTCTCGCAAGAATAGTTCGTGATTATAACAAGACAATAGATAGGCAGTACCATAATCTGTTTTTCCTATTTTTCTTTATGAACACTATTCCTAACATATATACAACAATTAAAGTGATTCCTTACAAAAACAATTATTTCGTTTCTACAAACATCAAAATATAAATTTGAACTATTTAATTCAGAAAAAATTTGTTACTCTTATTACTTCCAACACTTATGAATCCATTCAAACATAGTTGTCTTACCAAATCCAGCCCACGTGTCATTTTGCGAATCTCCTGCCATTTGTATTACAAACACATTTTCACCTTCAAAAATATTTTTTACGTTATTTCTCAATTCCTTACAATTGGTTTTTTCTTGATTATCAGTAATCAACCATACATTCTCAAAGTAATGCCACCAGCCTAAACCTGTTTTTTCTATATATGATTTGAATCTAATATTTTGTGATCTTGTAGATTCACTTATACATACAACGTATCTCATCATTCTTAATTATTATTTATCGTCTTCCAACATCATTTGTGCTTCTATGACCTCATTATCCGTTCCACCTAAAACACCTCTTAAGTCATCCCCAAGAATACCTTTTTCTATAGCCATTTTTTGGATGGTGAACTTCTCGCTTCTAATTGCATCTTTATCTGTAAAAAGACAATATAAATAAGTATAAATAATCACAATAAACAATATACCAATAAGTATAGATAAAAATATTAAAACCCACAAAGGTACGTTGCTTCTTATACACCATACAAAAGCAACTATCATAATTGATAACGCCCAATTAAGCGGTTTCAGCACTGTTGATTTTGCTCCACTTCCATCCGATTTACTTAAAATAGATGTTACAAATCCCATATTATTCTTTTTATTATTAGTTTAACTAGTCCAACAAGGGAAAATATTCGCCAATATTTAACTCCTTATAATGAGAGACATATAAAGGCCTCCCATCTACATCACGAAGAATGGCATTGTCAGTTGGAAATAATATAGTCTTCTCTGAAGACAATTCCGTTTCTCGCCCCATCAGACACAACATTTGCATTTCTGCAAAATTCAATCCTGCACAAGCAAACGACGATGTTGTCGCAATATGACGAATATTTATTTCTGTAACTTTAGGAATATCATTTTCATCGCACTTTAGATCAGTAACAACTAAACCATTCATTTTCTCTCCCGTTATCTTAGTCAATTTATTTATCGATTTAACTACACGATTAACCGTTAATTCATCATTTAATAATTTTCCAACATTTATATTACCCGTAATACCAGAAACTGCGACCTTCGACATAATGTATTGTATTCGCTGAGCAACACCATATTTCAATAAAATTCCATCTTTGTACAATGTAAAGCAACACAAATTCCTGCCAGGCAAGTATTCTGATAACATATAACTATTTATCCCTTTATTAATCGTAACCCAAGCACGTAATTCTTCTATATCATTCACTTTACACGCACCTCTCCCTGATGTAGTCCCTTCTTCATAATCTCGAATCCAAAAAGGATATTTTAAGCTAACCATTTTATTGCTCAACAAATCATTCCTATCACATATCTGCCACTTTGGAATCAAATCTGTTTTTGAAAGGGCTTCATACAATCTTTTCTTACTAATAACCAATTTAGCAAAATTCAATGGTATCCTATAAAAAGGAACACTAAAAGGATTCTCACACCAATATAGCACCTCTAATTCTGGAATTACGATTGCATATCGAATTTCATTTTCATAAATAATATTCTCAATAATATTACGATAATCAGGAGATGAAGTATACGGAACCTTATATACTTTATCATACAATCCCTCATATAATCCATATGGGTTATAACAAACGTCCGTACCAATAAATGAGAAGGTTTTTGAAAACAACGGACTCATATTTAAAGAACGAACGACAGAACGAGATGTAACTCCACAAGCACCTGTAACTAAAACTTTAATTTTATTCATTTCACCTTATTCATCTATACTTAATACATAAAAAAAATGTAAACTTCCCATTTTTTAGACATAGTAAAATTAGACAAATTTAATTAATAATCACCATATTCAATTAACTTTTTATTTCTGATAGACATCGAAGTTTGATTGTTTAAGGATTCATGAGGTCGATGATTGTTGTAGAAAGACAGCCCTTCCTCCGTGATTTCACGAACTTCATTGATAGTCTTGAATATAAATGCGTCTAACACTGCCCTGCGATAACTTCCGTTAAATCGTTCCACATAGCTATTTTGAGTTGGATGACCAGGTTGAGTGTAGAGAAGGTCTATCTCATTCGCACAACACCATTCAGTGAATTTGTGCGAGGTGAACTCCGTACAATCGTCACACCAGATTTTCTTTGGCTTATCGTGTATCCAAATAGTTTTCTCCAGTAACCTCGTTTTGTTCTACTAGTTCCATCGCAACCTTCTTTTTAACCTCGGGCGTTATAATTTTTTTTTCAAGTACGTCACGAAGGATTTTGTTGTCCAACGCTAGGTCTGCGTACATCTGCTTTAACCTGCGGTTCTCTTCCTGAAGTGTACGCAACTGCTCTATTTGACTTACGTCCATACCGCTATACTTTGATTTCCAACTATAAAGCGTCGCTCTTGATATACCATGTTCACGAGCCACCACATCCGCTGACATACCGCTTTCTAGTTCCTTGACGGCCTTTACCATTTCCGTCTCTTTGTGAGCTTTTCTTTTCATACCATTCCTTTTTTACAAATTTATCGTTTTTGTCTAATTAGACATTGTCCGATTTTTAGGGAAGGGTACATACGTGTATTCACGTTTTTCAAGAACGGCAGACGACAGTTAGGCAACGATATTTATTGTAAAAACATTAACCTCATAAAACATGAACATATCTTATAAGACAACAAAACGGAAAGTCCAGACAGCAGGCGGTAAGCGAATTTACAAGACATACATCGACATAGATTATGCAAACTGTATATCCGAAGAACAGTTTCTCGACATTATAAAGGATGTGCATAAAATACCACATTCCCATGCCCTTGCAACCTTAGAGGCAATTCTCAACATCTGCATGACAGAGTTATTCAAGGGGAATATTCTCCATATCCCCTTTCTCGGCACCTTACGGTTAAAGATGACACGTGCCAAATACGAGAAGGCAAGCGACCTTTCCGCAGATGCGCCTACAAAAGAACTGAGTATCAACTTTCTTCCGCATAAGATATTGCGTAAGACATTAAAAGAAACGAGTTATGAATAAGATACAATCACTGGTGCAGGAATGTGCATCACCATTAGATTACAAGGAAAAGATACAATATATGACGGCAATAGGCATGCTGCTTTCGGGCGTGGGAATGTCGGTGGCAGGATTCGTATCCCCACCATTGGGTGAAATAAGCGACAGCGTGCTCAACTACCTGTCGCAATGCCTGATATGGGCAGGCTCCATCTTCTCCATCAAAATTTACGTCAACAGCCAACTGGAACAAGTCAAAAAACAATTAAAACGATTGAAGGATGAGAAATGAAGAACCCTCCGACTGAGCCGCGAGGCGTTAAATTATTTGATAATCCGAACTATCCTCTCCACATCCGTCATTTCCAAGTCAGGATACAGCGGCAGACAAATCACTTGTTCTGCTGCTTTTTGTGCTATTGGTAAATTCTGTGCCGATGGAAGTTCTTTGTACGGTTCAAACGTGGAAATCAAAGGATAAAAATAGCGTCGTCCTAAAATATCGTTTGCCTTCAGTTTTTCGTACAAAGTATCACGACTTATGCCGTATGTCGCTTCGTCAACAAATATTGGGAAATACGCATAATTATATTCCACTCCGTTTTGTTCTCTCAAAAAAGAAATCCCTTGTATATTGTTCAATGCAGAGCGATAGTATTCAACGATATGTTTCCGTTTTGCAATGGCGTCATCAATATATTTCAAACTAAGCAATCCATATGCAGCCTGTACCTCATTGAGTTTGGCGTTTATGCCTGGTTCCTCTACAACAGTCTCACCGCGAAATCCAAAGTTTTTAAGATTATCGATATGATGTTTCATTTCTTTGGAATGGCATATCACAGCTCCCCCCTCTATGGTGCTATAGATTTTGGTTGCATGGAAACTCAACACTGACAAATCGCCAACATTCAAAATGGAAGAACCGTTTTTCTTTACCCCAAACGCATGAGCCGCATCGTAAATCACCTTTAACCCATGCCTGTCGGCTATTTTTTGTATAGCATCGGTATCGGCAGGATTGCCATATACGTGTACTGGCATTATAGCCGTTGTTTTTTCAGTTATTGCTGCCTCAATTTTTGCAGAATCAATATTGAAATAGTTTGGCTCCACATCCACAAATACAGGAGTGCATTTATTCCAAAATATTGAGTGCGTCGTAGCCACGAAACTATATGGAGTGGTTATTACCTCTCCAGTAATGTTCAACGCCTGCAATGCCGTTATTAAAGCCAACGTACCGTTTGAAAACAATGAAATATACTCAACACCAAGATACTCTGCCAGTCGCTGTTCCAATTCTTGGTGCATTTCACCATTGTTAGTCAACCATTTATTATCCCATATCTTTTGCAGATAGGGAACAAATTCTTCCAAAGGAGGAAGCAACGGAGAAGTTACAGTAATTGGTTTATTGCTCATATACTTGTTCCTCCGTATATTCAAATTTTGGGGTTACATCGCCAGGCTCTTTTCCCATCCACGAACCTAAATCGGCTTGTCTGTTTCCCAATGTAAACGAAACCACGTCACTTTCAAAAAGAAATACTTGACTTTTGTCTTTCACAACATACAAATCAATCATATAGTTGCCCCAATTCAAGAAATCTGCTGGAATCACACATTTCTGAATATATTCACCTTCGTTGTGTTCTAAAGGAATACAACGATTTCCACCCGAAGACGAAAATATTCTATAACCTTGTTCATTCTTAAAATGAAATGTCAAATGAAACTGTTTGTATGGTACGTTCAATCTATATCTAATACAGATTTCAATATCTTGATCAACCCTCATCACATCGCCATAATCACCGCCGACTTTCCTTACTCCAATTTCCAACAATTCAAATCCTTCTTTTCTAATTGTCGGAGAATTCCAAATTTGATGATTGGCAATATTTCCATCACCCTTTAAGTAGTGACTTACTATTGTATCCACATCACCAGAATCTACAAGCAAGCCATTTTGCAAAATGACGCCTCGCTTACACAGACTTTTCACCGCTGCCATATTATGACTCACAAACAGCACTGTCCTTCCCTCTCCTCTACTCACGTCCTGCATTTTGCCTATGGCTTTTTTCTGGAATTCGGCATCGCCTACGGCAAGGACTTCGTCAACAACAAGAATATCGGGTTCTATGTGGGCGGCAATGGCAAAGCCCAAACGCACGGTCATACCGCTGGAATAGCGTTTCACAGGCGTATCAAGATAACGCTCGCAACCAGAAAAATCTACAATCTCATCAAGTTTACGGGTTATCTCCGCCTTATTCATACCCATTATGGCTCCGTTCATATAAATGTTCTCACGCCCGGTAAGTTCGGGATGAAAACCCGTGCCAACTTCGAGCAACGAGGCAATACGGCCTTTGTACGAAATAGTGCCTGTTGTGGGAGCTGTCACACGTGAGAGCAGTTTCAGCAAGGTAGATTTTCCGGCGCCATTCTTACCGATAATGCCAACCACATCGCCTTGCCGTATCTCCATATTTATGTCCTTCAACGCCCACACGTAGTCAGAAGAGCCTTTCGTGGTGCGGTCGTTCACCTCGCCCACCTTAAGATAGGGGTCTTCCTTGTGCATAACCTTCGTAGCCCACCAACGATTCAAATCGTGGGAAAGCGTACCAGTGGAGACAAGACCCAGGCGGTATTGTTTGGAAACGTTTTCTATTTTAATTGCTACGTCTGACATATTTTATTTTCTGTAGAGACGCGCCATGGCACGTCTCTACAATACACAACATTTCTACAAATATACGGTTTCGTACCAAACAACAGGTATTTTTTTCTTATTTTTTAATCATTTCAGAAAATGATTGATTTTTTTACAAAGAATTGTGACTGCACCACCTTCCGACTGAGCTGTGAGTAGAGAAAAGCACTGATTATTTTTAATTTACAACAAGCACTCCGAATTTTTTGACCATTTTATTCCGAACTTTTGGAGTTAGTTGTAGTTGTACCTAACGGCACGCCAAAATTACATATCTTTTTTCTACCAACCAATTGCCCCTAACGGGGCAGCGCTCATCTGCGAAGTCGAAAGGATATTGAGCAGTGAAGGATTATGAATCATTGTCTTAACAACCAGTCCATTGCCAATTTACAATGTATTATTTTACCATCTATTATCCTTTCTCCCGCTTCTCCATACATCATAATAAGGGTTAGATTGTCGCAGTGAGTCTGTGCCGATGCTTTTATCAATCCGCCAATTTCACGATTGTATTGTTTCGTCGTAGGATTAGAAAAATCATACGTGACTTGTATAAGTTCCGTAACCAGATTTCGTTCAGTCAACACAAAATCAACCTCGAAACGGTTGTTATCTTTCAAATAATACAATTGCTCATCAGCATATTTCTGACGACGAAGAAGTTCTATGGCTATGGCATTTTCCAATCGCCAACCTAAGTTCTGTGGCTGCAATGCATTTTCCCGATTGCTGATAAAAGAATTATCCACAACATAGGATTTCTGCCCTGTCTGCCTTTCCACACTTTTATAGGAATATTTATGCAATATGCGGACAAGAAAAGCCTGCTCAAGAAATGATACATAATTTTTAACTGTTTGCACCGATTTTACTTGATATTGAGAACGAATTGTTTCAAAATTTAATTCTTGGCAAAACGTGTCCAAAATGGTATTAGCAATGGTATTCAACGTAGTTTGATAACGAATCTTATATCGTTTTCGTATATCTTTATTAATGATAGTATTTAATAACGATCTCGTATAAATTGCACTATCTGATGATTTCCATTCTTCGTGCAAAGTTTCGGGGAATCCTCCGTTTAACAAATATTCATCCAATGCATGCTCTCTCAAACCAATTGCTTTCGTATATCTATTTTCTATATTCACCTTTTTCACAATACAATATTCCAAGAATGAAAACGGGAATAATCTTATCTCGTTATACCTACCAGTAAGATGTGTTGCCAATTCCTCACTCAACAAATTAGCGTTACTTCCTGTCAAAAGTATATGCAAACCTTGACGAAGCAACCTATTCACAAACAATTGCCATCGGGGAATATTTTGTACTTCATCAATAAAAAGATGAGAAAAGTCGCCATATATACGCAAGTAAACTTTCTTATTTTGCAATTTCTCAACGTTCAAACTTTCTTATTTCGCAATTTTTTAACCATCAAACTTTCTTATTTTGCAATTTTTGACTAAAAAAACTGCTATTCTATAATGGTTTGATGTTTGACTATTTTCCTCCAAACTTTTGGTTATTGGAATCAACTGCTGACATCTTCTATATTCTGTAGAGACGTCATAATATGGCGTCTCTATGATTAATTACTCCCTACGGCAAGACATTCTTCACCGATTTTATGTATTCCGGAAATGATTTTTTCTTTTTGAGTAGGACGAGGTTTACGAGTGCCTTTTAATAAAAATTATTCTTTAACAAATTGTGTGGTAATTTTTCTGTTCCCCTGTTCCAATTGCACCACGTATCTCCCCTTGGGAATTTGCGTACAATCCAACAAAGCCGAATGAACGCCTGCTGACAAATCTTTCAGTTCCTGACTCATACGGACCTTGCCAGCATTGTCAATACACGATATGGACACATCACCCTGTTGTTTTGTCGTAAATAGTATGGTCGCATTTTTCCTGACTGGATTCGGGGCAATGTAATAAACGGAAAAATCATTCGTGTTGTCTTTGCAATATCGATTGCTATAATAACTTGCCAGCTGACTTGAAGAAGAAATCGTCGCTGTGGCGCACACAAACGTCGGCAATTCATTATTTCGAGCCACTGTCCTTGTTGAAAATACGTATGTAAGCACCTCATTTGGCCTCAATTTTCCATACCACGTTTCACTCATAGTGGCAAAATCCGAACTTGACAAAGCTATTTCTATCTCGGGAATCACATCATTTCCCGTATTCAAAATCTGAATAACATATTGTATCATACCTTGTTGCAAGGTTGCCACTACGTCGGTCACCCGCAACTGCATATCCGACAATTGTGCAGATATCATTTTTATGACAGAATCCGCACAACCATGTTCCGAAGAAGCACGCAATTTTGCATAGGAATTATTCTTGTCCTCGAAGGTATATGACGGATTCTCCTCGTCGGTTACAAACGACTGCTCAAATGTCCATTGGTAATTCAACGCCCCTTCCGAACGATTGGTAAACTGAACATCCAAAGGCACTGCACCATATTCGGGATAATAACTAAAATCAACAAAAGGAGCTTCTTCAATAACAACCACGCCTTGCGTGCTATTTTTACAACCAAATTCCGTTGTTTGTTCCAACGAGAACACATATTCGCCCGTTGTCTTAAATTCAATAAACGGGGATTGTTCCTCGTACGTTTTTCCATCTATGGTCCAAAGGTATTTTTCCACACTGTCACGAGAACTACCTTTGTCAACAAACGGTACCTCTTCCTGCTTGCAGGCATACAACCGTTCTTCTACGTGCGGATAAGGCAAATCGTGTGCCTTGACAGTATCGTATGCAATGTTCATACAGCCATTGAACGTCTTGACATGCAGGCTGACGGCATGTGGCAAAGTATCTTTCAAACGCTGGAATATCATATTCCGGTATGAATATTTTGTCCCGTCGTACATCCAATAAGCGTCAACAATCGGGTTATACGAAACATATTCTGTTATATCGAAGAACATCACCGTATCGTTCAGACAGGTACGACTATGATTAAATTGTATCTTTTGCGAAGGACGAACCTCAACTACATCTTGAACGACGGCAGTACAACCAAAATCCGAGACCACCTTCAACGACAAGGGGTACGAGCCTACCTCGTCCTTCCCGAACCACGCCACGGAATCCGTACACACCTGTGGCAATCCCGACCATTCGTAACTTGCAATTTTTCCCGACGGAATTGTTGACATTGAAGCTATTTCATTTGCCGTATATTGACACGAAATTTTGGGAGCAAACCGAGCCACTGGTAACGGATGAATAGTAATGGTATCCTCCAAAACCTGCACACAAGATTCTTCGTTTGTTACCAAAAGTTTCACGGGAAAATCTCCGTAGGAACTGAACCTATGCGTTTGAGCAACGCCATCCAAGGTGTCTTGTTCCACAATCCACTGCGTGTTGGTTATGGCGGTATTGTTCGACGTTGTAGAATTTGAAAGCAATTCCGTACCATCGCCTTCGCACACATATTGCGTCACATACGCCGCAATAGGAGCCGTACCTTTTATAGTAACAACGACCTCATCGGAGGCCGTACAGCCGCGTTCATTTTTTGCAATAACCGAATACGTACCGGCATTTTCTATCGTAATAACAGAGGTTGTAGCTCCCGTATTCCACAGATATTCCGTAGCATCCGACGCACGCGAGACCAACCCTATCCTATTTCCCTTACACAAAGTGGTGTCTGCACCCAACTTAGCCATTGTAGAAAAATCATCCACTTCAATCGTCACCGTGTCCGAAACAATTGAGTATCCCTGATTGTCAGTCACTTTCACAGCATATTTTCCAGCTTTGTCAATAGTAATTGCTTGTGTAGTTTCGCCCGTGCTCCATAAATAGGTGTAATCACCACTCAAGCCACAATCCCACACCACCGACTGCCCGTCGCAGATTGTCTGGTTTGGTATGTACGAGAATGATGGAAACACCACATTCACCGTATCAATATAATCATAGCCCCAATCATCGGTAACGTGTACCGCATACAATCCCGACTTGCCGACACTAACAGATTGCGTCGTCTCACCCGTATTCCATGTTATTGTCTTAAAATACGCCCTGTCAGGCACTGTAAGCGTAACGGGTTTTAAACTATATTCCTGCTTGATAGTACCTCCTAACGAAAACTGTTCTCGTTCTGATCCAGGGAAATACTTTGAACGAAGATAATTCTCAACAGACTGACGTTCAATATTTGAAAGGGGACGGTTATAAAAAATCATTTCGGCGATGTCGCCGTTGAGATAAAAACCAGTTTGTGGAGGAATTGTACCTTGATTATTATTATATGCGCCAATCAGTAAATCATACGAAGAATAAAAATTTGTAGTAATTGCGCCTTCCTTGAACAATAACCCATTATTTTCTTGAAAGAAAGAAAATGTGGAACTTAATATATCTATTTGATTTGTATATATTTCATATTGATTTATACGTGGTTTCCCATCTAATGCATATATAGTAGTTGTACCATAAGAAATAACTATTCTAGGCGTTTTTGAAGATTCACCATAATTAAAAGCGTTTCTATATTTTGCAAGATTATATATGGACTTTGCATAAAAAGTACCACTTGTTTTGACGGACATAGCAACCAAAAGCACTGTCTGTCCAACTTTTCCTATATTCAAAATATCCCCCCCATCCAAATAATCATTTCCGTCAAAGTGTAATACAGCATGATTATTCAGTTCCGTAACATTTTTCACCAAGGTAGGACTATAGTCTGGCACAGGTTGCGTAACGGATTCGGTGGAATTTGCCATATTGTTCCAAAAGGACACGGCGGAACCGTCATCCTGCTTAACGGAATCGGCACACCACCAGGCGGAAAGGCCTTCTATTTCGGTAGGATTAGTGATTTGGGAATATGCAACGCACGTGAACGCTACACAACAATGTAGGCATAGCATATATTTCAGTATCACTGATAGTTGTTGTTTTACTCCTTGTAACATATTCTTTTACGTGATACAAATATATAACATAATTTCATTTGTTCATTTTTTATGAAATACTATTGTTAATTATCGGTCATTGATAATTCAAAGATAGCGACAAAAGCACACTCTTTTCAATTTCATGCGCTTTTTAAGCCAATTTCTCTTGCAACAACTATACTTTCTCTACAATTTGTATCGGTATTTTTTATAAACAGCATAAAAATCAACAATTATTTTTTTCATCAGGGAAAAAATTTCTCTTCACGGAACACATTTGGACAAGATTTTTTTTCTCTCGCGAGAGAAAAATTTTTTCCTCCCGATTTTAGAAATTTTTCCTGCCTATAAAATTTTTTTTCTGTCCATAAGTGCCTCCTCATAGTACCGATACATTTTCCGTGAAACGTAAAAATCAACAATTATTTTTTTCCTGCCCTTGACATCAAAAGCAAATTGGAATATGTTTTCAGAGCACGACCATCCGACTGAGCGGCGAGGCAAGATAAAACCTATTCTTCTTCCTTGTACCAATCGGCGTACATTCGGTAATTATGTGAAATTTTATATATCATCTCCTTGGTTTGCTCGGGAGACACATCTTTTATTTTTTTGGCCGGAACGCCTGCGTACAAACTTCCCGGTTCCACAATTGTTCCACTTGTAACTACGGCACCTGCGGCAATTATGGAATTCTCCCCTATCACGGCGTGATCAAGAATGACCGACCCCATGCCTATCAACACGTTGTCGCAAATTTTTGCCCCGTGAATCGTCACATTGTGCCCAACCGACACATTATCACCAATTTCTATCGTCGATTTCTCGTACAAGGTATGGAGTACCGAACCATCCTGAATATTCACAAGATTGCCGATTTTTATGGAATTCACGTCACCACGCAGAACAGTATTGAACCAAATGCTACAATCCTTGCCGATTACCACATCGCCGATTATAGTCGCATTTTCTGCCAAGAAACAATTTTCGCCAATTTGAGGAGTGAATCCTCGTACCGATTTTATCAGTGCCATTATTGAATAGGTATTTGTAATTTTTCTATAAAATAGACTTCTCGCCTCTCTTTTTCCTTATTTTTTATTTTCTGTATTCCATACGAGAGGAACACATCGCCATACCAATGTCGCGTTTGCGTTGAGGATTGAATCAGTTTCTCATCGTCGTTCACAAACGAAATCGTTTCCTCCCCCACTTTTTCACCATCCTTGAAATTATACAGAAAAATATCCCTCCACGTTGAATAACCAAGTTGAATAACCGTATCGGGTTTTGAGTTGATTGACAAAAATCGTTTTACGTAATACGGTTTGTTCTCAATCTCCATAGGAGCCGCATTGCTCCATAACGGTACGCCCTGCTCATTGAATTCCAGCAAGAAGAAATGCGTGTATTGATAGCCGTCAAACACGGGATAGCAATACATTGTCTGACCGTTCGGACCCAACATATACTGACACTCCTGCCGATACGTGGGGTAATACGCCTCGCCTATCAGCACAAAATTTCCGTCTTGCTCAATAATATTATGAGGAACCATCAGGTAATTCAGTTCCAATTCTTTGTTCTGGCTTTGCTTACGTTCTTGTTTTTTCTCAATTTTTTCTTGTTTACGGGCAGACAAGTACGATGTAAAATTCTGAATATCAAGATAATTTATGAATTTAGTAAACGTCGTTTCCCCCTCGGGCGACATTTTTGAAATAAAGATTCCGACAGAAACATCAGAATTTTTTGACGAGGTACCATAGGTTCCCGAAATCAGAAAAGAATTGTCGTGCAAACGGGAAGCAAACGCCGAGACAATATATTTGTCGGCATCTGTCGAGACGAGCATTCTTTCAAATGTCTTCACGCCATTTTTATACACGTACATTTTCACCAACTTGTCGTTTTTAACCTCGTCTTTCGTAAACAGATACAATTCTTCGGTAGCGTCATTCACCTCAAACGAGACGATTGAGAATTTTCGCTTGGTAAGAGGAATTATTTTTCCAAAAGTAATGGCATTGGTGGTGATATTATGACAAACCATGATAGGTAAGTCTTTCGTGTACCCCAGTAAATACACGTATTCGCCAGCAGCACGCATGGAATGTATGGTGGTATTCTTAGGAAATTTGCCATGAATCGTCCATGTTTTCATATCGGCAACCGAAACGATTGATACAGAATATGTTCCCGATGTCTGGTAAGCCAGATTATATTGATGTGTTGACGAAGTATAATCCAAATATGCCGATTTCTTTGCAGGAATGGCAACATCAACCGAGTTTTTTTTGTGAAAAGCCGTATCGAATTTTTCATAGGTAAAGACATCGATTTTTCGGTTCGAATTCTTTTCGGGATAATACGCCTTGAGCAACATACCTTGCTCACCAAACGGAATGCAGCCGTAAAAACTCAGCGTATCCTCGCTCCCCTCGATTCTGTTGACAATCACATTTTGAGAAAACGAGAACAACGAGCAGAAAAATCCTATAAAAAATAAAACGTAACGCTTCACTACCATCAGTTTTTACACAAAGAAAAGGAAAAATAATTGAAAAATAACTTTTAACTTTTACTTTTTAATTCTTAATTCATTGTCAATCCTTAATTTTCCATTTTCATCTATAAAAAATCAGTCGCTTTTGCCAAAAAATCCTTTTTTTTTTAGACCTTTGTGTCAGTAAAACAAATGATATGAGTGAAATCAGAGTAGTTCGTGCAAACAAGGAACATGAGAAGTACGCGCAGGCAATCTCCGACTTGATTTATCAAGCCTCGAAGAACAAAGATTCTGGGTTGGCTCAACGTACGCCGAATTATATCATTTCCAAAATGAAGGAAGGCAAAGGCGTGATTGCATTTGCCGAAGATGATGAAATCGCCGGTTTTTGTTATGTAGAGACGTGGCAACACGGACAATTCGTGGCAAATTCTGGCCTAATTGTAAATCCGAAATTCCGTGGTCAAGGTTTGGCTACACGCATAAAACAGGAAGCATTCAATCTCTCAAGAGATTTGTTTCCCGATGCGAAAATCTTCGGTCTTACGACAAGCGAGGCGGTGATGAAAATCAACACGAAACTTGGGTATAAGCCAGTAAGTTACAAACACTTAACAGACGACGACGCTTTCTGGAAAGGATGCGAGTCGTGTGCGAACTATGACATTCTTCAACGTACAGGCAGAACCAATTGCCTTTGTACGGGAATGATTTTCGACCCAAACGATAATGATAAATAAGATAAAAATAAATAGAACTATGGCAAAAATAGCAGTACTTGCATTCAGTGGTGGCTTGGACACATCCTATTGTGCGAAATACTACAGCAAAGAAAAAGGTTACAATGTTCATTCGGTAATCATCAACACTGGCGGTTTTTCTCCAGAAGAACTGGCAAACATAGAGACAAAGGCGAAAAACTTGGGCGTGAGCAAACACGTGTGCATCGACATCTCGCAGGAATATTACAAGAAATGTATCCGCTATATGATTTTCGGAAACATTTTGAAAAACAACACCTACCCTCTTTCGGTAAGTTCTGAACGTATTTTTCAGGCAATCGCACTTGCACAATATGCGCGCGACGTGAAAGCCGACTATATTATTCACGGTAGCACGGGTGCCGGCAATGACCAAGTTCGTTTTGACCTGGCTTTCAACGTGATTTGCCCTGAAATCGAGATTCTTACACCGGTTCGTGACGAAAAATTGACTCGCGAATACGAAATTGAATATTTGAAGAAAGAAGGCATCGTTTCCGACTGGAAGAAAGCCGAATACTCTATCAACAAAGGTATTTGGGGAACAAGCATCGGCGGAAAGGAAACGCTACACTCAAACCAGACGATTCCTGAATCGGCTTACCCGTCACAATTGGAGAACACCGAGGCTCGCACTATCGAACTGGAATTCGACAAGGGCGAACTGATTTCTATGGACGGCGTCCTTTACGAAAATCCTGTTGACATCATCAAACAGTTGAACGAAATTGCTTCGAAATATGCCATCGGTCGCGATATGCACGTGGGCGACACCATCATCGGCATCAAAGGCCGTGTTGCATTTGAAGCAGCCGCTCCTATGGTGATTATCAAGGCGCACCACATGTTGGAAAAACATAACTTGACAAAATGGCAATTGTACTGGAAAGAACAGTTGGCAAATTTCTACGGAATGTTGCTCCACGAAGCACAATATCAGGAACCTGTTATGCGCAACATCGAGAAATTCCTCGAAGATTCTCAGTTGCACGTTTGCGGAAAAGTGTTCGTAGAACTGAAACCATACAATTTCACCGTTATCGGCATTGACTCTAAATATGACTTAATGCAGGCGAAGTTTGCTCAATACGGCGAAATCAACACTGCTTTCTCTGGCGAAGACGTGAAAGGCTTCACGAAAATCCTTTCTAACCAGATTAAGTTGTATAACTCTGTATGTGACAAATAATCACAAGCTCATACACATACAAAAAAAGCTGATTCAGATGAATCAGCTTTTTTTGTATTCATATATAATGAGTCACTTTTTTACAAAACCTCGAATCCCAACAATTCAATCTCGTCAACCAACTGAGAATGAATAGATTCGTCAGCCAAAGCCGTTGAAAGATATTTCTTGTTATCGTCGGCAAATACGGAAATGGCACCGTTGTAGCCAGAAAGCACGCAGCCCAAGAAATTCGCACCGCCTGAGATTCCCACACCCAACGACAATTCCTTGCACAAGCGTTGTGCCATACCTATCGCATCGTTGTCGTCAACGCGAATAATGCCGTCAACCAAATTTTCGGGATACAAGCCAGGAATAATTTCGTCGGACAACCCCTGAATCTTGTGCGGACCGAGCGATTTTCCAAGCGTGAGGATTGACGACTGTAACGGCTCAAGCGCAAACATTTTTGAATTATGCTTGTCCTTGAAATATTTTCCACAGCCGTGCAACGTTCCTGCCGTGCCTACGCCAGCAATGAAACACGGAAACTCATCGATTTTCGCTTCTATTTCGGGAGCTGTCGTTTCGTAGTGAGCAATCATATTATACTCATTCTCAAACTGATGCGTAAGGAAATAACCTTGTTTCTCGTATTCGGCAGCCTTCTCGAACGCCGTTTCAAAATTTTCGGTCAATTCAAGATGCGCGCCGTAAAGATGTAACAATTTGAAGCGTTCCTTCGACATGAACTTGGGAATGCAAATCGTACACGGATTTCCCAAATAACGCGAGACTGCCGCAAACGAAATACCCATATTTCCGCTGGTAACCTCGCAAATCGGCGTTTTTTCGTCGATTTCACCCGTCTCGTATGCATGCTTCAAAATGTAATACGCAACCCTATCCTTTATGGAACCCGAAAGATTAAACCATTCCGCCTTGATATAGGCGTATTTCTTTTCGCCCTTAAACTGATAGTTTATCTTGATAAGTGGCGTGTTGCCAATCAATTTTTGTAACTGCTCAAATTTTTGTTCAAAATTCATATTGCAACGTTTCTACTACAAAAAGTGAATATTCAAGCCAAGAGCCAAACCGTTGGTTGACAAGGTGAAACCAGAACCATTGTTTGTTGTTGCTGGAGCGCTACTGTGACGGTAGCCGATAAATCCGAAATATGCGGCAATGCTGAAACGGTTGCTCAAAACGTAGGCAATACCCGGACGAGCGCCTATGTACATATTATCTCCGTCGGGAAGTGCATTGCCCGAAGAAATCTGTTTGTTTTTTGCCACGCTATAGTTCACGCCCAAATCGGCGAACAAAATAATAGGAGCCACACTCGCCTCCTTGCATGGATGTTTCAAGCGAATAAACGGATTCACGCCATACATGTCGGTTTTCACATCCATAACACCGTCTTTGGTATAAGCATAATCCAACGTGATACCCAATGCAAACCACGAATTGAAATGATAGCCGTATTTTGGTTGCAGTTGCATTGAAGTGTAATCAGCATCGTCGTTAAACCACATTGAGGTTGCGCACCCCACAAATTGTTTGTGCGGCTTATCGTTGTCCTTGGGAGCATTTTCCTGTGCAAACGAACCGCCCAAAACGAATGCACACGCAAGAGTCAATAAAATTTTTTTCATTTCTTAATTTTTTCGGCAAAGATACAAGAATTTCTTACATTTGTTAAAAAAGTACAAATGGATTGGGAAAAAAGCATACACGATTTTGCATTGTACCTTCGATTAGAAAAATCGTTGTCCGAAAATTCTATCGAAGCGTATTGCCACGATGTGAGAAAACTCGAAAGTTACTTCACCGTGATTGATGAAAACATCACACCAGAAAAAGTAACCATTGACCATCTTCGAGATTTTATCGTGTGGCTTAACGAAAACGAGAAGGAATTCAAGGAACGTTCGCAAGCACGGCTGGTTTCGGGTATAAAGGGGTTCTTCGATTATTTACAGTTAGACAATCTTATCGATATAGACCCGACCGATTTACTTGAATCGCCCAAAATCACGAGAAAATTGCCCGTATATCTTACCATTGGCGAAATTGACGCAATTATCAACAGCATTGACGTAAGCAAACCCGAAGGTCACAGAAACCGTGCGATTTTGGAGACATTATATAGTTGCGGTCTTCGTGTGAGCGAGTTAGTGAACTTGCGTATTCACAACCTGTTTTTCAAGGACGGTTTCATACGCGTCATAGGCAAAGGTGACAAGGAACGGCTTGTTCCCATTAGCGACAAGGCGATACGGGAAATAGACAATTATATGGAATGGCGTTGTCAGCTCGACATTCCCGAAGCGGAACGCGATTACTTGTTCCTGAACCGTCGCGGCAAACACATGACACGAGTTATGGTGTTTCTTATCATAAAAGATGCGGCAGAAAAAGCCGGCATACAAAAAAACATCAGTCCCCACACGTTCCGCCACTCCTTTGCCACTCATTTGGTAAACGGTGGCGCCGACCTTCGTTCCGTACAGGAAATGCTCGGTCACGAATCAATCCTTACCACGGAGCTCTACACGCATCTGGACCAGCAACATCTTCACGACACAATTATGTTGTATCATCCGAGAAAGTAATATTCCCAAAAAACAGAACCGATTTTCAACATATAAATTACTTTAAAAGAATATCAGAAGGAGTCCCGTCATTATTTTTCCCCTTTTTTCATGAAAGAGTTCTCTGATTTATATAAATTTGTAAGGAAAGATACAAAATACATTGTTTATGAAAATCTCTAAAACAACAATCGTAACAATTGCCATCATCATTATTGCAGCGGCAATTGGAGGCATATTCTGTTACATAAACAACAAAAATAATTCTGAAAATGTGGTGGCAATGGAATTTGTACCGACAGCCCCCGATTATGCCGACACAACCATGTGGTTTGTCACCCTAAACGATACGGCAGGAATTGGCGCAGACGTGTTTTACATTGTCTCCACTTGGGAATTTGACTGGCAGACAGCCGACGGGCAAACCAGCCACTATGCCGACGCACACAACGAGAATCATCGCAACGATATGGCAATAGAAATCCGTAAAATTGCAGAATACATGGGCGACGGCAATAATTTCTATGCCCCCTACTATCGACATATTACGTTAGAATCGTGGGCTACGCTTAACGAAGACACTATCCACCGTCGTGCACAAATTGCCATGTCGGACGTAAAGAAAGCATTCGACCATTTTCTGCAGAAACGTGACAATAATCGGCCTTTCATTCTTGCAGGCTTCAGCCAGGGAGGATTGGCTGTCGTGGAACTGCTGAAATACATGGACGACGAGACCTACAATCATTTGGCGGCAGCATACGTGTTAGGTTACAAGGTAACACCGCAAGACACGTTACAAAGCAAACATATCCGTGCTGCAAAAGATTCTGCCGACATAGGTGTAACGATTTGCTACAACACGGTAAAAGACGTAAAATACGCTCAGCCCATACTCTGCGACCAATGTATTTTCTGCATCAATCCCGTAAACTGGCAAACCGACGACATGCCAGCCACATTACACGACAGTATCACGGTGACAGTCAATCCAGAATATCACGTTCTTGTCGTAGAAAATTATGCCGGTTCGGAATACAAGCCTATTATGGGATTCATCAACGTGGGCGACATACATAGTTGTGAGCCATGGCTATACAGCGAATGTCTCAAGCGTAACATAGCGCTACGAACACAATCATGGATCAAATCACAGGAAAAGAATTAAGGAAACCCCTAAAAACAAAAAGACTCTTAACGAGTCTTCTAACTTTTTTTAGTACCTAGAGCGGGAATTGAACCCGCACGGACGCAATGTCCACAGGATTTTAAGTCCTGCGTGTCTACCAATTCCACCATCCAGGCGAATTCATTTGAGCGAGAAACGGGACTCGAACCCGCGACCCCGACCTTGGCAAGGTCGTGCTCTACCAACTGAGCTATTCTCGCGATTGCGTTGCAAATGTACTATTTTTTTTGTTTCTGCATTCGTTTGAATTGTTTTTTTTCAAAAAAAATTACAATAACATCGTAACTAATTCATTTTCAAACAAAAAAACTTTTCTATTCCTTGCTTTTCTTAACGATATATTTGCAAATTTTCTTGATTAACGACGGTCCTTCGTATATAAAACCGCTATAAATCTGCACCAAACTAGCTCCTGCCTCCAATTTTTCATACGCATCTTCGGGACTCATAATACCTCCCACACCAATAATCGGGAAAGCACCTTGTGATTTTTCGTGTACATAACGAATCACCTCGGTTGACAATTTCGTCTCTGGTGCACCGCTCAATCCGCCATTTCCGATTGATTCAATGTATTCTTGCGAATACGACAAGTTATTACGCGTCGTTGTCGTGTTTGTCGCCACAACGCCGGCAATCCCCGTTTCTTTTACAATATCAATAATATCGTCCAACTGCTCGTGAGTCAAATCGGGAGAAATCTTCAGCAAGATTGGTTTTTGCTTCGGTTTTTCTGCATTTGCCTGACACAACGTCTGCAACAAGTTCGTCAACGGTTCTCTCGCCTGCAAATCACGCAAATTTTGTTGATTCGGGCAACTCACGTTCACCACGAAATAATCCACATATTCATACAAGGAATTAAATCCTAACAAATAGTCACGAACAGCGTCATCGTTAGATGTAACCTCATTTTTCCCGATATTTCCTCCGATAATCAGTTTTGTATGGCGTTTTTTCAGATTTCGAATCATTGACTCTACGCCATCATTATTAAATCCCATTCTGTTGATGAGACCTTTGTCCTTCTTCAACCGAAACAGACGTGGTTTGGGATTGCCAATCTGCGGACGAGGCGTGACAGTTCCCACCTCGACAAACGCAAACCCCATTGCCCCCAACATCTCGTATGCTTGCGCATTTTTATCCAAACCGGCAGCCAAACCAACGGGATGAGGAAATTTTATACCAAAAACCTCACGTTCCAAAACGGAATCGGGTTTTACCTTGTAATGACATTTTATAACAGACTGTACCCCTGGAACTTTGCCCCAAAATGACAACCAATTGATAGTGAAACTATGAATTGTCTCTGGGTCGAATGAAAATAAAATCGGTCGAACGACCGCGGAATAAAACGACATATTGTGTTTAAAATTATTGCCCAAATATATACGAAATAATGTAACAAGTCAAATTACAACAGATAATTAATGTTTTTTTCGTCAATTAAAATCCTTGTTTTCACACTCAAACGAAGAAATTCTTATCTTTGCACGAAAATTTTTGAAGTATAACGTAAAACATATAGAAATGAGAAAGAAAGCTCTGCTTATGATTCTTGACGGATGGGGTTTCGGAAACAAGACAAAATCCGATGTCATTAGTTCTACTCCCACTCCATATTGGGATTCTTTATTGAAAAACTATCCCTATTCTCAACTCCAAGCATCAGGTGAAAACGTAGGTTTGCCCGACGGTCAGATGGGAAACTCCGAAGTTGGTCACTTGAATATTGGTGCTGGTCGCGTGGTGTACCAAGATTTGGTAAAAATCAATCGTGCGTGTGCCGATAATTCCATTATGGAAAACAAAGAAATCAAGAATGCTTTCTCTTATGCAAAAGAGAATGGAAAACAAGTTCATTTTATGGGTTTGGTTTCCAATGGTGGCGTTCACAGTTCTCTTGACCATTTGTTCAAATTGGTGGAAATTGCAAAAGCATATAATATTGAAAAGACGTTCGTTCACTGCTTTATGGACGGTCGTGACACCGACCCCAAGTCTGGTAAGGGTTTCATAGAACAACTCGAAGCTCACTTGGCAAAAAACACAGGTAGCATTGCAACGATTATCGGTCGTTTCTACGCAATGGACCGCGACAAACGTTGGGAACGTATCAAAATTGCCTACGACATGCTTATCAACGGCGTTGGTAAAAAGGCTACGAATATGGTGCAGGCAATGCAAGAAAGTTACGATTCCGACTGCGCTGAACGCAAAGGAACTGACGAATTTGTTGAACCTATCGTTAACGCAAACGTTGACGGTCGCATTAAGGAAGGCGACGTGGTGATTTTCTTCAACTATCGTAACGACCGCGCAAAAGAATTGACTATCGTTCTTTCTCAAAAAGATATGCCTGAAGCAGGAATGAAGACAATTCCTAACATACAATATTATTGTATGACTCCATACGATGCTTCGTTCACGGGCGTTCACATCTTGTTTGACAAAGAAAATGTACAAAACACGCTTGGAGAATATGTTGCAAATCTTGGAAAGAAACAGTTGCACATTGCCGAAACAGAGAAATATGCTCACGTAACATTCTTCTTCAACGGTGGTCGCGAAACACCTTACGAAAACGAAGACCGTATCTTGGTACCTTCTCCAAAGGTTGCCACTTACGACTTGAAACCTGAAATGAGTGCGTACGAAGTGAAAGACAAATTGGTGGAAGCAATCAAGACTGACAAATATGACTTCATCGTCGTAAACTACGCAAATGGCGACATGGTTGGTCACACAGGTATTTACGCAGCAATCGAAAAAGCCGTAGTTGCAGTTGACCAATGTGTGAACGAAACAGTTGAGGCAGCAAAATCAATGGGTTACGAAACAATCATCATTGCAGACCACGGAAATGCCGACAATGCAATCAATGCTGACGGAACGCCTAACACGGCTCACTCATTGAACCCGGTTCCTTTCGTTTACATCAGCACAAACAAAGATGCCAAAGTTGAAAATGGTATCTTGGCTGACGTTGCTCCTTCTATCTGCCATATTTTAGGCATAGAGCAACCAAAAGAAATGACGGGAAAAAATCTGATTAAATAAGAATTTATCTTTCCATAAAACAAAAACGTAGGTTCCAAAAGAATCTACGTTTTTTATTTTCAATTTTCAATTTTCAATTGTCAATTACTTATAGAACTCGTACTCTTGCTCGAACACATTGTGGCAAAGGTCTTCCAGCACAATCCTCAACGTGTGTTTTTTGCCAAATTCCATTCTTGCTCGGTCAAACCATAGGAAAACCGCCCCACTCTTGGAATCATAGTCAAGAATTTGCCAAACGCCGTCAATATAGGCATTGTATTTCGCAACGCCTGAATAATTGTCGGCCATCTTAAACAAGATGTAACTCTGATTGGTCATATCGTTTAACTTTTCCTGACTGATTTTTATGCTTGGAGCAACCGTGTCAACCACGACGGCAAATTTTCCCCCCGTTTTAACAAACGCGTGGGCACAACCTTCGTCATCAAAACGCGTCATTATTGGCGTCTTTTTGCCACAATTCTCTATAATACCCTTTCCCTGCAAGGAATCTGGCAAACTGTAAGGAATAATGATTTCTGCAGATTTTTTGAATATAACTTGGTCTGTCTCAACCTTATACTGTTTTGAGAAATACCGTTTCTTCGGATTCGACTCATCCACCGTCACGGTACAGGTGAAATCGCTAAAAAACGTACGTGGTTTCGCCTTGAACTGGAATTTCTCATACGTATAAATAAATGTGTCGGCACAACTGTGGAGTTGTTTTGTCGGCATAGTCCTCACATCAAGCGAATCAACAGTATTTTGTTGCAGACGAAGCACTATCGATGCCATATTTCCTGCAATATCCGTCGCACGAATCTCGCATTGGGCAGAATCGTTTTCTGTCGTTTGGTAAATGCCGTTATTCACCAATTTCGTGTAGATTTTCAAGTCATTGTTCGGTTCCACCCACATCCGCTCATAATTCCGTTTGGAACGAAGCCGTTCCTCATAATCTATCAGACTATTGATATCGTTTGTCGTGGAAAAATCAACCTCGTCAATCGTACGAGAATATATTGTCTGGTTGTTACAAATCAATGAAACCGTATAAAATCCATAGATATTTGACTGGTCGGGCATATAGTCATATCCTTGTACCGAAAAGCCAATATTGCCCCAAATGGTAATAGGATCTTTCAACACAAACACGCCGTTTCCCTTCGATATGGTCTCAAAATACTGGTTTTTCTGTGTATGATTCACAAAACTGTTCGTGTCCATTGGATACACGCCAATACGAAGAATTTTCGGACGAGAGATATCACGAATGTTGTAAAACAACAATGGATTCAAGGCATGTTGATTCTCTGTCTTTCGTATCTCAAAATGCAAGTGCGGTCCGCCCGAACTACCCGAATTTCCCGACAATGCTATTTGCTGTCCTCGTTCTACGGGAATTTGTCCAGGCATAAAACTCATATCCACCGTTTGCACATGTTTTTCGTACTGATACGCCATAACCAACGAATCCACACGGGAATCGAGCACTTTTAGATGAGCGTACACCGACGTATATCCGTTAGGATGAGTCACATACAAGACACGACCATAGCCGCCAGGAGTAATTCCCACACGCGAAACGTAGCCCGAATCAACGGCACGGACGACTTTTCCCTCAACTTTGTCCGTCTTGAAGTCCAATCCCGAATGAAAATGATTCGGTCGCAATTCGCCGAAATTTGCCGACAAATATGGTGGTCGCAAATCAAGCGGAAACAAGAAATTTTGGGCAAATATATATGGCGCGAGGCAGAACGCGCCCAATAATAACAAGGTCTTTCGTAACATATACCAATCTCTATTCTACTACTGCGAAGGTATTTGTATTTTATGTTGCTTGCAAATGAAAATATGAACGAATTACAAACAAAACTTTGACAATAGAACTAAAATCTTACCTTTGTACAAAATTCAACAAAAGAATGGAAGATTTTAAGAAACTTTGGAAATACGTATCAAATTATAAAAAAAACATTGTATTAGTCTTCTTCTTCAACTTTTTAGGAGCGATATTCTCGTTTGGTATGATTGCAGCCATTATACCGTTCTTGAACGTGTTGTTTGACAACACTCAACAAGTTCATGAATTACCGGAAACATTTGCTTTAAATAAGGACACCCTTTTGTTGTACCTTAATTATTACCTGACACTTATCATTGAACAGTGGGACAAATCGATGGCCCTTATTTTCATTTGCGGTTTTCTGATTTGTGTGACATTTTTAAAGGATTCCTTTGAATATTTGGGTAACTATTTTATTATACCGATTGTCAATGGCGTACCGAGAGACATCTATAACATCGCATATTTCAAAATACTACAATTACCAGTATTTTTCTTCATCAACGAGCGAAAAGGCGATATTATGTCAAGAATGTCTTCCGATATTTCTATTGTACGAGGAAGCATGTGCTCTTTTATCGATATAATAAAAAATCCGCTCTATATTTTGATTTATTTCACAGGTATTGTCATAATTAGCTATAAAATGACCTTAATGGTATTCTTATTATTGCCAATTATGGGTATCGTTACAGGAAAAATAGGAAAAAGTTTAAAGAAAACAACCCAAGATACCCAAGAACTGCAAGGAGATATCATGGTTTACATTGACGAAACACTTTCTGGACTTAAAGTCATTAAGATATTCAATGGTATTGCTCAGATGAAAAAACAATTCACTTCTCGAAGCAATGCCCACTACCATAAAATGAATCGTGCAAATAGGAAATACGGTCTTGCACACCCCCTAACTGATTTTTTGATTGTTGCCATACTTTCCATTGCTATTTATTTTGGTGGAAAACTCGTGCTTATGGATGACGGTGGCATGTCTGCCGAGGCATTCATCGCCTTCATTTTAGCATTTACACAAATTACAGGTCCTGCAAAATCATTCACATCTGCATTTTACAGCATAAAACAAGGTGCTGCCGGCATTGACAGAATTGAGAAAATCATTTACGCCGACGCTAAAATCACTGAAATACCTGATGCAAAAGAAATAAAGACGTTCTCGCAATCAATTGAGTTTAAGAACGTTACTTTCAGTTACAATAAAGAACGGACTATTCTTAAAGATATCTCGTTCTCTATCCCCAAAGGTACGTCTGTCGCCTTAGTTGGTCAGTCGGGTTCGGGTAAGACGACAATAGCAAACCTGATACCTCGTTTCTATGAACCTCAAATTGGATGCATAACCATTGACGGAACTCCGATACAAAACTTTAAACTCGACGATTTACGTGGGCTTATAGGCATTGTGACGCAAGAATCCCTTCTGTTTAACGATACGGTATTCAATAACATTGCTTTTGGTATTCAAAATCCTGACAAAGAAAAAGTGATTGAAGCTGCCAAACTTGCAAACGCACACGAGTTCATCATGCAGATGGGAAACGGCTACGACACGAACATTGGTGACCAAGGAGGAAAACTTTCCGGCGGTCAGCGACAACGCTTGTGTATTGCCCGTGCCATTATGAAAAATCCTGAAATCCTCATTCTTGACGAAGCCACCTCGGCACTCGACACGGAATCGGAACGACTGGTACAAGATGCTTTGGCAAACTTAATGAAAGACAGAACATCGTTGGTTATCGCTCACCGACTCTCGACCATAAAGAATTCCGACAACATTCTTGTAATGAACGAAGGTCGCATCGTAGAATCGGGAAAACACGAAGAATTGATAGAAATGAACGGTGCTTACAAACGTTTGCACGATTTGCAACTGATTTAAGCAATAAAAGTTTGTTGTTGTTTCGTTGTTGCCCTATGCGACAATATCATTCCGTAGCGCCCCAGATACCGCGATACAAATTGCAACCGATAAAATTACCGATGACAATACTTACATAAAAAATAAGTATGTCGCCAAGATTTTCAGCCCAAAAATCGAGAGGAACAGCCATATAATAAAAAGCATCGGCCACGCAGTGAGGAAAACCACACATAATAAATAGTGGCACACCGAACAGCAATGGCAGATTTTTGTCTTTCCGAGCAAACGTCACCGCCGTCGTCATAATAAAACCACAACCTATTGCCAGCACGCCACCAAAGAAAGGTCCCGTAGCCAAACGAGCCTCCAAAACCTTTTGTGCCGTTTCCTGCAATGGCATAGGGCTACAACGTGCAATGAGAGCAACCATCAGGCAGCCAATCCAGTTACCGAACAATATCAAGAACAGATTTCCTACCTCATTTTTTTCGATAAAACCTGCCGTTCCCGTATATAGTTTCAATTTATAATGAACGACGGTCAGCAAACCAAACGCAAACAAGACTGCACCAATAATGCTTTTTTCTGCTAAATATCCATAACCGGCAATGCCGATACAAAAACCTGCAAGAATCGCCGATTTTAGCGTTTGAACGAAATTTTTCATTTTGCGTTTTTCTGAGTTAATTTACTTACAACAAAAATTGTGATTGCCGACAACGGGAATGCATAACAAATGGGGTCAACCAACGCAAAATCGTTGTTGAGCAATACGTCGCTGTCAAACAACGTACGACATAAGCCCACCAATTTTGCCTCTTTCGTGTGGAAGAACAACATTCCCAAAATCGTCACCACGGTGCCAACCCACATACTTGCATACGCGCCTTGTTTCGTCGCTTTCTTCCAGTACAAGGCACAGAAATACGACGGCAAGAATGCCGACGCACATATACCCATAAATATTGAAGTAGAAAGTGCAATAATCTGACTTGCGTTACCTTGGAAATAATAACAAATCACAAAACTGAGGAATATCGAAATCAAAACGGCCAAACGAATCACCACCGTTGTTTTTTCACGACGTTCTCTTTTTCTGCCGCCAATCCACGTTCCGTAGATATCATATCCCGCAGCGGCAGCCATCGTATGGAACTGTGCGCTCAACGTTGACATACTTGCCGACAAGATGCAAAGCATAAAAATGACAGAAAACCACATCGGCATGGCACTACCTATGAAATTCGGAATAATTTCGTCGGACTTAATCGTACGCAACACTCCCCCATCATCAACTTGCACATCGGAAGCGATACAACCTTGCGACTGCATATAGAAAATGTTTGACAAGGAACCAACGTGATAAATCACGCCAACCGTAATGAATATGAACAAACAGCCGACAAACACACCACGATTCAATTGTTTCGTGCTATCAACCGTCATGAATCGGATAACCAACTGTGGTTGAGCCAAACAGCCGATTCCCACACCAAAAATCAACGATGTCACCAATGTGTACCAACGAGCAGAGCCGAACACCGGCATTGCAGTCCACCCTTGATGTCCTTGCGCGGCAAGATTTTCAGGTATTTGGTCTGACAAATCTGTCAATGCCTCATTTGCCTCAGTGAATCCCATTCCAATTTCCTTGTAAAACCAAATCAGAAGGAATATCATACAAATGAACATGATGACTGCTTGCAACGCATCGGTGTACATAACACCTTTCATACCGCCGGCAATCACGTACGACGCAATAATGACGGTGAATACGAGCAAAGCCAAATCAAAACTGATTCCAAAAATTTCTTGCATAAAGAACACGCCTCCACGCATTACCGCAGCAGCATACAACGGCATCCAGATAAAAATCATTGCCGCAACAAACAAACGAATTCTGTTGGAATCATAGCATGTTCCCAAAAATTCGGCAAACGTCGAAGACTTGAGTTTTGCACCAATCTGACGTGTCTTCCGACCAAAAAAGATAAACGCAATCACCACGCCGATGAACATATTCAAGAAGCAGAGCCATTGAATTCCCATACCAAACGTAGCAGCCACACCACCAAAACCGACAATGGCAGAAGCCGAGATAAACGTCGCCCCATACGACAACGCCATAACGATAGGATTCATCTTACCACCACCGATGAGAAAATCACTCGAATCCTTTGTCTTCTTATATCCAAGATACCCTAAAAACGCAACCGTGAGGAAATACACCACGACAACTGCGTACATTGCAAAACCTTCCATTATTCCTTCTTATTTTTTTTCTTTTTCCACGGACGACTTGAAACCTCGCCGTCTTCATCTTCTTCGTTCCAATATTTTATGCCAAACCAAGCGGCAAACACCACGCATAGTATCGATAAGATATATACGAGCCAAATTTGTGGATCTGGTATTCCAAACATAATACTATAAATTAATTAATTCCGCTTCGGAAAGCGTATTCAAATTCAACTTTTGAGCAACCTCGTTCGCTTCCTTCATATTGTTGGAACGAAGCACGAAAATTGATTTCTGATTGAACGAAAAACAATACATATACTCAACGGCAATACCCGATTGAGCAAATTTTTCAACAGTTTCCGACAACTGACCAATTTTTGAGTCCATAGAAATTGCCAACACTTCATTCATATTGACCGACACTTTGTTTTCCAACAAGGTAAGATACGCCTTTTGCTGGTCAGTCGTGATAATACGCAAAATCCCATAATCCGACGTGTCGGCAACGGTTGCCGCAATCACACGAATGTTTTCGTGACGAAGAATAGAAAGAACTTCGCTTAATCTACCGAATTTATTTTCGAGAAAGATTGATATTTGATTGATAGTCATAATATTATAAATTCTTTTAACATTCTTAAACTACATTAGCAAATATACTATTTTTTATTTAATGTACTTTCATATTTCTTTAATTGCAAATACGACACATATCCCGCAACCGATGAGATTAAGAATAACGTACCCGCCACGAGCATAGCAAACGAGAACGAATACGTATCGGACATATAGCCCACAAACGGCCCGACAATGGAAAATCCCAGTCGTATCAGCAAATCGCGAACAGATAACACGGTTGCCCGAATCTCGGAATCGCAATAGTTTTGTATCAATTTCTTCAAAATTGGCGTGGCATAGCCGCGGACATAATAAAAAATGAACGCGCACAACAAGGCGAAGAACACCGACGGAACACTGAACGCATAATACCCTAACGGTATGAATATTACCATCATCAATATCATAGGTCTCATTCCAAAGCGTTTTTCAAGCACGTCGGAAAACATTGACGACATTGCCACGGTAAGATTCAAAAGCACCCACACAATTGTTGTCTGTACCTCGGTGAAATCTTGTTCTATAAAATACGTCTGAATCGTCCACGCCATTGTCAGCGTTGCAATTCCCGTAACCGACGACATCATGGTCGTTCGGCTTAATCCCTTGTGTTTGAACAAGGCATAAAAACCAATGTCGAATACTTGGCGGAAAGACTTATGAAGCAGTTTTCCCCGCGACGGTTCAACCAACATCAGAGCGGCAGGGACGGCTATCAACGCTATTATCGCCTGATTCCAGAAAACCTCGTTATAGGTAAATATCGTCGCAATGGAGCCACCCAACAAGGCAGCTGTTGTTTCAGCCAAACAACCCAACGATGTTACCCGTCCTTCGTATTTCAGATATTTTTCCTGATTTTGAGACTGTTGCAACGAGTCGTACAACATAGCAGAATCGGTTCCCGAAATACAACTGTTCCCCACTCCCATAATAGTTTCTGCAATGAAGAATGCCCAGAAATTGTGTATCGTCGCATAAAGCAAGAAACCCGATGAAGCAAGAATCGTCCCCAACACGAGCGTTTTTTTCCGCCCGATTACATCGGCAAAATATCCCGACGGAATGGCAAACAACGCACTTGAAAACGAATAGGCTGCCTGAATAAGAAAAATTTCCGTGTTGGTCAGTCCGTTATCGGCATAAAACAAACCGATAATCGGCATATATAACATAAACCATTTCGCACAGCGAATTATATACAATTTGGGAATATTACCCTCAACACTCATCGCCCGACTGTAACCTTTCTAAATCCAACGAAACGTGTTGCAAGCTGTTTTTTAAATTCTGTTGTTTTCGAAAAACTCGCATTTCCTCGCATTTTGCACACTTTATCCCACGTTTGTGCATCTCCTTGTTTCTACTTACCTCGGTTTCGGGAAACGGTCTTTTAAAAAGAAATATATTTATTCCCAAAGCAATAAACGCAATGGCAATCAACACAAAGACTATCAAAAACAACTGTAACATTTATAAAACAGACTACACGTTAAAACGCCACAATGCTATTTTGTAACAAATGTTGCATTAGAACTATATGCAATACCAATCTTATTTTTCGCGTATGCTCTTACATAATACATTGTTGCAGGTAACAAACCGTCCATTTGACCATAGAAAATTTTGTCATCCGTACTAACGCTGATTTTTGAATCCTCAATAGTAGGATTTTCCTCGGTACTCCAACAAAAACCTTTTTCTTCTATTGCAGCACCACCATTATCAACAATGACAGCACCTTCCATAGCTGTATTTTTTGTTATGCTATATACATTATAAATAGATAATTCTGGAATACTCAATGTCTTACATTCTATCTCATTTCCGTAAGTCAATCCCTGAGTACTTTTTATAAATGGGCGAACGTAGTATGTCGTTCCTCCTTGTAAACCCCAGATAGTACCAGAAATAGCACCATTTTCGTCACGTACAACCTCAACGATATTATTTGCTTCTGGTACAGGATTTCCCGTCTCATTCCAACAAAAACCGACCGTTTTTACATCCGAATCAACGGTATCGATAACCACATCGTTACAAACGATGTTATCTGCGCCAATTCCTGAGATGACCAATCCCTGTAATTTAGGAGCCTTGGTTGTAGTAAACGACTTTTGAGCACCATAAGCCACACCAGCTGAATTAACAGCAAATGCTCGATAGAAATATTTTGTTTCTGGTTCCAATTGGGTTATCTTACATTGAAAAACATCTACGGTATTGTATGGATAACTTTCTTTATTGTCGTCAATTGTCGGGAGCTCTGTCGTTGCCCAACACACGCCATATTCAGTGATTACAGAATTCCCATTCGATTTGACTTCACCTTTGAAAAAGACTTCTGAAGCAAGAATATTCGACACCTCACCCGTCTCTACCGTACACAACATTGAGGTAGTAAACGTTATTTCTTCACTATAAGAAATAATCACATCATTGCCAACAAACAATTTTGCATAATACGTAGTATTTTTTTCCAAACCTGTTATTTCACATGAAAAATCATTCGTAAACGCTGCTTGTGCATAAGTTACGACATCATTAATCGTGGGATTTGACTGCGTACTCACGCATACACCATATTTTGTCACTTTGCTTGCCGATCCTACATACGTTCCCGACAATACGGCCGAACTTCCTGTTATTGAAGATACCTCACCCATCGTTATTCCCGAAGATTCAGGAATTGGATCTTTTTGACACCCAATCACTGTGGATATCAAACCTATAATAATCAATTGTAAAATTGTACGTTTCATAGTATCATATTAAAAGAAATATCCTACACCAAGTTTTGTTTCAAAGAAATTAGATTTTTTGAAATTTGTCACACTGGAAACTCCCAAAGAAATCGCAATGCTTTCTATTTCACACATTCCGCCAAATTCCCAATGTAATCCACCTCGAGGCGAAGATGGAATATCCCAAGAAACCCACTGACCATCGGTCGACTCATAAAAGACACCCCTGTATCCATATCCAAGTCCACCAAATATGTACATTTCAGGCAATTGTGAATAGTTGACAACCTGAATGTTTGCAACACCACCAACAGTTACTGCCAAATACGATGTTTTTTTCTTTTGGGTATAAAACGGTAACACTCCATCTACATAACCATTAGCATCAGCAGACATATCACCTGAAAAGCGAAATCCAAAGTCTGTCATAAGATTTGCATACCAGCCCACACCTTTCACCTGACCATAGGTTACACCAAAACTGCAATCTGGAGCAAGTGAGAAACCAAAATGTCCCAGTGCAAATTGTGACGATTTTTTAGAGGGCGGAGCGATTTGCTCACACGCTTCCAAAGCAAATGTATAGCCCGAAAGGAACAAGCTAGCCACGATAATTAGAATACACGATTTTTTCATATTCATTCTATAATTTCTTAAACGTAAAAATATAAAAAATTATTTACATTTTATTTTCTTACTACAAATCTTGCTGATTTTAGACTTCCTGATTTCGTTTTCACTACAGCAACATACATTCCATCAGAAAGGTTTTGTACAAAAATCTCATTATCTTGCGTATAAACAACGCGTGTTCCGTTCATATCATACACAAAAATATGTTGTATTTCTTCCTCACAACGTATCGTCACTTTTTCATTCGCAACAGATGGATACAGTGTGACTTGTTGCACTAACACTGGTGCGACAAATGTCGTAGATTCTCGTTCACCCAACACTGGTCGCATCATCAAGGCACCAGACTGTACCGATTTTTCCCATTCAAATCCCAAATTGTAATACAAACGGTTGCTCAGATTCGTATTCAAATCTATGCCAACATTGAGTAACACGTCATTCGGCTGTTCCCAACCAATGAAGAATGACTTTTCCACGACAAGATTTTCCGCTCCCGAAAGAATTCCTTCTTTCTCAATCTCATAATCAACAAAGGAATAGATACCATCGGTGTATTTCACTCGCTCACTCGTTGCTTTATACAACAACTCACCCGGCTCTCCATTATCGGCTTTTGCCCATACGCATAAATTAAACGTGGTGTTTGTCGCCAACATCGTCGGATTGAAATACATAGAAATTGCTCGCAGTGTATCGGGTTGCAACATATCATATTTATATGCCACTCGTCCCATTGGTGCGTCACGCAAACCATAGCCCGCTTCGGGCGTGCCGTCGTCGTAGGCATAATAGTCTGCCAATATAAGTTTTGCCCGACAGGTATCGTTCCATCTATATTGCGAATACAACGGATTTGTGTTATCAGTAAAATAATACAAAAAATCGTACTCGCCAGAAGCATAGTGAGCCGTATCCTCTGCTATAAAGTCATAGAAATCAACATCAAAATCAGTTAGGATATCACGCTCCGAAGCCGTCATTTTTGCAGGCAAATCGGTTTCATACGTGGTAAATTTTACCTCATCGCCCGTATGGTTTTTCTTCACAGCCAAATTAAACTTCAATTTTCGGTCTTCCGTATCAAAATTGGCAAATTTAGCTGGAACCGTCAATCGAAAATCATTAATCGAAACCTTTGAAAAATGTGACATCGGCAACGCCTTGTAACGGGTGTATAACGGCGTGATTTCAGACACAAACGCTACATCTTGCACATTTTTTTGTTGTACGCTTCGATTGGCATTCAGCCATACCATATCCAAATGCCAAAAATCCTCATTGCGTGCATGACTTGCGTCTTTGCTCAAACTCGTATAATTCTTGAATCGGAAACGAAATCCTTTTACCAAATACGATTTTTTCTCAATCGGCAAATACACAGCCACAAACTCATCGTCGGTAAGTTTACTTGTTGACCAAATCCAGTCCCACGACGGGTTACATTCTCCCAAAGTCTCCGTTGTTGAATAAGACCACGTTGGACTACCATCGGTCATTCGAGCATACACGATATCGCTGCCCAATTTTTCATTCAAATCAACGCTATCAATCAAAACCGTATCCTTGGAATATAAATAGGCATAAGCCCGTGTAAGTGCCGTCACACCTAACTTCTCACACGAAATGACCGCATGTTGGAACGGCATGATTTGTATGTCGGTCAATACAAAATCATTCAATTTCTCTGCATTTAACACAACCGACAAGGTATCAATCAGCAAAAAATAACCGTCAAGTGAGATGACGGAATCCGTCGCATTATACAATTCGACACCCGAAGCAGAGATTTCATTTATAAAAAGTCCCGTCGTATCGTATGGGGCATAAAATTCCAGTACCAAACTATCGGTTGATTCAGGATTATCGACCACTCCCCCCGATTGATAATAAAAACTTAACGCGATGGAATCTTCTACTGAATACATTTTAAAGATATGCTCAAACGAGTCGGAACCTTCGTACGGGACGCCCGATTTGTCATATAACAGTATTTGACTAACGGTATAAGAATCATCGTTCTTTATATATAACGTATCGCCAACGGAATATGGAATGCCTTGTGTAACAGGAACATAATCACCAATTTCGTCATTGTATAAATAATAATTCTCATCTAACAAAACCATTTTAGAACCATCGTTTCTATACAACTTATCGCTTGCATAAACGTTTTCATAGGTTTTTAGATTTATTGGCAACGATGTGAGCACGTCGGATATCGCCGCTGTTGTCGAGACATTGGAATGTAACTTGCCCTGCCTATTCATTGCGTCGAATGTGGCAACGCCAATGGTTACATAATTTTTTGCAAATGAAGAATTAACATACACGTCGCTTTTTTCCCAAAGATTTGCAATGGGAGCACGAGAAGAATAAGCAAAATCGTCAAAAAAAGGCAACGTTTTCAACGAAGTTTGAAGCTGATTATCGGATTTTAACACGGAAATGTTCTTCGTCGCACAATATTCCAACACTTCACTTTGCGCAAACAGGATTTGCCCCGAAAGAATTGATACGACAAAACATGCAACCAGCTTTTGAAACCTCATTCTATTCTTCATTTAAATCAGAGCTAATTGCATCGTATATAGGATCAAGTCCAAACCAAACATCAATTGTTTCGCCGGCAGTCATCTTTCCTCCTTCCACATAGACAGGAGATTGCCGCTGTATGCGAGCGTTCAGCGTATCGTCTTTTGTTTTCACATCGCTTGAGAAAATTGCATTCACATTCATTCCCCGCGACATCAACGAGTCTTGCACAACACGCCACGAAAGCCCTACTAACGAAGGAATTGACACCACGACATCGTTTCCGCCCTTGCCAACCAACAAATCAATTGCAGAACCTTTGGGAATTTTTATCCCCGGCTCTATATTTTTCAATTGATACCGTTGTTCAAACACATAATTATTGGCGAAATCTGGCTTATACTCCAAAATACCAACTCGCAGTCCTTTGTTTTCCAATATCTGCGTGGCTTGTCGCAACGACATATTTGTAACATTTGGCATAACAACCATCACAGGCGTGAGAGAATTCATCGAAAGATAAATCGTCCGTCCTTGTTTCACTCGTGAGCCCGCCGTGGGATAATGGTCAACAATGGCTCCGGGAGCGACATCGTCAACACTCAGTGTATCGTTCACCTTTACTAACAAATTTTCTTTTGAGGCTAAAATTTGTGCAGCCTCAAAATCCAAATTCTTAAAGTTGGGAACCTCAACCTCCTCACCATGAGCAGTATAGGAATTCAGCCAAACGGTAAACGCAATAAAAGCACCAATAAACAAGACAATGATTGCCCCGATATTGATAAATAGAATTTTATGTTTCTTTATGTCCATAACAATAGAATAAACGTATGAACAAAAATAAAATTATAAATGGAAACTAAAAAATAAAAAGAGAAGAAAAAAAAGCGGGTAACCAGAGAAGAAGAAATTAACTAAAAACTACCTTACATTAACCTCAAACACCACATAACCAATCATGAAAAAGCCGCAACACCATGAAAAAAAGAGAAGACCTGGCTACCCGTTTATCGTGATTATGTATAAATCTCAATGTACTAACCCAATTTTTGACCTACATTTGTCGCTCATTGGTTTTACAAAAGTACATCTTTTTTTATAAAACCAAAATTATTTTAAATAAAAAGTGTAAAAAATACAATTAGAGGTATTTAACCTATTGAAAATCAAACAAATAATTTTCCATAAATTTTTCTATCTTTTGTAAGGGAGATGCTAAAACAAAAGTATTTTCTACTCCAATTTGCGCTAATTCATCGCGTAAAATATTTTGAAAGACAACAGAAATAGACCCAACGAACGAGATTTTTGTTGCTGAATACATTTGGGCGATTGGTTTGGCATACACATTTGCAAACTCCTTATATGCATCGTGTAACATCTTTTGTACTTCGTCATTATCAAGATTTTCTGTCAAAAACGGTACGAAACTCGCCAAATACGCATTAGGGCGCGGTTGTTTATACACCTTGTCTAGCAATTCTGGCAATTGCAAATGATATTTTTGCTGGAATTTATCGACAAGCGCCTGCGAAAATCTTTTTTCAAAAACAGATTGTATCAATTTTCGTCCCAACACAGCCCCACTTCCCGCATCACCAAAGATATAGCCCAACGACGGCATTGGCGTTTCCAATTTTTCCCCGTCCCAATAACCGATATTCATTCCCGTACCCAAAATTGCCACGATTCCTTTTTCCCGTCCGTAGCACGCAATCGCAGCACCCACCAAATCGGAATCAACAGTGATTTTTGCTTTAGGGAAAATTGACTGCAACATATTTTTTATAATCATTTGCGATTCTTCACGTCCACAACCCGAACCATAAAAATAAAGAGCCGTAATCTCCGATGGAGAAACGGTTTTCGGGAAATTGTCCTGTATTTCGGATTTCACCTGTTCTTCCGTCACAAAATACGGATTCATTCCAATTGTGTTAAAATGAATATTTCGCGTTTTGTCAATACACGCCCAATTCGTCTTTGTAGAACCACTATCAGCAACAAGAATCATATCAAATCAGAGATAAAACAGTCTTAAACATTCCAAATTGATTGGTAAACTTTGCAAACAAGGCAGCATCAAAATCATCTTGATACCGAGATTGAAACTGCTCAAACTCCTCACGTGAGCCGAAACGGATTTGCAAGGCAAACGTATTGTCGGCACCTTGTTGCACCGCCACAGAATACAAACTGGCGTTTTTTACCACCGGACAGGCATTCAACAACGGGATATATTCTTTTTTGAGCCAATCTATCGCCATTGCCTCGTCGGCAAACGACATTGTTACATTTATCACAATCATAATCGCATATTTTGATTTGCCAAACTATAATACAATAATATAAAAGGTATCATGACCGTTTCGCTCACCACCGTCATTACCGACGAGAGCAATATATTCGCCACGCTATTGTCACTTGGTATCAGTCCACCCAAAAACATGGAAAGAATAAGAATGGCTAGATAACACATAAAAACGACGCCGAAACTCTGTCGCCAATTCGTCTTACATAAATTTATACATCGAGAAAAACTTGCAAGACAACTTTTAGTAATAAACACATCATAGACTAAAAGCGACATTGGCGGCAGCAAGATAAGCCCCGGAATGATAAATAGCATAAAGCCAAACGAAACAGAAACTGTCATAACGATTGTTGCCAATAATGCAACCAAGCCATATTGAGAAATGAACGGGAGAAACGAGTCAATACCAAACCGTTCTTTTGACAAAACATACAGTTGCTCATTTGACATATATTTTATAACGTATGCACACGAGACAAACATTCCCATAAATTTTGCGACAAAAGAACTTAGCATTGCTAAAAGCATATTTGAAACAAGAGAGTCATCAGCCAGAAATTCGTTATACATACCAGATTCTTCCATTGTTGTAAAAGCGTAGAGCAACTCATCTGGTTGCAGATATGCCCCCAAGAAAGCGAACGGCAACACAAACACCCCCAACACCAAACAATACGAACGCCATTCCTCCTTCATAAAACGCCAATAATCGGAAAAAATCTCCGATGTCGAGCGAATTTTATTAAATTCTATTTTTTGTGAATTATCCATCTTTTTTGTTGTCAAAGATATGATTTAATTGCGAATCCAAAAGACAAACATCGTTTTTCGTCTCATTTTTGCCTCATTCTTGGTTTAAACAAGAAAAAAAACGTATCTTTGAAAAAAAATGGAAATATGGAATCTAAAGTATATATATTTTTAGCTGACGGATTTGAAGAATTAGAGGCATTAGCCCCTCTTGACATTTTAAGACGTGCCGGACTCGACGTTGAATTGGTTTCTATCTCCGACGAGATTGAAGTTGTAGGCTCACACGGATTACGTGTGTTGTGCGACTCGACCATAGACTTAATTTCGCCAGAAAATGCCGAACTATTGATTCTGCCTGGTGGTATGCCCGGTTCCGACAACTTAGCTGCTTCGGAAGAATTGGCTGAGATTCTTCTAAAACACAATAAAGAAGGAAAACGATTGGCTGCAATATGTGCCGCACCATACGTTCTTGGCGAATTGCACATTTTGGAAGGCAAACAGGCGACTTGCTACCCCGGATACGAAGATAAACTGCTTGGTGCAGAATTTCTCAACCAATCGGTTGTCGTTTCTCAGAATGTAATTACAGGAAACGGAGCTGGTGCCGCAGTGAAATTTGCTTTCAAAATCGTTGCCGAACTGAAAGGACAACGCTTAGCAGATTTTCTTGCCGAGAAAATGATGAACGATAAGTTTGAATAACACTGTGGCTTTTCACTTTCAAATCGCGCTCACAGAATTGTCTATTTTATATTCTATAAAATCTATAATCTCTGCTCTATTGAGAGTATAATTCTATTTTTGTATAAAACAACAAAGTAAAACGTATGGAGAACTTTAATTTTTATAGTCCAACTGAATTTGTATTTGGACAAAATCGCGAAAACGAAGCTGGTTTTTATGTAAAAAAATATGGAGGCACAAAAGTCCTTCTTCACTATGGTGCTTCTTCCGCAAAAAAATCGGGATTGTTAGACAGAGTAATTCAATCCCTTCAAAAAGAGAACATTTCTTTCGTGGAATTAGGAGGCGTTCAGCCAAATCCCCACGATTCATTGGTATATAAAGGCATTGAACTTTGCAGAAAGGAAAAAGTTGACTTTATTTTAGCAATTGGTGGCGGCTCAAGTATCGATTCTGCCAAGGCAATTGCCATAGGCGTCCCCTACAATGGAGATTTCTGGGATTTTTACAGTGGAAAGTCACCTAAAGAAGCACTTCCCATTGGAACAATCTTAACAATCGCCGCTGCTGGTAGCGAGGGTTCTGGAGATTCTGTCATCACCAAAGAAGACGGTATGCTAAAACGGGGAACAGGTGGCGATTGTCTCCGTCCGAAGTTCTCAATCTTAAATCCTCAACTTACGTGTACGTTGCCGGCATATCAAACTGCCTGTGGCGCTACCGATATCATGGCTCACATTTTTGAGCGCTATTTCACAAATACTCCCGAAGTTGAAGTTACCGACCGTCTTTGCGAAGGATTATTGATGACAATGATAAAAGAAACGCCACGTGTGATTGCCGACCCGAATAATTATCAAGCACGGGCCAACATAATGTGGGCGGGAATGGTTGCACACAATAACATTGTAGGCGTTGGTCGCGAACAAGACTGGAACAGCCATGGCATTGAGCATGAACTATCTGCCTTGTATGATTGTGCTCACGGAGCAGGTTTGGCAGTTATTATGCCAGCATGGATGGAATTTGTAATGCATCACGATGTTATGCGTTTTGCCCAAGTGGCAACACGAGTTTGGGGTTGCAAGATGAACTTTGCCAATCCCGAAGTAACAGCAAAAGAAGGTATTGTCCGTTTTCGTCAATTCTTGAGAAGCATAGGTATGCCTATCAATTTTGCAGAATTAGGAGCAAAAGAATCCGACATTCCTCAATTGGTAAAGACATTCGGCATTGGCGACGGCACGACAGGCGGATTTGTTCACCTTACGGCAAAAGACATACAAAGCATTTACGAAATTGCTGCTAAAGCAACTTTATAAATTAAAAATTAAAAGTTAAGAATTAGATTAGGGTTGGATTTTGATTTTATCAAAATCTAACACCTAATGAAAGTCCTACACAAGGATCTATCTTCTTGTAATCATACGGGGACTGTACCGACAAATCAAGCGAGCCGAACAATGCGGACCCCATATAGACTTTCATTTTTGCTCCTGCCTCAATGACAGGACTGATGTTGTCTTGTGAAAATTCTATCATCAACGGATTTATGTACGGAGCAATCGCAACGTCGTCGTTCAACCACACATTATACGTCACACCTTCAGGAATAAGGCAAAGAAACAGCCCTATCACGCCCAAATCGCTGTCTTCCGACAACCATGCGGCTGCAAGTATAGCCGTAAATGCACTTATAGGACATTGAAACACGAAATTATTATTCTCATTTCTACCAAAACGTAGGCTATAGTTCAATCCAACAACGCCACTCTTCGGTTGCCATTCAAACATTGCTCCGGCATTATATGCAACATTGGAACGAATATCCCTGCTATACTTTCCATAACCCGACAACTCAAACATGCTTTGAGAAAATCCAACAATAGGAAGAAAGACAATGAATATGAATAAAAACCGTTTCATAACGTCAAAACTATAAAATAATCCAATACAAAATAATACTTTCACATATTATTTATGCAAATGTCATACCAGATTCTCCATTATTTTTTCATTAAACTCCATAAAAAAATGAAAAAAACACTCTTTTCTTTTTTGTGCAACAAGTTATTTTTATCTTTGTCAAACGATTAGTGAAAAATATGAAAAAATACATACTTCTACTCCTTTGTACCACGATGTTTTGTACATCTTGTACAAAATTCTTGGATAAGGAACCGACAAATTATGCATCGCAGGAAACGCTCATGGCAACGGCGCAAGGTGTAACATCTGCCTTGATTGGTTGCTACAACGACTTTCAAAGTTATTCTTATTACGGAAGAAATTTTGTGCTGATTGGCGACGTGTATGCCGACAATGCAAAACTGTCAACTATGAACATTGGTAATTTCTCATCATTTTACAATTATAGTGTAACCAACGACGATGCGGATTTGAAAGCATTTTGGTCAACTGCCTATCGAATTATACGAAATGCCGACAATATCATTGCTGCTTGTCAAGACAGCACGCGAAACGATTTGGACGAAACTATCTATGGCGAGGCACTGGCAATCAGAAGTTTGGCTTATTTTGATCTGGTACGAATCTTTGGGCAAAAACGCTCTTACGATGACGAGGCTGGCATTCCGATTGCAAGCGACACGATTCCCTACCCTACACGTTCTAAGGTTTCTCAAGTTTACACTATGATTATCAAAGACTTGAAAACAGCAAAGACATTATTAGACCGTGCCGAGGTAACGCCATTCCGTTTCAATAAATATAGCGTGGAAGCATTGTTGGTTTTGGTATATAAAACCAACAACAACTTTACTGATGCTATAGCACAGGCGGAAGAATTGATTGAAGAAGGACCATATTCCCTGTTAACTGCCGAAAATTATATGGACAGTTGGAAACAGGAATCTTCAAGTGAGAGTATTTTCTCTATTGCAATGTCGGCAACCGACAACGCAGGAACAAACAGTATTGGTCACATGCTTTCACCCGACGGTTACGGTGGTTTGGTTCCAACCGAAGATTTATTGGAACTCTATTCCGACAACGATATTAGGACACAATTTTTCAATGTCCGTTCCGAGACATTCTTCAACAAATACCCTGGTCGTGACGGAAATCTTGGCGTTGACAACGTGCCTGTCATCCGTCTTTCGGAGATTTATTACATTTTGGCTGACTGCTATATGTACAAACTCCTCACGACAGGCGACCCACAATATGAGACCAAAACAATTGACATATTGAATAAAGTTACAAAACGTGTTGATGCAACCGCCATCTTCGAGGGATTATCGATGGATGACTTGCTTTTGAGCATTCACGAAGGATATCGAAAAGAATTTGCGTTTGAAGGGAAACGATTCTTCCAACTAAAACGCTCAATTTACGCATTTGCAATTGAAAGAACTGACTGTAAGTCAAACATCTGCAAGGTTGAAAATCCAAGTTATTTATTTGCATTTCCACTTCCTATCGCAGAATTGAATGCGAATCCAAACCTAACACAAAATAAAGGATACTAATGAAATCACATACGCTCATACTCTCGTTCATTGCATTGTTACTCATCGTTTCGTGTTCAAAGAACGAATATCTCGATGCAACAATAGACCAACCTACTGTTGAATTTTCTTCGCTCACGATAAACAAAACCATTTCTTTTAGCGAGAACAGCACCTACAATATCGCCGTTCCCCTACAAATATTTGGTGGCACAAGCGATAAAGCAATCTCCATACAAGCGAAAACAGACTTGTCAAGCGACAAATATTCGGTTGCGACATCAAAAACGTTGAGCAACACGGCACTTGACACCATTTACGTCGGTATCAACACACAAAACATTCAAAAAGGTAAAACATATACCATCGAACTGAGTTTGTCAGCAAATGACGTTTCAATCTCGGAAAATTACAAAACGTGTTTGATTACGTTTTCTCAAGAAACATTTATGGATTTCTTTACGGGAACATACTCATGTAAAGAATCGGCAACAAATTCGGTATATGAGGTCGAATTTGAAAAGCAAGATGATTCAAGCATCAAGAACAACAATTTCTGGGATTTCCCTCTAAACGGGCAATATGTCACATACGAATTCACCCAAGATGACAGTCATTCCGTAAAAATCGCCGATGACACGGAATGGATTGACTTTTTAGGAAACAAATATCTCATTTCTGGTAGTGGAACATACGAGTTGAATGGAAATTTTGTCGTTGCCTACGAAATGAAAGATGCAACCACGAAAAACACCTATCAAACAGGTACTCATACGTTTACAAAGAAATAGAACTGATGCGACTCTATCATGGACATTATTTCCAAAGAACAAAGAAGTCGCACAATGAGTCGGATACATAGTTCCGACACCAAACCAGAGAAAATAGTCCGTAAATTTCTGTTTGCCAACGGTTTCCGATACAGAATCAATGTAAAGGACTTGCCCGGCACGCCCGACATCGTGTTACAAAAATATCATACCGTTATTTTCATTCATGGTTGTTTCTGGCACAACCACGAATGTATGAAAGGTAAACTCCCTCAGACAAACACCTCGTTTTGGGTACATAAATTTGAGAAAAACAAAGAACGCGATGCCAGAGTCAGAGAGGAATTGAAACAATTGGGATGGAACACGCTGATTGTTTGGGAATGTCAACTAAAGCCACGCGTGAAAGAACAAACGCTTCAAGAAGTTGCTTATTTGCTCAACAAGGCAAATCTTACAAACCTTCACAAAAAATATACGATTAAGGAGTTCCCTCTGCCTCTTGCAGCAGAAGAAAAGCCTCCCAAATACGGAAAATGATTTATTGTTTCACGAACTTTTGCGTACGCACTTCTCCCGACGAAAGCATGATTTTTGCAAAATAAATGCCTTGAGGAAGAGCCGATACATTTACAGGTGTGGTACACGACTGCAATTTTACCGAACCTGTCACATCCATTATCTCGATAGAACGAACTTGATTATCGGAAAAGAACAACCAATCCGAACATGGATTAGGATAGAGCGTAACAGATGAGATAGCAAAAGGAATTACAGAAAGAGCAATTCGTTCCTGAATCTTCAAATTATCAATAGCCCAACCCCACGCATAATTTGTTTCATCGGACTGCAAACGGAAACGGACAAAAATAGTATCGCCAGCACGGAAATACTTGTTTTCCAACAAATTGATCGTATGTTTCTTGAAATATGACGCATCGCCCACGGCAAGACTATTCTCGTTTTTCCCGTCGTTTTTCTTCTGTGAATGATAGAGTTGTTTCCAATCGTCCCACAATTGACTATCCCAACCCTTCTTCCCTAACGGATACCAATTCTCCTCGTCTTTTGAACCTTCAACAACCACATAATCCCAAAAACCAAATGTACCATATTGGATACCTGCCTTACCTGGTTCAACCAACACAAGCTCATCAAACGTCATAGTTGCCGGATTATCAGCAATGACAATCGGTTGCTTGATTGTTGCCGTATATTGGATATATTTTGATGCAGAGCCGCTATATTCGTAAGGATGAGCAGTATGTAACGCCTTATTTTCAAATCCGTTTTCTTTAGAAATAGTGAATTTATCCAATCTGAAATAATTTTCAATCTCGGCATCGTCAAAGTCAGTAACAAGATAACGCACTGGTTCCAACGGATATTCAAACGGCACCTGATAATACACGCTATCGTTTGAATAGATTGCATTACCCGCCTTGTCAACCGCACCAATTATGTAATACAAATAATCTCCTTCCGAATAATTTGCTTCCGAAGAGAATGACAGAACGACACGGCAATCAATCAAATCGGCGAATTTGAGTGTTTTCGTCTCTTTCGGATTCGTTGAGAAATAGTATTTTACATAAGCCGAATCAATCTCAAAATTGTCGGAAATATCAGCAGTAAAAACAATATCGGCAGTTGCATTGCCAACAGTTGCTTTCACTGTTTTCAACGGGTCGTGTTCTATGGTTGGCGATTCAACATCATCACCCACAAACACCGATAGATATTCGTTAGCATATTGATTTGGGAAGAAGACCGTATCATTATTACTCGTAATAAAGCGAATCTTATACGAAACAGTATGTTCAAACTGCATAGCAGGAATTTCTGCCACAAACAAGTTGGTTTCATTGTCGTATTCGGCAGACACAGAATCAATATGTCTTCCGCCATCAAACGAATAGATGATTTTTTGATTTTCGGTTTGTAACAATTTGTCACTCAATGAAAATGATATTGTCATTTTTGATGCCAGATCAGAACTATTTTGTGGAACAGTATGTTGTAGAAAATAATCATTCCACCCAATATCGGCAAGCATAGCAACAGTTGCCATATCTGGTTTTCTAAAAATCTCGGTACGAGTCAGCATAGGCGTCATAAGTTCAAAACCAGAACCTTTGGGATATGCCTTCTCATCAAGATGGTACACCGTAGAACCACTGTTAAACTCCTTTGGAGCATATAGTTCCAAGTATTCACCACAAAAAGCCTTGGCATATTGACCATCCCAAAACAAACTGTCAGACCTCAAAACGTCGGTGTTCAAACGATAAGAATCACCATCTTTCGTAAGAATCTTTTTCTTTGTTGAATCACACACAAAGAAGTCATAGATTACGGGATTATCGATTTTGTTGCCTGTTGTTTCCTTTATATCACCACTGAGTCCGAGACCGTGAGCCAATTCGTGCAAAATCGTCGTCGCCAAGTCAAATTTCTTATCGCCGAGGTCAGGATTATCGTCGGTATTTACCGACCAATTCAATGTCTTATTTATCGTGACTTCAATATCGGCAGCAGTACCATTCAAGTTTTTGTTTTGAATTTTTTCTGCCAATGCAACTTGATACAAAATGCCATCAATGAGGAAATAATTGGTTGCCTCGGCATACGCATTTATATTTGAAGGGAGTTCCAACCACGAAACCGACACGTTGATAGGCACATCGGAATACACATAGTTGCTCCACACGTCGGTGCAAAACTCCACAACCGACAAGATAGAATCTGGAACTGCGATGCCACTCACTACGAATGTTGCATTTTGTGCCTTTACGGTTGCCGTTTGTACCGATGCAGAAAGAAAAAACGCACAAACAACTGCCGCGCAATATTTAAATATACGAGTCACCTTTCTTGAATTTTATATCATTAACAAATTGACGTATCTTTTGCTCGTCTTCACGTTTACAAATAAGCAATCTATCGGGTGAATCGACCACAATAAAATTGTCAAGGCCGTCAATCACAGCCAATTTTTTATCAGGAATGGAAATCATACAGTTTTTTGCACCGTAAGTCATCACATTTTTCCCTATCACCGCATTTGATTTTTCATCTTTCTCGGCATTTTCGTACAATGCGCCCCACGTTCCCAAGTCACTCCAACCGAAATTCGACTGCAAGACGAACACATTGTCGGCCTTTTCCATAATTCCGTAGTCGATAGAGATATTTGGACATTCCGAATAAATATCATCCAAAACGAACAATTCCGATTGAGCCTCGAAAAGTTCATACACTTTTGGCAAATGTTTTTGGAACGCCTCATCAATCGATTTCAACGACCACATAAATATACCCGAGTTCCAGAAGAAATCGCCACTTTTCAAGAACATTTTTGCAACTTCCAATTCTGGTTTTTCGGTAAACGTCTTAACTTTATTAATCTTATGAGAATTGATCTCTGTTATTTCCTCACGCAATTGAATATAACCATAACCCGTGTCAGGACGTGAAGGCTTGATACCCATTGTCAGCAACACGTCATTTTTCTCCGTAAATTCAAATCCTGCCCGTACTGTATCCAAAAATTCTTCTTCATTAAGAATCAAATGATCTGACGGAGTCACTATGATATTCGCGTCTTGCGAGCGTTTGCGAATCTCGTGGTTTCCGTATGCGATACACGGAGCCGTATTTTTACGCAACGGTTCTTTCAAAATCTGATACGGATACAATTCTGGAAGTTGTTGGAGCACCGTTTTTTCATATTGAGCATTCGTCACAATATAAAAATTCTCGGAAGGGCAAATTTTCTTCATTCGTTCATATGTCAGTTGAAGAAGCGTCTTCCCCACTCCTAAAATATCTAAGAATTGTTTTGGCGTGGCAGACGTACTCAAAGGCCAGAAACGACTTCCGATACCACCAGCCATTATCACACAAAAATTATTATTATTCATATCAAATTTTATTTAGAGACAAATATACAACTTATCGTGAATTATTTCGGATTATATTTCGCTTTACTCATAATTTCTTTCGAAGATTGTATCGAGAACAAATCTTGCAAGGTTATTTCTGGATTATTTTTCATAAACGATTCCACAATCTTAAACCCTATCCATTGACCAACGCGAGCAGGCGATTCTTTAGTAAACACAATGGTAAAAGGTCCATCGTCAATAAACCGTTTCTGCATCATATAATCCGACGAGAACAACATGTTTTCGGTACTGATGAGATATTTCCAAAACTCTCCTTCTGATTTCTCACAAAAATCCAGTTGTTTTTGCGTGAATCCCCACAACAATGTATCGGGTTCATCTGGCAACATACACTTTACAAAATATTGATAGCGACCACATTGAATCATAGTAGCCAACAAATAATCTTCCTCAAAGCCATTGGGAAACTCACTTTCCGCCAAAGCACGCATTGCGTCGGCTGGAATTTTTTCGGGAATCATGTTCCGTTTGATGTACGACTCTATCGTCATTGAATTGTAGAAATCATTGTTTGCCCCAAGATATTTGTCAATTCCAATTGCAATAATGTTAGAATCGATTGCCATAGAGTAATTTACGCCAGTGATGAACGTATAAAACTCAGGGATGTTTTTTTCTGGGAAATAGTATTTGAAATACTTGAGTGCGTTAGTCATTTTTTCGTCTATCGACTTTTGATTCACTTGTAACGCACTGTCACTCTGACGATATAGTTCCTGAATCCATTTATTGATAATGAACGTGTGCAAAATATTCAATTCGGTACGATTCTCAGGAATTTCTGTCAAACGCCCCATATCGGCAATGTAGGTTTTGAAAAAATCACCATATTTTTCTTGTAAAACCCGAAATCCTTCCTCATCCTTAGCCATGCCAACCTTTTGAACTTCAGTATGAAACGGAATGGTTTGAAATTCGACCTGAATATCCGACACGTCACGATGATACGGGTTCTTATCACACGAAACACAGCCAATCAGAATGGCAAGCAATATAAAAATGTTGTTTTTCATTTGCAGTGAAATAGGTTACAGATTTTTTGTCTTCGTTGTTGCCGACGTTGCCGTTTTTCTTCTTTTTTCTGCTCTTCCTCTTGTTTTTTGAGGTCGGCAAGACGGGCAAGTTCCCATTCGTCGGCACGCACTTTAAGGTGAAATGCCAAACTTTCGGGCGTTGTTTTCCATCGTTTATGGAACCACAACCATTGGTCGGGATACTCTCGAACGATAGATTCCATTACATCGTTGTGTATCTGCGAGTTATGAGTAATATCGGCAGCCCTATCGCCCGTCAATTCCATCTTCACCTCGGGACGGATTTTGAAGGTATAGGTGCCGTCACTATTCCTTACTGTAAACATCGGAACGATTGCCGCCTCGGTATCGAGAGCCAAGCGAGCAACGCCAAGAGGTGAATATGCCCGATGACCAAAGAATTGCAGGAACTCTCCTTTTATGTTCACGCTATCCTGGTCTATCATTATTATAAGACATTCGCCTTTGTTCAGTGCAGCGACAAGCTTGTCGTAACACCGTTCTTTAACCGAGATATTCTTCAAACCGCGGGAATTTTCACGCGAAATGTTTTTCATTCCGCGAGTTTCACGCAAATTGATTATGAATTTATTCAAGCCCGGATTACGGAGTTTACTGCTCACAGCCGACGTTTCGTAGCCCATAACGGGTGGCATAATTGCCGAAAATTCCCACGCACACGTATGCGGAACCATACAAATCACGCCTTTGCCACGGTCGTATGCAGTTTTTAGATATTCCTCGCCTTCAAAAGTGAAATATTTTGAAAATTGCTCTCTTGTTTTTTTATGCGACAGCCAGATGTAGTCGGTCAAACAATGCACGAGCAAGACCAGCAGTTTTTTCCCGAATTTGTAAGCCTCTTTTGAGGAATATGCATCGCCGTAGGCAATTTTCAAGTTGTTTTCAACCGTTTTTTGCAAAGGCTTAATAAACGGATAAGCGATACGTGCCAACAATCCGTGCCATGCATCAACAACTTTACGAGGAATAATGTAACGAAATCCAGCAATAAACTTTGCCAAATGATACAAGCAAAAATTCCGCACTGGCCGAATTACATATACTTTCAAAAGTTTTCTACCCATGTAATTTATTTTTCTACAAATATAAGTGCAATTTTCTTGCTTTCCGTAATAATCAATATAAAAGTATATAACGACAAACAAAAGTTTTCAACCGCACTAGCCACCACAAAACAAAAAAAGTCCGCCAGTGTTTACTGACGGACTTTTCCATTAAAAAAGAGGCGGCACCTACTCTCCCGGTTGTGACCCAGTACCATCGGCGCTTCCGGTCTTAACTTCTCTGTTCGGTATGGGAAGAGGTGGAACCCCGGAGCTATAGCCACCCAAGTCTTATATGCCTTTCATCGACTCAG
>JAFZTG010000188.1 GCA_017618935.1 Bacteroidales bacterium | reverse complement strand
TACCCAGGCATTTGTCGATGCATTGAAACGTGCGTCGGAAATGAACAAGGCTCGTTTGTGCGAATTGGTTGATACGGGAAAACTTTCGTTTCAAATGTTTGAAAATTCCGAAGTAAAGAAAACGTACTGTCCTGTTTGTAATCAGTAGCGTATGGATTTCTGGTATGTCATAATTGCAGCTGTTGTTTCGTATTTGCTTGGTTCCATACCTACGTCGGTGTGGGTAGGAAAGTTGTTTTATGGCGTTGATGTTCGAGAGCAAGGGAGTGGTAATGCCGGGGCGACCAATACATTCCGTGTGTTAGGGGCAAAAGCAGCTATTCCGGTGTTTATTATTGATGTGCTGAAAGCGTATGTTGCAGCAAAGTTGGTGGTGTTCTTCCCGTATTTGCCCCACACGCCAATGTATATCAATTTGCAATTATTGTTCGGAATACTCGCTGTTGTTGGTCACATTTTCCCCATTTATGCAGGATTTAAGGGAGGCAAAGGTGTAGCTTCGTTATTGGGCGTGACCTTGGCAATTTCGCCCGTATCGGCTTTATTGGCATTGGCTGTTTTTGTGGTGGTATTATTGATTACGCACTACGTGTCGCTCGGTTCAATGTTGGCGGGCTGTTCGTATTCCTTGTTCGTGTTTTTTGTGGAAAAGACCGATATTATTTCGTTACAAGTGTTTTCTGTGATTTTTGCAGTGCTGTTGCTTGTTACTCACAGAAAAAACATTGCACGATTGCGAAATGGCGAGGAGAAAAAAATGTGGTAAACGCTATTTTTTCTCACAATTCCATTCCGAAAGAAATTCTTCCAAAAATGCTTCCAAAAACTGATGACGAGGTTCTGCAAGTTCCTTTGCTGTAGGAGTGTTCATCAAGTATTTGAGTTTCAATAACTTTTCATAGAAATGATTGATGGTTGGTCCCGTTGAATTTCGGTATTCATCGGCGTTTGCATAGTCTTGTGGCTCAATTTCGGGATTGTAGAGTTCGCGATTTTTGTAGCCGCCGTAGTGAAACGCACGAGCAATACCAATTGCTCCAATGGCGTCAAGTCGGTCGGCATCTTGCACGATGGCACATTCGATTGACGGAATAGTCGAGGCGTTGAATCCACCTTTGTATGAGATGTTTTTTATGATGTCAAGAATTTTTTCTCGTTCCGTAGGTTTGAATTTTGCCTTTTTCAGGATGTTTTCAGTCAGTTTGAGACCGATGACCGTGTTCCCGTTGCTGAACTTTTCGTCGGAAACATCGTGCAACAAGGCGGCTGCTTGAATGATTTCAATATCGCCTCCTTCGCTTTGAGCTATGAGTTCGGCATTTTGCATAACACGAATTGCGTGAGAATAATCATGACCGCATTCGGCATATTGTAACGTCCGTTTAACTTCGGACTGAACAAATTCGATTCTTTTATTAGGTTTCATAGTGTTTTTTTGAATTATTCATTAGAATTACCGAATCAAAATAAAGTTTTTGTACTCAAACAATCGGTATCCTGTAATCTTCTCAAAAATAAAAAGCATCTTATCGCGAAACGTCATTTTTATTTTGCTTTCGTCAATGTTCACTTTCCAATTCAATTGAGAGATTCGTTCTTGCATAGCAGCAGGATGCGTTCCCTCAAACTTTTTCACTGCATCAACCTCGTCAAAATTAAAAGCAACGATTGGCACAGTATCGTCAATATTTTCGTGGTATAATTTGGCGAAATTCAAGTTCTTTTTGCTCATAATCTCGGGTGGTCGAACCCATCCATAGTGATTTACGTATGCATTGACAGGGGCAACCTTTAATTTTTTATCGTTCTTCCTAAATCCCTGTGCGTCGCCGTACGAACGAATTGCTTTGTCGTTACGGATAATTCTGATTTCTTGTCGATACCACTGACGATTGATGCCAATGTAATCATACGTACCCCAAAAGTGGCGATATTTGAACAACAAACCTTCTACTTCCGTATCGTTCAGGTATTTTTCCATTGCCGCCTTGATTTCACTATGATATTCTTCGTGAACAACCTCGTCGGCTTGCAGATAAAAGCACCAGTCATATTCGGCAGGAATTGCATCAAAAGCTTTGTTTGTCTCTACAGCCAAAACTTTTCCTCCTTTTTGCAGGGATTTATCCCATACGGTGTCAAAAATCTCAATCTTGGGGCTACCGATTGACTCCAGCAACTCGCGAGTAGTATCGTCGCTGTCGCAATCGCCAAGTGCGATGATGAATTTATCGCACAATGGCAAAATTGACAAGATTGATTCCTTTATCGGATAATATAATTTCGCTGCATTTTTTACGATTGTAAAACCACAAACTTTCATTGTATTCAAATTATCTCATCAATAAAACATTTCCAAATTTAGATTTCTTTCCGTTGCCCAGATCAAAACCTTCCCACACTTGTCCATCGAGGAATGTTGCTTCCATTTTCCAGATATAGGTATCGGATTTTAACATCTTTCCGTCACAACGTCCGTCCCAACTTCCAACGAAAACACCATCTTCAACTGCATCGGAATACCATACGAGATTTCCCCATTTGTCATATACGGAGACTTGACACGTCTTTAAGTTATATCCTTTGGGTTGGAATGTTCGTACACCGTGAGCCGGATTCAACGGAGCGAATGCTGTTGGCATGTAGAGACTAGACGTAATATTTATAAAGATACATTCTTTGTAGTAATCCTTACAACCGAAAGAGTTTTCTACCATCAATATTGGGCAATTGTAACCATATATGTAGTCACCTTCTTTGATTGGGAATTTACGTTTTTCATACGGCACTTTCTCATCTATCTGACTCTCATCTTCGCCGATATGACCATAATTCCAATATAACGTGTAAGGAATTTCTTCGGCAATGCGTTCTCCATCAGTTGTCACGTACACGATAGAATCTTGCAGTGTACTATCTTGTAGTTCGATTACATTGACAGCTCCTGGCAATGACCACGCATAACGTGCATTAGGTGCGTTTGCAATTCTTACAATCAATGTATCGGCACCTTGACAACCAGCCCATGTCTGTTCAAACACCACGATGGTATCCATTCCCGACTTGCTCCAGTCAACGTATCGTACCGAAGTTGACGTTGCATCTTTTGAGTAATTGAGATTGCCACCCGAAACAGACCATAAGTACGTACTTGTAGAATTATATTGCGTATAATAGTTCTCGGTTGTTCCCACGCATACAGAATCGGAACCAAAAATCTTTGTCTGTGCGGCAGGAGCCAATGTGAGTTCTACCGTCGTGCTATCACTATGACAGCCCGTTTCACTGTTATAATCGAACACAACGAAACGATATGTTCCTACAGGCAAATCATCTTGTTGAGAATCAAATATATAGCGTTGTCCTTGTGCTACAGTCGGGCGAATGCCATCCATACTCATCCACGTAACATTTGGTGTTCCGAAAGCGAACAAGGGTTCTATTTCTTCGCCTTGACAAATCACTTGTGATAGCACAATTGGCTGACGTGCCTTTGCATTTGTCATCACCTTAATCGTGTCCATAACACTTGGGCAATATGAGCCTTTGAGTTCGTTCTTAACGAAGTATTGGGCACGAATGGTATAATTGGTACTTGTCGTAGTTGCCGACGACATTGTTACATAATCCGACAACAACAAGCTGCCGTCATTTTGTATCGTCTTATTTCCTGGGAAAATGTTCCATTCCACGTAACTGTTGGACTCGTTCGGCGTCAATACTGTCGTCAACGATTTTTCTTCGTCGTATTCACATCGTTTCAATACAGAGATTTCCTCGTCGTCAATAGTGATAGAAATCGTTGGCTGAGCAATCACTTCTGCCGTAACTTCGGCAACTTCGCTCCGACAGCCGCTCTTTTCACGAACAACATAATATGTCTGGTCGGTTGTCACATCTGGAATAGAGAAATTATATCCCTGACCTTCAAATGTGTTCAATTCAGCATCGGAATACCACAAATCTCGAGGTCCGTTGGTTGCCAAGTTCGCAGTAGAATTGTAGCAAACCATATCGCCTGTCACGTTTGGTTTGTCGGGACTTTCAACTACGACAAACGAAGCGATAGCATACTGACCAAGACAACCATTCTGTTTCTGACGAACATAATAACGTTGTGTACCCGGTTGTGTAATCGTATGCGTATAGGTATTTCCCGTTGACAATTCCGATGTCGTATCCATTGAAGTGTACCAAATAACGCTTACGCCGTCTTGTTCAGGAACCGACAAGACGTGTTCCGTATCGTAATCACACGAAGTTGCATTTGTTTGAACAATAGGCACATTCGGCAATGGTTTTACTTCATACATTGTTTCCGTCGTGGCACTCTCGCACCCGTTCAGC
>JAFZTG010000187.1 GCA_017618935.1 Bacteroidales bacterium | reverse complement strand
TTTTGGCACAACACGGCTTTGGTTGCGATTGTAGTTCGTATCCTGAATTGCTTATTTCGGAACAAGTTGGAAATCTTGGCGAAAACATTATGTTTACCTCCAACGACACTGGCGACTACGAGTTTAAGAAAGCCAAGGAACTAGGCGCTATCATCAATCTCGACGACATAACTCACATTGACTATTTAGAGAAAGTGGCAGGCTTGCCCGAATTGGTTTCGTTCCGTTATAATCCGGGAAATCTGAAATCGGGAAATGCCATTATCGGTACTCCCGAAGAAGCAAAATATGGTTTTATGGAAAATCAATTGTTCGATGGCTACAAAATGTTGATGGAACGCGGCGTAAAACGTTTCGGTATTCATACTATGGTGGCTTCCAACGAGTTGAACGAGGATTATTTTGCCGAAACGGCACGAATTTTATTCAATCTTGTCGTAAAAATTCACAAACAATTAGGCATTCGCTTCGATTTCATCAACCTTGGCGGCGGTCTTGGCATTCCGTATCGTCCTGAGCAAAAGAAACTCGACGTGTTCAAAATCAGCGAAGGCATTCGCAAGGAATACGAGTCGATTCTTGTTCCTAACGGCCTTGCACCTGTGAAACTGTATCTGGAATCGGGACGTTTCATCACTGGTCCTTATGGATATTTGGTTACGACAGTCCGTCACTTGAAACACACATTCCGCGAATACGTGGGCTGCGACGCAAGCATGAACAACCTTATGCGTCCGGGAATGTACGGAGCATATCATCATATTACCGTGTTGGGCAAGGAAAATCAACCATGCGACCACGTATATGACGTAACTGGCTCGCTTTGCGAAAACAATGATAAATTTGCAATCCAACGCAACTTGCCTGAAATCGAAATTGGCGACATTCTTGCCATTCACGACGCTGGAGCACACGGTCACGCAATGGGATTCAACTACAACGGGAAACTCCGTTCGGCTGAGTTATTGCTGCGCGCCGACGGTTCGGTAAAAATGATTCGTCGTGCCGAAACGGTGAACGATTACTTTGCAACGCTTGACTTTGACGGATTGAAGGCGTTTAAGTAATAGGAAACGACATACTTGTTGGCAATAACGCCAAATAAGTGAAACTTGACAACAGTTTCAAAACGCGTATTTTTGAAGTCAACTCTCAAAAGTATTCCTATGAACAAACTACAAGTAAAAACGTGGACTGATGAATGTGGCAATGCATTCTACGAAGATAAATCAGGTACGACTTTAGCTCGTGGAGCCAACGTTGAAACACCCACAATTCCCGATTTTGTTACAAAAATCCAATCGTTTGCATTCAACGATTGCGATAAACTAAAGAGTGTAATCATTCCAAATTCTGTCAAAGTATTACAAGAATATGCATTTTTCAGTTGCTCAAGTTTGGAAAACATCTCCCTTTCCGATTCAGTCAAGGAAATCAACTGCAGCACATTCAATGGTTGCAAAAATTTACAAACAATAAAACTTCCGCAACATTTGAGAGTGATTTCTTATGGCGCTTTTAGCGGTTGTGAAGCACTGACGAGCTTTGTCATTCCAAAAAGCGTCGATCATATAGCCGAAAGTGCGTTTAGCGATTGTCCATCTTTACAAGAGATTCTTGTGGAGGAAGGAAATACATATTACCAATCCATAGATGGTGTGTTGTACGATATTTCGGGGAAGAAACTCTTCATATGTCCGAACGGGAAACGAACTATTTCTATCCCTAATTCAGTTACAGAAATCGGCGAACTTGCTTTTGACAAATGCAAGAAACTAACCTCTGTTGCTATTCCGAAATCTGTCAAAAAAATTGGCGACAATGCGTTTTCCGATTGCACGTCTTTACAAGAAATAAAAATTGACGAGAGGAACAAAAAATTTCGTTTCGTAAATGGTGTACTCTACGATTATGCCATCAGCAAGGTTCTCTATTGTTTGAAAAATAAAAACGAGGTTTCCCTACCCGATTCGGTTACTGAAATTGCTAAGTATGCGTTTGCCGATTGCTGTAATTTGAAACAAGTTTCCATTCCTGATTCAGTTACCAAAATCGGTATTTCGGCGTTTGAAAATTGCTATAATTTGGAACACATCACTATTCCCAATTCGGTTGCGAGTATCGGAGTCAACGCATTTTTCAATTGTAGCAAGCTAAAAAATATTATTCTCCCCGATTCTGTTACAGAATTAGATTTAGATTCTTATTTTTATAACTGTAAAGATTTGGAAAGCATTACAATTTCAAAAAATCTCACTGAATTTGAGAGAAACTTTTTTGAGGACTTTCCGAATTTACAGGAAATACTCATAAAAGGTGGGAACACCCATTTTAAGTCTATTGACGGAGTTTTATATGACTATGCCGTTTCAACATTAATATTTTGTCCGAGTAGGAAAAAACATATTGAGATTCCTGCAACTGTCACAACAATTGGTGCGGATGCGTTTAGACAGTGTACAGAATTGACCGAAGTGAAAATTCCAAACTCTATCACCACCATTGAAAGTTATGCTTTTTCTGGTTGTAAAAAGTTGGCGAATCTTATTATTCCTGAATCTGTTACAACTATAGAAAAAGGTGCTTTTTATAACTGTTTGGCATTGACAAACATTGCAATTCCTGGTTCTGTAACAACCTTGGAAGAAAGAGTGTTTTTATGTTGTAGAGGATTGAAGAGTATTACATTAGCTAATTCGTTTACGATAGACAACGAAGTGCTTGATTTTGAAGAATGTACTTCGTTGCAGGAAATACTTGTCGAAGATGATAATGCGCGTTTTAAGTCAATTGACGGAGTACTATACAATTATTCAGTCACAGAACTCGTACGCTGTCCGAGCGGAAAACAAAAAGTCGTTATCCCCGATACGGTCAAGGCAATTTCAGCATACGCTTTTTGTAACTGTTCCCAATTAACAAGCATCGTCATTCCCGATTCTGTTACGATAATTCATTATAGAGCATTCTTTATGTGTCGTAACTTATCCGATGTGACTATTTCAAAGTCGGTTATAGATATAAAAGATTTCGCATTCGCAAATTGTGATGAACTTAAGAAAATCAACCTTCCTACGTCTTTGAAAAGATTAGGACAATATGTATTTTATGAGTCTGACTCTTTACAAGAAATTACTGTGGAAGCAGGCAACACCCATTTCAAATCTATTGACGGCATTCTATATGATTACGCAGTTTCAAAACTAATTAGTTGTCCAGAAGGAAAGTGTGGCCACGTGACGATTCCTGATACTGTTGTGGAAGTTGGAAATAATTCGTTCGAGAACTGTGCTGGACTGGAATCCGTGGACATTCCAAAATCCGTTAAAAGAATCGGCGACGACGCCTTTGCAGGTTGTGTGAACCTTACGTCGTGCATAGTTCCAGCTGATATAGAAATCGGTTGCGATGCGTTCGATGGATGTATGTTCTGCGAATAAAGAACGTATCTCCTATAATAAAAAAAGAGCCATAAGAAATCTATCCTATGGCTCTATTTTTTTGTATGTTGTTCGAAATTATTTTTTCAATACTTTTCGAGCTGGACGGGTTGTAGCCGATTTCAAACGATATTGGGCAACCTTAGCATCAAGTTCGCCTGTAGTCTTGTCGTGCAACAACAAACGACTGATTTCAGCAGGAGAATATGCGTTTGGATTCGCCTTGCAGATTGGCGTCTGATGTTCAGTGTCACCAAATGCCTTCGGTGTTTTCAGCGCCTTTAATGTTGACGATTTCAACTCTGTTTTCAGCACACCATTCTCAAATTCAAGAGGTTTTCCATTTTCTGCTGTAATAAAGTAGAAATTGTTGTCCTCGTTTCCTTCAGCAACGGCATCGAATGCATCAACGAACACTACCAAATAATACCGACCTGTGATTTCCGGCATTGTGTACTGAATCTCGAAATTATCACCGATTCGATTACCTGCAGCCACATCAAAATTATTCCAGTAGCCGCCACACAACGCATCTGTCGTTCCATCCGGCAATATATCCATGTGGTCTTCGTTGTCGCCAAATTCATCAGTGTAATAATCCTCATATATAATTTGGTAATCTTTTGCATTGCTTGCATTGTAATACA
>JAFZTG010000186.1 GCA_017618935.1 Bacteroidales bacterium | reverse complement strand
GCAACGATTCCGAGATTGTTGTTTTTCGTGAAAGTGTTGGCAATTTCAGTACAAGGACGGATAATACCCAAGACGCGTTTGTCTGCCCCAAACTGTTGCAAATCACATTGTTGAATATTTCTCAACGCTTTTGCCGAAGCCGTATTACAAGCAATTATCACAAGATTGCAATTCATCTCGAACAATTTTGTGACGGCTTCGAGCGTGTAGCGATACACCGTTTCAAAAGAACGTGTGCCGTATGGGGCACGGGCATTGTCGCCCAAATAAATATAGGAATATTGAGGTAAAAGCGTGCGTATTTCCTTTAAGATTGACAAGCCGCCGAATCCCGAATCAAAAACACCTATATTGTATTGACAATCTGACATTTACTTCATCTCCATCGGTTGTCCTGTTGCTTCAACCACGCTCCACCAAAATTCGCCTTCAAGAATGACTTTTTTACGTTGCGATGTAGCAATCTCTATTGGCAGCAGAGTGAACGAGCCATTCCAGTTGCCCACCACGAAGTCCGTACGGCCAGCCATAGCGGCATGTACCGCACAATGCGTCAATTGTTCGCAGAACTTACTATCGTTCGCATTTGCCGGAATACTGCGGATAATATAACTTGGATCGATATATTTCACGCTGATTGGAATATTCTTTTTCTTGAAATAGTCAGTAACCTGATTTTTCAAGAAGACACCGATGTCTTCGTGCAGCACATTGCCCGAAGCGTCTTTCTTACGTTCGCCAGTAAAGAATTTCTGACCAGCGCCTTCGGCAACGACAACCACAGCGTGATGTTTCCGTTCCAGACGTTTTTCCAAAACATTCAAGAATCCTGTGCCTTTTTCATTATCCAAATCAAAGTCCATTTCTGGAATCAGGCAGAAGTTCACATCGGGAACAGCCAAAGCCGTACTTGCAGCGATGAAGCCCGAATCACGACCCATCAATTTCACAAGAGCCACACCGTTTTGTGCGCCTTTTGCCTCATAGTGGGCGTTCAAAATAATAGGTTGTGCAGCGGCAAATGCCGACTCGAAACCAAACGATTTCTCAATAAAATTTATATCGTTGTCAATCGTTTTGGGAACGCCTGCAACAGCAATTTTCAGATTACGTTTTTCAATTTCTTGTTGAATGGCGTGAGCACCACGAAGCGTACCGTCACCACCGACACAAAACAAGATATTGATATTGTTTCGTTCCAACGTATCGACAACCGTTTCTATAGGTTGGTCGCCACGAGAAGAGCCCAACATTGAACCACCGTCTTTATGAATATCGTCAACCAAATCGGGAGTCAACGTAATAAATGGAAGACCGTTGTCAGGATTCAGGCCCGCATAGCCATACTGAATACCAACGATATTCGTCACACCGTAACGATTCCACAAATGCGTCACAAGTCCGCGAATGACGTTGTTAAGACCGGGGCAAAGTCCGCCGCAGGTAATAATCGCAACCTTCGTCTTCGACGGGTCAAAATAAATATATTCTTTGGGACCCGGCTTTTCAAACGAGTCCAACGGCAAGTTATTCTTTATGGCATTCTGAACTTCCTCCAACGACGAAGAATACAGCACTCGAGCGCCATCTTCCACATAATCATAAATTCCGTCGCCTTTAACGTTTGAAAGTTTCAGCGGAGACTTGATTTTACATGCTCCTAATGTTTTGATTGTGAAATCCATACAATATTATTTTATAATCTCATCAACTAAATATTCATTTCTGTTCGAAGACGAGCGCGAAATCATTTCGGCAAGGAAACCTGCCAGGAACAACTGTACACCCAAAATGAGACAGACAATACCAAGATAAAACAGCGGTCGTTGCGTCATGTTATACTGCAATTCCACAAGTTTCATATACGACAGGTAAATAAGAATGGCGAAACCTATCAAAAAGCAGATTGTCCCCATGGAACCGAAAAAGTGCATAGGACGTTTGCTGAATCTCGACATGAACATGACCGAAAGCAAGTCCAGAGGTCCTCTGATAAACCGTTCGATTCCGAATTTCGAAACACCATATTTCCGTTCCTGATGCAAGACGACCTTTTCGCCGATTTTCTTGAAACCTGCCCATTTTGCCAAAACAGGAATATAGCGGTGCATTTCGCCGTACACCTCAACGCTTTTCACCACTTGTTTGCGGTACGCTTTGAGGCCACAGTTGAAATCGTGCAATTTAATGCCCGTCATCATTCTGACAGTGGCATTATAGAGTTTGCTTGGAAGATTCTTCGTCAGCACAGGGTCGTAGCGTTTCTTTTTCCAGCCCGAAACAAGGTCGTAACCTTCTTCGGTAATCATACGATATAATTCTGGTATCTCGTCGGGAGAATCCTGCAAATCGGCGTCCATTGTAATAACAACGTCGCCTTGGGCTTTCTCGAAACCTTTGTACAAACCTGCAGATTTCCCATAATTCCGACGAAACTTTATCGCCTTGACTTGTTCATATTGTTGCGACAATTCGGTGATAATTTCCCATGAATTATCAGTGCTGCCATCATCAACGAAAATAACCTCATACGAGAATTTGTTCTCCTCCATCACCTTATGAATCCACTCCATAAGTTCTTTCAAAGAATCCTGCTCGTTCAAAAGAGAAATTACAACCGATATTTGAATAGTATTCATATTTTACATAGACATTCTTTCAACTACAAAGATATATTTTTTTGTAATCGCAAATAACCAGAAAAGTTTTTTTCTGCTTCCTCAACCTATACATTCTCTCATTAAAACCGCCATTTTTCAGAAAATCCTCCTCCAAACGTTTCAACTGCTTGAAAAGCAAATAATCCGCTTGTTTAATCAAAATTATGCACATGTTGGCAATAGTTTCAGGAGGGCGGGTTTGGGCTATGTTCATAAAGAATGCTGCATCGTTGTGCTCGCAACCAAGACG
>JAFZTG010000020.1 GCA_017618935.1 Bacteroidales bacterium | reverse complement strand
GTTATAAGGCGACAAGCAAAAAGAATGGAAACAGTATTTTTCTTCCTGCTGCTGGCTACCGCGACAGTACAAACGTGCACGATGTGGGTTCCTACGGCTACCTCTGGTCGAGTTCAGTTTATGGTAGCGACTACGCCCACTGTCTAAACTACTACATTGACGGTGTGTACACAGACAGCGACTACCGCACATACAGGCGGCCTATCCGTCTGGTACAAGATGTGAAGAAATAACTCTTTCTTTCAAGAGAAAAAGTTACAATAATAGTCATATCTTTGCAGTTGTTATAATTGATACAAAATGAAACGGTTCTATCTTACAAGTATTACTTTAAGCCTTTTGACGTTGATTGTACTATCGTTTAATGCACATGCACAGAACGAATTTGTTGATTTAGGTTTAAGCGTTACATGGGCTACGTGCAACGTTGGCGCTAATTCTCCAGAGGAAAACGGTGAGTATTATACATTTGATAATGCGTTAACATTAAAGAAAAACGAGGAAAGATTACCGACAAGAGAGGAATTTCAAGAGTTGATAGATAATTGTACATGGTTATGGGCAGAAGAAAAAGGTGTTAAGGGATATAAGGTGACAAGCAAAAAGAACAGTAACAGCATTTTTCTTCCTGCTGCTGGCAAGCGCGACGAGGGCATTGACGGTCCAAAGGTGTTTTTTGGTGGTTCCATCGGCTACTACTGGTCGAGTTCGGCTTACAATGACGAGAAAGCCTACTTTTTGTACTTCGGCGAAATTATTGGTATGGATTACTACGACCGCATTGAGGAGCGGTCTGTCCGCCTTGTGCAAGATGCAAAGAAATAACTATTATCTTCCTAAATAGACAAGCAACACATTAATGTCTGCCGGAGAAATACCGCTGATTCGTGACGCTTGGCCAATGGTTTCGGGGTCAATCTTCGTCAGTTTTTGTCGTGCCTCGGTTGAAAGCGACTCTATTTTCTCGTACGGAATTTTTCCTTTGATTTTGATATAATCCAATCGGGAAATCTTTTCTGCAATCTGTCGTTCCTTCTCAATGTAGCCCGAATACTTTATATTGATGTCCACCGACTCCTGCACCACGTCCCAGTCAACGTCGTCGGTCTCTACAAAATCAGATTGTTCCACGTGGAAACATTTTACCGAAACATTCGGTCGGGCAATGAGGTTTGCCAACTTGGTTGATTCCTCCAACGGCTTGCTGCCTAACGATTCAAGAATAGGATTCGCCTGCGCCATCGTCATTTTTTTCTCGTTCACGTAATTCGTCAACTTCTCGACAGCCGTCATCTTATGTTCAAACGCACGTTTCCTTACATCGTCAACCAAACCGAGTTCAATCCCTTTTGGCGTAAGACGAACATCGGCATCATCCTGACGAAGCAAGATTCTAAATTCCGCACGCGAAGTAAACATTCTATACGGCTCGTTCACACCCTTGGTAATAAGGTCGTCAATCAGCACGCCAATATATGCCTCATCGCGATGAAGAATAAACGCTTCCCGTTCCGATGCCTTGAGCGAAGCATTGATTCCAGCAATCAGACCTTGCGCTCCTGCTTCCTCGTAACCAGTAGTTCCGTTGATTTGTCCGGCGAAGAACAAATTTTGTATCATTTTTGTTTCCAACGATGCCGTCAACTGAGTCGGCATAAAGAAATCGTATTCGATGGCATATCCCGGACGGAAAATTTTGCAATTCTCCAAACCAGGTAACAAACGCATTGCCTTATATTGCACATCGGCTGGCAACGACGATGAAAATCCGTTCAAATAATATTCGCACGTGTTGATTCCCTCAGGCTCCAAGAAAAGTTGATGTTTGTCCTTGTCGGCAAACGTCACCAATTTTGTTTCAATGCTCGGACAATATCGAGGTCCGATACTTTTTATTGTTCCGTTGTACAATGGCGAATCGGCAAAACCCGAACGAAGAACTTCGTGAACTTGCGGATTCGTGTAAGTCATCCAACAACTTAACTGAGGCAATCGTTTAATTGTTCCACGTGGAACAAACGAAAATTGACCAATCTCTTCGTCGCCTTTTTGTTCCTTGCATTTCGAAAAATCAATCGTTCTTCCGTCGATACGAGCAGGAGTTCCCGTCTTCATTCTTCCGACCTCGAATCCAAAATCACGGATTTGATCGGAAAGTTTATACGAAGGCAACTCCCCTATTCTACCTCCTTCGACTTGCGAACGGCCGATGTGCATCAAGCCGTTCAAAAAAGTTCCGTTGGTTAAAACCACAGACTTTGCCTTGATAGAAATTCCCCAGACCGTTTTAACACCAACAACTTTATCTTTGTCGAGCAACAGTTCGCAAACGGCATCTTGCCAAAAATCAAGATTTGGGATAGATTCAAGTTCTTCGCGCCAGTGCTTAATGAACAACGCCCTGTCGGCTTGCGAACGAGGGCTCCACATAGCAGGGCCCTTCGATTTGTTCAACATTCGGAACTGAATTGACGAAGCATCGGTGATTTTTCCCATAGCACCACCAAGTGCGTCAATCTCGCGGACAATCTGTCCTTTGGCAATACCACCAACGGCAGGATTGCACGACATAGCCGCCATTTTCGTCATATCCATTGTGATGAGCAACGTCTGCGAACCCAGACGGGCAGCGGCAGCGGCGGCTTCACAGCCAGCGTGTCCGGCACCAACAACTATTACATCGTATTCTTGTAACATAATCTTACTCTACCAAACGCAAATAATAATCTTCCTTTTGAGTCATTTTTGCCTTGTCCTTAGGATTTTTGTCCTTATAGCCAACCAAATGAAGCACACCATGTATCAAAATACGATAACACTCATTAAGTTTTGTAACCTTATTTTGTTTTGCGTTATCTTCGATTCTGTCCATACTCATATAAATATCCGAAGCAATCTCCGTTTCAGAATAATCGAACGTGATAATATCGGTGTAATAATCATGTTTCAGAAAATTCTGATTTATTCCCAACAAATACTCATCGGAACAAGCAATAAAATTTATGTAGTCAATGTTCTTTTTTGACTCATTCTGAACAATGATTTGGACAATGGAACGAAACGAAGTTTTTCGTAGTCCCGTAGGAAACTTGGCGTCCTCTTGGAAAAAATTTATTTTCATTGTAAACTCAAATGAAACAATCAATTAACAAGGCAAAAATAGTATTTTTTCCGTTTCAATATTTTTGTGACGAAATTTTCGTAGGATATCCTTATTTTCAAAAAAACTAATCCTTGGCAATTATATACCATTCTTGCTTGAAAAATATTGAGACACAATGCTTTAGTCTTTCCGCTGGCTCGTCTGTTCAAATAGTATTTTGATATTGCGCCTTGTCCTTTTTCAAAACAAATTATAATAGTGTTTATTAGGGAATAGCTCAAATTTATTTTTTTCGTATTTTGCCACATAATTTTTGAATTACTATGAGACAATTTTTCAGAGTTTTTTTCGCCACGGCATTGGGAGCAATATTAGGCGTTGTCATTATCATATTTTTGATAGTAGGAATTTTTGTTGCTTCGGCGTCAAAAAGTATCTCGTCAACCAAGTATGAGAAAGAAAACGTTTTGCTACTTCGTAACGTCGTTACCGTCGGTGAAATTTCCACACCCGAAACGCCCTCATTCCTGTCAACAGTCGATTCTGAATCGGAATTGGGTCTGGTCGATATGATTCGCACGCTGGAAACAGCCGCCGATGACGAAAAAATTTCGGGTATAGTTTTGGACGATGTCGTACTGAATGCGGGCTACGCAACTATATGGGAATTAGCCGACGCTCTTCAAAATTTTAAGAAATCGGGGAAATTCGTGGTTGGCCATTTCAATACGCTTTCGCAAAAAACGTATTTGCTTGCTTCGGTGTGCGACGAAATTTCAATGAACGCCGAAGGTATGGCAGAATTTCACGGAATCTCTTCTACCTCAATTCATTATAAAAACCTTCTTGAAAAAATTGGTTTGAAACCCGTGATGATTCGCTGCGGAAAATATAAAAGTTACGTGGAATCGGTTACGGAAAATAAGATGAGCGAAGCAAACAAGGAACAAAAACAAGCATATATCAATGCTATATGGAAAACATATTGTGCTGCGATACAAAAATATAGAGAAGTGAACGGTTCGCAACTGAACTCATTTGCCGACAGCGTGTTGGTGTGCTTGCCAACTGAACTGCGTGCATTCGGCTTCATCGACAAGATTCAGCATGCCGACGAGTTTTGGAACTCCGTGAAAACTCGTATGAACATTGACTTGAAAAAATCGGTTCCAACCGTTTCTTTTCGTGCATATATGGATGATTGCGCGGAACAAGAGGCTGCAGATACCTCGTTTGCTCGCAATATTGCGGTCGTGATAGCCCAAGGTTCCATAGATATGGGCAAATCCGACGAGGAATCCATTGGGAGCGAGACATACGTTTCGTTATTCAAGAAGATTCGCAAGGATTCAACGGTAAAATCGGTCATTTTCCGCATCAATTCGGGTGGTGGCTCGGCATTGGCCTCGGAACTGATTTGGCGTGAAGTTGCCCTGACGGCACAAGAAAAACCTGTTATTGTTTCAATGGGCGACATGGCGGCTTCGGGAGCATATTATATAGCGGCTCCGGGGGCAAAAATCATTGCTTCGCCAATGACGTTGACTGGCTCAATCGGCGTGTTCGGTCTGTCGATGACGGCAAATGGACTGCTGAATAAAATCGGCGTCAACGTGGATAAAGTCAATACGCACCCGCATTCCGACTTTGGCAACGTTTCTCGCGATATTGACGCCGTGGAAATGCGCGCCATTGAAAAATCAATCGACAAAACGTATCTGACCTTCAAACAACGTGTTTCGGAGGGAAGAAACTTATCGGTAGATTTTGTTGAGGAAATTGCGCAAGGTCGCGTATGGAGCGGTGTTGACGGCTTACGAATAGGCTTGGTTGACACACTTGGCGGATTGAATGCCGCCTTGCAGGAAGCTATTCGTTTGGCAGAATTTTCGGATGAACAGGAATTTGGCATTCAAGTATATCCAAAACCAAAAACGTTGTTCGACGTTGTGACGGAAAAACTTGACTTCCAGTCGTCGTTTGTCGATAAATTGGTACAAGACGAGGAACTCAAGACCTTGCTGAAAAACGTGCCGATGAAATCGGGTGTCTATACGCAGATACAAGAAAGTATGACTATAGAATAATGCGGTACGTAAAGTATATATTATTCCCGTTTTCTTTGCTTTACTGGCTGTTCACGTATTGCAGGAATCTTTGTTTTGACAAAGGAATCTTGAAGCAGACGGAGTTCGACATTCCCGTAATTTCGGTTGGAAACATTACCGTGGGTGGTACGGGCAAAACTCCTCACGTTCAGTATATTATACAACTTCTTAACGGAATGAAGGTCGCTTCGTTGAGCAGAGGTTACAAACGAAAATCAAAAGGATTTGTGCTGGCAAACGCCGAGACAACTGTGTCGGAGTTGGGCGACGAGCCATTTCTGTTGCACCGACGATTTCCCGATTTGCACGTTGCCGTTTGCGAAAAACGTGTCGAGGGTGTTCAGAAACTATTGGAACAGGTTCCTTCATTGAAAACAATCGTGCTGGACGATGCATTCCAACACCGCTACATCAAACCAGGTCTGCAAATTTTGCTGATTGATTACAATCGCCCGTTGTGGCACGACCACGTTTTCCCCGTCGGTTTTCTGCGTGAAGGTAAGTATGCCGTTTCCCGTGCCGATGTGGTGATAATCACCAAATGTCCCGAAACATTGTCGAAAAACGAGGTTGAAACGTATAAGAAACGATTAGGCCTGACTCGTCAGAAATTGTTCTTTTCAACGATGGAATATGGTTCCGTGTATGAATTCAGCACAAAACAATTGTATGACAATCAGGAGTTTTTCACGCAACACAACGTGTGTCTCGTTACTGGTATTGCCGAACCAAAACCGTTAAAACAATATGTGGAATCGTTTGGTAATCAAGTTAAAACGAAGTCGTACCCCGACCATTATTCCTATTCCGAAACTGACGTAAAAGAATTGTCGGCATTATCGTCTGACTATAAGATAGTTACAACCGAAAAAGACGTGTATAAGTTGGCTGAGATTCTCCCACAAACAAAAATATTTGTCATTCCTATTATGCCGAGGATTTTGTTTGGAAAACAAGAGGAATTTAATGCTGAAATTCGTCGATTTACGAGTGAATAATCATTGTTGAAAGTATGCCAATTGACGTAGAACAGCATCCCTTGCAGCCATTTTTGCCGAAGAAAGCAACTGTTTTGTTTCTCGGAAGTTTTCCTCCGCCTCGTAAACGGTGGTCAATGGAGTTTTTCTATCCGAATATTCAAAACGATATGTGGAGAATTTGGGGGCTGATATTTTTCAATAATCCGAATTATTTTGTGTTGCCGTCTGTGAAAAAATTTGATTATCAGAAAATTGTTGATTTTTGTAATCTCTATGGATTGGCGTTTTACGACACGGCTTCTGCGGTTAAACGGTTACAAGAGAATGCATCCGACAAATATTTAGAGGTTGTGCAACCAACTGATATTGAGGCATTGCTTTCGCAAATCCCATGTTGCCAGGCTATTGTTACAACTGGCGAAAAAGCGACTGACGTAATCGTCTCTGCCTATAATTGTGCTAAACCCAAAGTTGGAACAAGTGAAAAAATACAAATAGGTACGCAATGGTTTGATTTCTATCGAATGCCTTCATCTTCAAGGGCTTACCCGTTGGCGTTGGACAAAAAAGCAGAGTCATACCGGCTTCTTGTCCCGTATTTTCATTTTGACCATTGATGTTTTCTGCGAAATCGTTATTTTTGTAAAAAAATGCTATGGAACTTGTATTTGCATCGAATAACAGACATAAACTAGAAGAGATTTCGAAGATAATCGGAAGTAATTATTCTATTCTCAACCTAAAACAAGCAGGTTGTGAGGGTGAAATACCAGAAACGGGCAACACATTGACAGAAAATGCGTTACAAAAAGCTCACTGGGTATATGACAAAACGGGGAAAAATTGTTTTGCTGACGACACTGGTCTTGAAATAGATGCGTTGGACGGGGCCCCAGGTGTATATACAGCTCGTTTTGCCGGCGATGACTGCACTCCCGAAGATAACATCCAAAAAACGTTACGATTGATGAAAGGGATGGAAAATCGTCGGGCATGCTTCAAAACGGTGATTGCTTGTATAATTGACGGGAAGGAATACTTGTTCCATGGTGAAATAGAAGGTGAGATTGCCACAGAAAAAATGGGAGATGGTGGTTTTGGCTACGATCCGATTTTTATACCCAAAGGATATAAGGAGTCTTTTGCCCAAATGCCCCTTGAACAAAAAAATGCAATGAGTCACAGAGGTCGTGCAACGGCAAAGTTTGCTAGCTTTTTAGCAAAATTATAGAAATTATTGTCTGAGGTTTTTCAAGGTCATAGTTAGGATGAGTTTCAATTTTTTATTCTCATTTTTTTTCATATCTTTGCAAATATTAATGTAAAAAATTATGGCTAACAACATTGAAAGTACTATCATTGACAACTTGTTACAAATCAAGGCAATAAAATTACAACCCGAAAATCCTTTTACGTGGGCAAGTGGTTGGAAATCACCTATTTATTGCGACAATAGAAAAACGCTTTCGTACCCTCACGTGCGCGAATGTCTGAAACAGGCGTTTGCTGAAAAAATCAAGGCTCAATATCCTGATGTTGAGGTAATTGCAGGTGTGGCAACGGGAGCAATCGCTGTTGGCGTGCTTGTGGCAGAAGCGTTGAATCTTCCGTTCATTTACGTTCGTTCTGCTTCAAAGGACCACGGCCTTGGCAATCAGATTGAGGGCTATTACGAAGAGGGTCAGAAAGTTGTGGTTATTGAGGATTTGATTTCAACAGGTGGAAGCAGTCTGAAGGCAGTTGAGGCGTTGCGTGCCGCAAAAATCAATGTTCTTGGTATGTTGGCAATTTTCACATATCAATTCAATGTTTCCGTTGAGGCTTTTGCCAATGCAAAATGTAAGGTCGATACGCTCACGAATTACACGGCTCTTGTGGAATTAGCAACAGAAAGAAATTATATCACGCCGGCTCAAATGGAGAGTTTGAAAGACTGGCGTCAACATCCTGATACGTGGGGAAAATAACATACTATGTCGATTTCGGTAAAAAATATAGTTAAGACGTACGGAACACAACGCGCAGTCGATGGCATTTCGTTTGAAATCCCGTCGGGCGAGATTGTTGGTTTCATCGGTCCTAACGGTGCCGGCAAATCGACCACGATGAAAATCATCACGGGTTTCCTTTCTGACTTTGAAGGCGAAGTACTTGTGAACGGCATCGATGTCCGTCAGAATCCGATTGAGGTGAAGAAAACCATTGGTTATCTGCCCGAACATAATCCCTTGTATCTTGAAATGTATGTCAAGGAATATCTGATGTTCGTTGCTAAAATTTATGGTTTAAATAAGAATACTGAAGGAATTGTAAATGATATCATTAAACGTGTCGGTTTAGAGAAAGAAGTTCATAAAAAAATCTCTATGCTCTCCAAAGGGTATCGGCAACGTGTGGGACTGGCTGCGGTGCTTGTCCACGACCCTAAAGTATTGATTTTGGACGAACCGACTACAGGACTGGACCCCAATCAGTTAATTGAAATCAGAAGCTTGATTGAGGCAGAGGGAAAGTCAAAGACTATAATGCTCTCAACGCATATTATGCAGGAGGTCGAGGCGATTTGCGACCGCGTGATAATCATCAACAACGGTCACATTGTTGCTAACGACACTGCCGAAAATATTAAGAAAGACAGATCATTAGAAGAAGTTTTCCACGAATTGACACAAAGCCAGGGCGTATGAAGAAAATCACGACATACATAGCGACTCTCTTGATGTGTGCAGGCTTGCAGGCACAAGACCAGATCGCGCTTAACGTGTCGATGCCCGATGCCAGCGATTTTGTGGATTCCAATGCAATAATTAGAAATTACAACACGCAACTCGACAGTCTGGTCAATTTGTGGTACGTGCAGCAAGCTGGTGGAATAAGTTTTTCGGAGCATTCCAAGAAACACTACGACAGCACGTATGTCCCGAAGTTTTCAAACAGGGAGTACAAACACCGAATCGAGAATATGAATTCTGTCGTGAAAATCACGTACAACAATCGTGTGCAGTCGTATATCGACGTGTATGCGAACAAACGACGTAATTCGGTTTGCTCAATGCTTGGTATGGCGGAATATTATTTCCCGATATTTGAAGATATTTTTGAGCAGTACGATGTCCCACAAGAACTGAAATACCTTGCCATTATTGAGTCCGCGCTGAATCCTAAGGCAAAATCGCCTGCTGGCGCTCGGGGGATTTGGCAATTTATGCCGTCAACGGGGAAAAATTACAAGTTGACCATCAATTCATACCTTGACGAACGTTGTGATC
>JAFZTG010000185.1 GCA_017618935.1 Bacteroidales bacterium | reverse complement strand
TACGGCAATTGATTTTTCCCGACTCGTCGAATGTTACATCGGCATCGTGCATATTGTCGCTGTGGTAAATTCTCTCCTTCGATTCGGGAACAGTAACATTCCGAAACAAAAGCATAATCACGCCGGCATAAATCAGAAGCCCAGGCCACCATGTTGATACAAAATCATCATTTACAATATGATACGGCAAGCGTGGCAAGATAAAAAATGTACCGACGCCGACAAACAACAGACCACCAATCCAATGTTTTCCACTCAAAAGCATAAGGCCGAAAAGAATCAGCAACATTGGGAATGAAAGCACAGCGTCACGCCAGATTCCCAGCAAATCAATATCCAAATTCGCCAAAAGGAAAAACAATCCAATTACAATAAAGGTCGTTCCAAAAACGACACGAGAATGCAATGTTTTTTTCTGTTCCATCTTTCTTAATTTTATTGGCAAAGAAACAAAAAACTACGGAATCTCAACTCGAAAAATAATATTTAGCGAAAACTTTTATAAAAAGAATATCTGGTAAAAAAATCACAAACAGAAAATAATATCTGAAGGTTTTTTTCAATGTTGAGGGCGAATAGTGAAGGATTCGGGGCAATCAATACAAAATAATACGTCATTCATCTTTCGTTTCTCTCCAATTATTTCTAATTTTGCCACGTAAAAATTCAGACTCATGATTACGTTTGTTGTAGCAATTGTGGCACTTGTATTAGGGTATGTGTTTTACGGTGCCTTGGTAGAAAAAATCTTCGGCGTTGACAACGAAAGACAAACGCCGGCGTTCACAAAACAAGACGGTGTTGATTTTATGCCGATGCCGTTGTGGAAAGTTTTCTTGATTCAATTCTTGAACATTGCGGGTACAGGTCCTATCTTTGGCGCGATAGGCGGAATTTTGTTCGGTCCCGCCGCATATTTGTGGATAGTGCTTGGGTGTATTTTTGCAGGTGCCACGCACGATTTCCTTTCGGGAATGATTTCGTTGCGAAAAGGTGGCGCATCGTTGCCCGAAATCATTGGTGACGAGTTGGGTACGGGTGTCCGTCAGGTAATGCGTGTTTTTGCTTTGTTGCTTATGGTGATGGTTGGTGCTGTATTCGTAACGACTCCTGCTGGTCTGCTTTCAAGCATGACATCAGACTGGGGATTTTTCGGTTCGTCAACGTTTTGGTGCATCGTGATTTTCTGCTATTACATTATGGCAACATTGCTTCCAATTGATGCGCTGATAGGAAAGATTTATCCGATTTTCGGTATTGCATTGCTGATAATGGCTGTTGGCGTATGTTTCGGAATTTTCACCAACGAAGGTGCAATGCCCGAAATTACCGAAGCCTTCCACACACATCACCCCAAAGGTTTGCCAATATTTCCGTTCTTGTTTGTAACGATTGCCTGTGGTGCCATTAGCGGTTTCCATGCTACGCAAAGTCCGATGATGGCTCGTTGTTTGAAACAAGAAAAATACGGACGAATCGCCTTCTATGGCGCAATGATTACCGAAGGTTTTGTGGCATTGATTTGGGCTGCTGCCGCAATCAAGTTCTGCGACAATAATTACGACCAACTGGCTTCATATCCGAATCCTGCAAATGTGGTAAGTTTCATCTGTAACACGTGGATGGGAAAAGTTGGTGCCGTACTTGCCATTCTTGGCGTTGTGGCTGCTCCAATCACATCGGGTGATACGGCATTCCGTTCTGCTCGTTTGATTACTGCCGATTTTCTTCATTTCCCACAAGACAAGGTGTGGAAACGATTGTCGGTTTCATTACCATTGTTCGCTATCTCAGCAGTGCTTATGATGGTTGATTTTGCTGTACTTTGGAGATATTTCGGCTGGTTTAACCAAACCTTGTCGATTTTCACGTTGTGGGCAATCACCGTTTATTTGTACAGAAATGGTAAATGTTTCTATATCACATTGATACCAGCAATTTTCATGACGTCGGTTTGTAGCACGTACATTCTTATGGCTCCCGAAGGATTCGCACTTTCGGCAACGGTTGGTTATTCCGTTGGTTTGGCGCTCACAGTTGCGTTGTCGGCAGTGGTAATCTGGTATATGCGTAAACGGAAGGGACAAATTGACTAATAATGGATTTCCAGAACGCGATTGACTCTTATTTAGAGAAGACAGGTTTTTCGTCTTTTTCACCCAAAGCATTTCTGTTCGATATGGACGGTGTGTTGTATGATTCCATGCCGTTTCATGCAAAGGCGTGGAAAGAGGCCTTTGCCCATGTTGGAGTCGCATTTAGCGAATACGATGTATATCTGAACGAAGGACGAACGGGAAAAACTACGGTGAATGAAGCATTTACCGCACAATTGCACCGTGAGGCAACCGATGATGAAATTCAGCATATTTATGCCGACAAGGCAGGGATTTTTATGTCAATTTCACGCACGAATCCTATGCCGTTTGCCAAGGAAGTGTTGGAAACATTGAAAAAATCAGGTAAAAAAATCGTGTTGGTGACGGGAAGCGGACAAAAAAGTCTTATCTCGAAATTGAACGAAACCTATCCAGGTATTTTTTCTCCCGAAAATATGGTGACTTCGTTTGATGTAAAATATGGGAAACCCCATCCAGAGCCATATTTGATGGCATTGCAGAAAGCGGGCGTACAACCGAATGAGGCCGTTGTCGTTGAAAATGCCCCGTTAGGCGTACAAGCAGGCGTCGGCGCAAACATTTTTACCATTGCATTGAATACGGGCATTTTACGAGACGAGGATTTGTCTTCGGCAGGAGCAAATGTTATATTGCCGTCGATGGAGGCATTGTACAATACAATTGAAGATTTGTTGCAAACCTCTGTTGAAGTTTAAGCCATCGTTGTTGCTAAAAATCCAATGTGAGTTTTATTCCTGAAGGCAAGGCAGCAGTAGCCATTGACGTTTGTCGGTAATAAAATGTTGGTTGCCATTGAATTGACAAATCGTCGGAAACGTCGAATTCAAACAGATGTGCTTCGGTGTAGGCATCGAGCACGTTGGCCAAATACCATATTCCCAATCCGATGATACACAAGTCGCGGTATTTTCTGTAAAAATCTCGTCCTTGTTGCACGTTTACGGGAGAATAACCAGTTTCTCCGCGAACGGTTAACACAGTATCGGCAGGTGGCGTGAGACCTTGTTCCAAGTAGGGATTTCTATAGTCATTATATGCCGTTTTGAACGATTTGTAATAATCCTGATAAAAGTATAAACCGTAGCCTATGCCTGCAAATCCGGCATAAACGATAGGGACTTTCCACCATGAGCCGTTGTAGATTTGTCCCGCCCCGGGAAGAACTGCCGATAGTATGGCGGCAGTTTTTGGGGAATGTTTTTTCTCAATGGATTCAGCCGTTTCTTCGGGAACGCCTTGCAGAACGATAAGGCTATCCTCTTGGGCAAACGTTTGTAACCCTAACAAACAAATCAAGCCAAAGAGAATCAGTTTACGCATTCTATTGGATTTTTTCAATCTGGGCAATGATTGCGTTCATTTCCTCGGCATTGGCAAACGAGATGGAAATTTTTCCATTTCCTTTTGAAGTCACGTTTAACGCAACTTTTGCATTGTTGAATTTCTTTGAAATCTTCGTCTGTAGTGCCTTTTGTTCTTCTGATTTCGATGTTTTCTTTTTTGCTTGTTTTCCTTCTTTCAAGGAACGGACAAGGTCTTCGGTTTCGCGAACCGACAATCCTTTGTCAAGAATAGAGGTGAAAACATCACGTTGCTTGTTCTCATCGTCAAGCGAAAGAAGCGCTTTTGCGTGTCCTTCGGTAAACGATTGGTTGGAATCTTTGTTCATCAACGCCGTCTGAATTTCGGGCGGTAATTTCAAAAGACGGAGAGAATTAGCGATGGTCGTACGGTTTTTCCCTATTTTCTTGCCAAGTTCGTCTTGGGTAAGATTTGCCTCTTCAATAAGGCGTTGATACGATTGCGCAATCTCTATCGGGTCTAAGTCCTCACGTTGCAAGTTCTCAATGACACCGATGATGAGCTGTTTTTCGTCATTGATGTCGGTACGGATATATGCGGGAATTTTTTCAAGTCCTGCAATCTTCGATGCACGCAAACGACGTTCGCCGTAAATCAGTTCATAGGAATCAATGCCATTGCGTAGCACGCTGATAGGAGAAATCACGCCAAGTGATTTGATTGATTCGGCTAGTTGCTTGAGGGCATCTTCGTCAAATGATTTTCGTGTTTGTTTTGAGCTTGGGGCAATTTTTTGTATGTCGATTTCCGTCACGCCTTGACGATTTGCAACATTGTTGCTCGACTTACTGAACAATATATCCTTGCCAGCACCAACGGCACTGAGAGCATTGCTTCCAAGAACAGAACCTTTTTTATTTGTAGCCATTATTGTTTCGTTTCAGGTAATTTATTTCTGCGTAAGAGTTCTTGTGCCAAGTTCAAATAGTTCTTTGCTCCAACAGATGCTGCATCGTAAGTGATGACAGGTTTTCCGAAACTTGGAGCCTCTGCCAATTTCACGTTTCTTTGAATGATAGTCTCAAAAAGCATATCTTCAAAGTGATTATGCACTTCTTCCACAACTTGATTTGAAAGTCGTAGGCGAACATCATACATTGTAATCAAGAAACCTTCGATAGAAAGTGTCGGATTGAAATTTTCCTGCACTTCGCGGATGGTATTTAAAAGCTGTGCCAAACCTTCCAAAGCGAAATACTCGCATTGGATAGCAAGCAGAACGGAGTCGGCCGCCGTGAGGGCATTGGTCGTAAGCACGCCAAGCGACGGAGTACAGTCAATAAGAACAAAATCATAAGAATCGCGAACTTTATCGATAATGCTTTTCAAGTATAAACTACGATTGTCGAGGTCGTTAGCCAATTCCAATTCCAAACCGACCAAGTCGATATTAGAAGGTATGATATGTAATTTTTCTATTTCTTCGTATTTGTGAATTGCTTCTTGAGGTTTGCACTTGCCTGCAAGACATTCATAGACGCCCAGCATCTTTTCATCCCGAATGTCAATTCCTAAACCTGTTGACGCATTGCCTTGCGGATCGAAGTCAACAATCAGCACTGAATAATCAAGAACTGCTAAACTGGCACCAAGATTTATACACGTAGTGGTTTTTCCAACCCCTCCCTTTTGGTTTGCAATTGCAATTACTTTTCCCATTTTCTACTTAATTTGTTCATTAGACCCCAAAAATACAAAAAAACTTTGTGTACACTCTTATACTTTATGCAACATAGGCGCAAAATAGTGCTAAATCATTGATTTATAGTTATTAAAAAGTTATCAACAACAAGAAAGAATATTGACAATGTCTATTTTTAGAAAAAACACATCTTTATCGTGAAACTCTATAAAATTATTTTTTTATATTTGGGGTATATTTTTGCTTTCTGCAAAGTTTATAAAAAGAGGTGTTATGAAAAAATTCAAATCATTATTGTCACAAATGGCGAAGGTTGCTATGGTGACGTCTATTGTGTTGGTAGCTGGTATTCTTTTTTACATCGTTTGGCAAGTACACCAACATAAGGAACTTGTGGAAATTACTCGCAACGAACTTCAAAATATGTCGGATAAGGTTTGGCAGGCAAAGTCAGGAAACTTTACCAATGCCGTGAGAGACAATTCCGCATGGGATGAAGTCGTAGATTTCATAAATCGCGACTACGACCCGAAAGATTCGGCGTGGCTCGAAGACAATTTCGGATATATGACCAACATGTATTCGGCATCAATGATTGCGATGTACGACTCGGTTGGACTCCGTAAATATTTAAAAATCGAAGACAAATACAAGGATTTTACATTTTTCCCGTTCAGTTTCAACAATTTCAAGGAATGTTTCAAAGATACGGGACTTGTGAATTTCTACATATATAATACAGGTCGCTTGATGGAGTATTTCTGTGCAACTATTACTCCTTCGTACGACAATGCTCATAAGTTGACTCCGAAAGGTTATATGATTCTCGCACGAGAAATCGACCAAAATTTGCTCGAAGATTTTAGGATGTCGCTTGGTGCCATTTATACTGGTATTTCAACGGAAGAATCAGACTCAAACGTAAAAACGTTCGAAAACAATGGATTCAATATCATTATCACCAAAAATCTCGACAACATTACACAAATTCGTCAGGCAAGCATGAACACGGTTTTCGAGAACAATGTGGAAGAAAACTTTGCGAAAATGATACCCGTATTCTGCATTTTCGCCTTGCTGTGTTTGATTGCAATGGGCGGTTTGCTGCTGTTTATGCGTGACAAGGTGATGAGACCGTTGAAGAAGATTTCTCGTTCTCTTGCCTCGGGAACGGCAGAAGAATTAGTTCCCGTGAAAGAAACGGCTGACGAGATGGGACAAGTTGCCGAAATGCTTGAGGAATTCTATATTCAAAAGGATGAACTTGCAGCCGTGAACAAGGAAATTCACGAATCAATCAGCTATGCGAGTCGTATCCAACGAGCTGCTGTCAGCACGGGAGAAGACGTTGCGAAGATTTTCCCCGACAGTTTTGTGTATTATCAGCCAAAACATATCATCTCTGGCGACTGGTATTTCGTGGAACAAAAGAAAAATTTGCAAATTATCGTTGAAGCCGACTGTACGGGTCACGGCGTACCTGGTTCTATGTTGAGTATGATGGGCATCAGTTCTATGAAGGATATCATCAATTCTATGGAAATCATGGGCAACGAATTGCAACCTTCGGTTATTCTAAACCGTATGCGTAAGGTGGTGAAAGCATTGCTTGCCCAAAATGCAAATGACGAATTTTCTGTCAGCGACGGTATGGATATGACCATAGGTATTATCGACCCAGAAACTCGGTTGATGAAATTTGCTTCGGCAAACCAGACTGCCATCATCGTCCGTAACGGCGCGACAATCAAGATAAAAGGCGATCGTATGCCAATTGGAAACTACACGATAGAGGAAGATTTCCAAGATTTTGACATTCAACTACAAAAAGGTGATGCTCTGTACTTTATGAGTGATGGTATAAAAGACCAGACAAATCCAGATAGAGAAAAATATAAGAGCAGACGACTTGAAGCCTTCTTGATAGAAAACGATCCGTTGCCAATGAACGAAATCGGCAAACGACTAAAATCAACAATCGAAGCATGGCGTGGTGGTTCCGAGCAAGTTGACGATATGACAATGGTCGGCGTAAGAATTTTGTAGAAATTGAGCTTTGACAAATTACGTTCTGTATGCCGAAATTTTTGTTTCGGCAACGTATGACACGTATGCTATTACACTACCAAGAATAGCACCACAAACGATATCGGCAGGATAATGAACACCGAGATACATGCGTGAATAACAGACAAGAAGCGACCAGACGAGAAACACGACTGTCCATAATCGTTTTCTCAAATACAGCGAAGCACCGACGGTAAATGCGAACATATTGGCTGCATGTGACGACACAAAGCCATACATTCCTCCACGATACCCATTCACAATATGGACAAAATTGCCGATATCCATATTATGCGTCGGGCGATAACGGCAAATCACCTTTTTGAAACATTCGGTGGAAATCAAGTCTGCCAAACCGATTGCGCAGCAGACCACAAAGACACAGACGAGCATTCTTCGCCAGCCGTATTTGCGATACAATAAATACATTGCAAAAAGGTAAATCGGGAATGAAGCCCACACTTTGGAAAGATTGTAAAAGACAAGATCTAACAATGGCGTGTTAGCACCATTTATACATAATAATAATTGCTGGTCAAATGATTCTAAAGTTTCAATCATTCGTGTAACAACTTCCAAAGTTTATCTTTCAGTTCAACCAAACCGATTTGAGCCACCGAAGAAATAAAAACGGTCTCTATCGGAGGCAGATTCTTAGAAATTTCTGCTTTCAACTCGTCGTCGAGCATATCGCATTTTGAAATGGCAAGCAATCTCGGCTTGTCAAGCAATTCTTCGTTGTACAACTGTAATTCGTTCACCAAGACCTCGTATTCTTTTGCTATGTCGTCGCTATCGGCAGGAATGAGAAACAAGAGAACCGCATTTCGCTCTATATGACGTAGAAACCTCAACCCTAACCCTTTACCTTCGTGAGCACCTTCTATAATTCCAGGAATGTCGGCCATGGCAAACGATGCATTGTCACGGTAGGAAACAATTCCCAATTGCGGAACCAAGGTTGTGAACGGATAATTTGCAATCTTTGGTTTTGCTGCAGAAACAACGCTCAAAAGAGTTGACTTTCCAGCATTTGGGAACCCCACAAGACCAACATCGGCAAGAACTTTCAGTTCAAGAATAAACCACCCTTCCTTACCTTCTTCGCCTGGCTGGGCATAACGAGGTGTTTGATTCGTGGCCGATTTAAAGTTCAAATTTCCCAAACCGCCACGACCACCGGCAAGAAGAATCTTTTCTTCCCCGTCCTCAGTAATCTCGCAAAGTTGTTCCTCCGTTTCAGCATCTTTTGCAATCGTGCCAAGCGGAACCTCTATAACGACATCTTTACCATTTGCCCCTGTGCTTCCTGCACTTCCGCCACTCTCGCCATTGCCTGCGAACAAATGTTTTTGATAACGAAGTGCCAATAACGTCCACACATTGCGACTGCCACGCAAGATTATATGTCCACCACGACCACCGTCGCCACCATCGGGACCACCTTTGGCCACAAATTTTTCACGGTGAAGATGAGCAGACCCTGCCCCGCCCTTTCCAGAACGAAGAAAAATCTTTATGTAATCAACAAACGAAGACGTCGGCATAGTTTGGAAATTCTCAAAAAAAATGTGGAAATGCCCATGTGCACTTCCACATTGTGTATTAATTAAAATTTATCGCAAACGCCACAAATTGAGGCAAAAATGTCGTCAATAGTGCCAACACCCTTGATTTCCTTCAATTTACCTTGTTTTGCATAAAAATCCTTAACAGGAGCAGTTTCGCTGTTATACACCTTAATACGGTTCATGATAACGCTTTCGTTTTGGTCATCGGCACGACCAGAAACTTTTCCACGTTCCAACAAACGTTTTACCAATTCTGGCGTATCAACTTCCAACGAAATCATACAAGAAACGGCAATATTGTGTTTTGCCATCAAATCGTCCAATGCAACGGCCTGTGCAGTCGTACGAGGGAAACCGTCGAAAATGAAACCGTTTCCTTTTGCGTTTTCAGCAATTTTGTTAGCCATCATTCCAATCACGATGTCATCAGAAACCAATTCACCCTTTTCAATTTTTGCTTTTGCCTGTTTGCCAAGTTCTGTTTCTGCTTTCATTTCAGCACGAAGCAAATCACCTGTTGAGATGTGACACAAATTGTATTTTTCAACGATTTTGTCTGACTGAGTTCCTTTTCCAGCTCCCGGAGGGCCGAACAATACTAAATTTAACATAGTTTATTTTTATTTATTTATTGATACTTTGCCAAGTGAAAATTTCTGCAAAGAAATCTTCGTTAAGCGTTGGCGAAATTACGATTTTTTTTCATCTTTGCGAAAACAAAAGTAAAAAGTATAATAAAACACGATTCACATGCAACCACAAGTCAGTATTATTATGGGCAGTACATCGGATATGCCCGTGATGGAAAAAGCAGCGAAACTGCTTGACAAAATGCAAATTCCTTTTGAAATCATTGCGTTGTCGGCACACAGAACGCCAGAAGCAGTTGAAAAATTCGCAAAAAATGCAAAAGCGAACGGCATTAAAGTTATTATTGCAGCAGCAGGTATGGCCGCTCACCTTCCTGGTGTTATTGCATCAATGACAACCGTTCCCGTTATCGGCGTTCCCATTAGTGCAAGTTTACAAGGCATAGACGCTCTTTTGGCTATCGTGCAAATGCCGTCGGGCATTCCTGTTGCCACAGTAGGCATCAACGCTGCCGAAAACGCAGGAATTCTTGCCGCACAATTCATTGCCATGGCAGACGAACGAGTAGCAAAGGCATTGGCAGACTACAAAGAAAATTTGAAAGCTAAAATAGAAAAAGCAAACGCTGACCTAAAAGACATACACTTTGAATACAAAACGAATTAACATCGTTTGTTTCGTATTCGTCTTAGGTCTTTTCAATTCAGTCTTTTCACAAGAATCACGGTTTTCTACGGGATTTTTCTCGGGGAATTTGTGTGGAATGTTGTCAACGAATAGCGTTTTTGCCATTCAAACAAATCCTGCAACGCTTGTCAGTTGTGAACAGACTGAAATCGGAACAGCGTATAGCACAAACTATTACACGACGAATATGTTGTGTTCACGCATAAACGCGTGTACACCAGTGAAACAAAACACGATAGGAACATCAGTAATCGTTTTCGGAAACGCACATTTTCGGGAAACATACTACGATTTTTGCATAGCACGGAAAATCACCTCACACCACTCCGTTGGCGTGAAATGCGACATTCAGCAAGAATTCCAAGACGAATATGGTCGAGGTTTTTCGGTTTTCCCAGAATTTGCATTTTTTGGAGAGCAAAAACGATTGTTGTACGGAATACATCTTATCAATCCGTTACAATTACGAACAAAAAGCACAAAACATGAAACAATATCAAAATTGCAAGCTGGATATAAGATTAGCAAAGAATTGAGTTGTATAACGCAACTACAACAAACATCAATAAACAAATTTACATTCTCATTAGGATTGCAATATAATCTACAAGGAAAAATAACTATTGATGTTCAATATGATAATCAAGAGCAACCGATAAATCTTATGATAATGCTCCCATACAAGAGATTTCGCTGTTTTGTGGAAACAGCGTTCAATTATTATTTGGGCATCACGAATTGCGTCGCTTTTTCCGTTGTGCTGTAAACTATTTGCCCGAAACGTCAATGGTGAAATAATTCGGTGTTTTGAGCATTTTTTTGCCAATTTTCATGGCTGGCTTCACTTTGAGCACGGAATTTCGCGGCAACCCTCTTGAATTGCTGAGATTCGTGACCAATGTATTGATTTCTTGCGGTGAAAGTTTTTTCAGCACATTGGTGTTTGTTTCAACCGGAATAGTCACAAACGTTGTCTGCTTAGCGTCAATCTTCACTTTCTGGTCAACAACGCCCGTTGCAACCTCAATGTCGCGTATTAGCAAAATCCACTCCAATGCGCTCAGTTCCGCCTTTTCGTTATTGGGATTGTCGATTTTTAGTTCTGCGAGAAACGAGATTGGAATTTCCGAAGTTTTCCCAACAGTCATTATCTGTGTTAAAAGCGTAAGATTTTTTAAAAGATTTTTGCTGTCTAACGGCACATTGTTTACCGATACATTTGATACTGAATTGAGCGAAAATTCGCAATCCTTTATATTCTTAGCGTGACGAATGTTACACGAAGTAACAAGAATGCTAAGAAGAACGACACAAAGAGTTTTTACCTTCATTTTTATCATCTTTTTACTGTGGGCAATTTACGATTTTTTTTTTACTATCCTTCTTTTATTAAACAATCAAAGTTGGTCTATTAAATTACATCTTTTAACGGTATTTTCAGGAAAAGAATATCTTTGATAAAAATTTATGACAACTGAAAAGAAATGAAAAAAAACATACTATTCTTGATTTCCCTGTTTGCCTTTTGTTCCTTGTTTTCCCAAGAAACCGAGGATTCCTCGAAGAACGAGAACGGACCAATATCGGACGCAAATCAAGTACTAAAAATTGGATCTATTCCCCCTGTCCTTATCTATGGGTACGCGCCGACGTTGACACTATCTATAGATGATATAAGTCCCGTTGAAATAGAAAGTAAGGGTGAATCGTCGATTTTGCCTGTCTTGAAAGAGAACATACCCGGATTGTTTTACAATTCGCAAGGCGTTGCCGGCTACGGAGTTTCGTCGGGAGCGTCGGGAAACATTACCATGCGTGGTTTTTCGGGCAGCGCCGGACGAATTCTCATCCTCATTGACGGACATCCGCAATACGCCCCCATTTATGGGCACCCAATGGCCGACACCTACACGTCCGACAACATCAAGACAGTGGAAGTAATACACGGAGCGGCTTCGTTTTTGTATGGTTCAAATGCAATGGGAGGTGCCATCAATTTCATTACAAAAGAGGAAATGAGCAACGGAAATACACTCCGTATGCGTGCAAAAGTCGGTTCTTACGGAACAACACAATGTATGGTGAGCGACGGTTTCCGTCATAATAAAATATCGCTTTTTGCAAGCGGGAACTATGAACATTCCAACGGTTATCGCGAAAACTCAGCCTACAATTCGCTGAGTGGATTCGCAAAAATAGGTTACAGCATCAACCGTCATTGGAAACTGAGAGCTGATGCAAACATCAGTCATTTCGACATTGAAATGCCAGGAAGCGTCTCCGCTCCTCTTAACGAATGCGAAGCAAATGTAACACGTGGAATTTATACCGTTACGTTAGATAACGTATATTTTGGACATACTAATGGCGCTCTCGACGTATATTATAATTGGGGCCAACATCAAATAAACGATGGTTTCAAGGAAGGTGAAAAGCCACAGGAATACTTGTTTCATTCCACCGACTATATGGGAGGCGTAAATATGAAACAATCTATTTATCTTATCAGAACTCGGACAAGCTTAACAGGAGGTTTCAATCTCAAACTCTACGGAGGGAATGCCTATCGAAATCCCACGACCGAAATCTACGCCGACCATCTTTCATTTAGCGAAACCGCAGGATATATTTTGGCAAGGCAACGTTTTTCCAAAGAATTGAAGAATAATTATATAGAATCTTATCCAGAAGTAGGCCTTCGAGCCGAAAATCATAGTTTGTACGGAACCATTCTGATTCCTATGGCTGGATTTACTCTTGAATCTGTAAATAAAGCAGGAACTATTCTTGCCAGGAACGTAAAACTGCTATATTCCAAAGGATTCCGCACACCCAATATGCGTGAACTGTATATGTATGCCGCGGCAAATGCAGATCTGCTTCCAGAACATTGCCACAACTTTGAATGCGCTTTTGAATACAATAAAGATTTTAAACCATTTAACATTGATAATTTTTCAGCAAAACTCGATTTATACCACACCATAGGCGACAACATTGTGCAAACCGTTATGATAGACGGCAAGCCAAAAAATCAAAACGTGGGCGAGTTTAAAAATACGGGAGTGGAATTCTCAATGGAAAGAAATATAAAAGACCTCTCTGTCAACGGCAATTATAGTTACGTGTATATGGAAAACCCCATTGTGGGTTCGCCACGACAAAAAGCCGGCTTGAACATCCAATACACATTGAAAAACACCACGTTGAAGGTTGGCACCCAATACATTGACAAGTTGTATTTAGCGGTCGGTCAAACGGAAACGACAAAGTCTTTCGCCCTTATCGACGCAAAGATTTCCCAGCAGATAAAAGCGGTCAATTTGTTCGTACAAGGCGAAACGGCAATCTGTTCGGGCGACTACGAGACCATGCTCGGCTATCCGCTGCCTAAATTCACTTGCTCGGCAGGACTTAGTCTTAATCTTCATTCCACACCAAAGAATAGTTATTAATATCATTTATTTGACGCATATACTTATTTCTATGTTACGAAAAATCAGAATTACAGTCGCAGTTATATTTTTCATTCTTATAACACTCTTATTTCTTGATTTCACAGGTACAATCCACGCCTATTTCGGTTGGTTGGCGAAAATTCAACTTCTGCCCGCCGTCTTGGCTCTGAACGTTGGCATTGTCGCCGGATTGGTCGTGCTTACACTCGTGTTCGGCCGACTCTATTGCTCGGTAATCTGTCCACTCGGCATTATGCAGGACGTGTTTGGCAGATTGGGCAGAATCGGGAAAAAGAATAAATACAAGTATTCTTTTTCAAAAAATCACACGATTCTTCGTGTGGTCGTGTTGGTGCTGTTCATCATTTTTCTTCTCGTGCCAGGAATTGGTGCCGTTGCCCATCTCATTGCCCCGTATAGCGCATACGGCCGCATTGCGGCAAATCTGCTTGCACCCGTTTATGCCTTGTGTAACAATGGATTGGCGTACATTGCCGAACGAATGGACAGTTATACGTTCTATTCCGTTGACGTGTGGGTAAAAAGCGTTTCGTCACTCGTAATCGCATCTATCACACTGATTGTTTTAGCAGTGCTTTCGTGGCGAAACGGACGTACGTGGTGCAACAACATTTGTCCCGTTGGAACAGTATTGGGCTACCTTGCAAAGTTCTCTATTTTCAAACCTGTAATCGATACGGAAAAGTGCAACAGTTGCGGATTATGTGCCCGAACCTGCAAGGCAGCCTGTATCAACACTGATGCCCACGAAATAGACTACAGCCGTTGCGTCACTTGCTTCAACTGCGTTGAGACATGCAACAGGGACGCCATGCACTATAAACGTCGCACAAAAACGGAAACCGAATCGGCTCCACAAGACAATTCAAGAAGAAAATTCCTTTCTGTCGCTGCTTTAGTCACAGCAGGCTCTTTGGTAAAAGCACAGACAAAAAAAGTTGATGGTGGACTTGCCGTCATACAAGACAAGAAAATTCCCGAACGAACGACACCGCCAAAGCCGGCAGGGTCGCAAAGTTTGAGACATTTTTCCACGAATTGTACCGCGTGCCAACTCTGCATATCCGCCTGTCCGAACCACGTGCTTCGTCCGTCCAACAAACTCGAGACGCTTATGCAACCCGAGATGCAGTTTGAAGACGGTTTCTGCCGTCCCGAATGTACCCGTTGTTCCGAAGTCTGTCCGACAGGAGCCATACAGAAAATCACTCCTGCCGAAAAATCGGCGATACAAATCGGTCACGCAGTGTGGATTAAGGAGAACTGCATAGTTGAAACCGATGGCGAAAAATGCGGAAGTTGTGCAAGCCATTGCCCTGTTGGAGCAATTCTTATGGTTGTAAAAGACGAATTTAATCCTGTATTAAAAATACCCGTTGTGAACACCGAACGGTGCATTGGTTGCGGGCAATGCGAATACTACTGCCCTGCCCGTCCACTCAGTGCAATTTATATTGAAGGAAACGAAGTGCAACGCGAAATTTAACCGAACTATGAAAACAGAGAACAAAATAAACCGTCGCCGATTTTTACAGATTTTTGGGGCTGGAACTGCTGCCACGGCGGCAATGCTGACAGGTTGCTCCGATGCGAAAAAGGATGCTGCCAAAACAGAAAACAACGACATTCCTACCGATAAAATGACCTACCGTACCGATTCGCACGGTCAACAAGTGTCGATTTTGGGCTACGGCTGTATGCGTTTCCCCACAATTCAAGGGAAAAGCGGCCGCGAAGATTCCGAAAATGCAATCGACCAAGAAGAAGTTAACCGACTGATTGACTATGCAATAGCCCACGGCGTGAATTTGTTCGACACGTC
>JAFZTG010000019.1 GCA_017618935.1 Bacteroidales bacterium | reverse complement strand
GACCAATACCGCAATATGCGCGAGATGATTGAGCCGCATATGCACATTGTTGACACGGCGGTTGAGGCTATGCGCCAAATTGGCATTGAGCCGAAAGTGCAACCCATTCGTGGCGGTACCGACGGCGCAAGGCTCTCGTATATGGGCTTGCCAACGCCTAACTTGTTCGCCGGCGGGCACAATTTCCACAGCCGTTTCGAGTTTGTGCCAGTCGAAAGTATGGAAAAGGCGTCGGAAACAATTGTGAAGATTCTGGAGTTGTACGCAGCCAAAGGGGCTGAGAAATAACGATTTATAAAAGAATGTTGCCGCCCTTACGGACGGCAACATCACTTTTAAAACATCTGTTTGAAGGTTCGGGCATCTTCGCCTTCATAGATAATCATCTCGGTGACAGGAATATAGCTGAGTTGCGAAAACTGAAACAGTTGGGCAGCAACAAACTCGCCGTCGCGCGAGGCGCAGACCTCCAGCATATAGTTCCCGATGTCCACCTTTTTCGGGATGAAGCCGCTGACAGCCTTGGCCAACCCCTCACGAGGTGTCTCCATAATTGCTTTCATTCCACGTCCGTCTTCTGGCGAAAAATCAATTTCTTTCGCCTCTATTTCACTGTTTGTCGGCTGATATACAATAGTTTGGCGCAAGCCGAAAAACGATTTGCTGATGCCTATCCGGGCATCACGGCAGATGCTTTCCCACATCTGTAAATTCTTTATGTTAGTCATCTTACTTTCTGTTAGTTAACAATAATTTGTTTTTTCTTGGTCGGGCATCAAATTGCGAATGCACACTCTCCCCTGCCCGTCCGAATCAATATGAGCATAAATGATTGATATGCAGCGATTAAAACGTTGCATTATCTAAAAATTGATGATAGGGAACAAATGTGCGTGCCGACCGCTAACAAAGAATCCGCCGCAGCGCGATGACATAGAAAAACCTCGGCGAGGCGGCATCGGCGCGAAGGCGGGCGGCATTGCGACAAACAATACGGCTGAATAGTTTTTGCCGTGTACTGATGTTGCCGCCGGATGCAAAATGCTTATCAGTTTTTCCGCCGTTCGATGTTTGTATTCTTTCCGGCTCTGAATCAAAAACTTGTAGCGGAACTTCAGAATCCAAAATGGCTTCATCCGGAATCTGGGATAAATCGTCAATAATGTTGTGGATGTCGTCGCTCGACTCAATGCGAGAGCATTCATTGCTTTCCGATAAGGCATAACATGCTACTGTCGAACTGAAATTCAATCCGAACAGAAAAATCAATATCCGTATGCCCATTTTACTCATCGGAAGCATTGTTGACAAACGCAAATAAAACAATTTAAAACGATTATGTCTGTAATATTTTTCAAAAACGATTGTCATAAGTATGTGCATCTTTTTAAATTTGTTTTGTAATCAATAAACTACAAACCAATGAAACGCATTTTATTATTGACGGCCATTGCCGTTTCAGCGCTGACGGCTTGCCATAAAGCCGAAACCACTATCAGTTTTAACCTTACCGACCTTCCGGAAGGAACTGTTATCGTGATTTACAAAATGGAAGGACGGGGCGGCGAGTCCGTTTTTACCGATTCCATACAAAACGGAACTTTCTGTTACACATACGTTTGCGATTCGTTTAATATAAACACATACTATGGTGTTGAAGTGTCGATTGGCGATACATATTTGAACCGTGACGTTTATATCAGCCCTAACACTAATTCGTCAGTTTCGGGTTCCGGCTTTTACGCCGACAAATGGACAGTGACAAGTGAAAATCCACATCAGCTTTTTATCAACAGTATGAACAACGCGTCTGGCAGTGTTTGGACAGAAATAGTAATGCTCAATGCCGAACTTAACAATTCTGAAAAAACAGAGGAAGAACGTCAGATGCTTGCGCAAAAACGCGATAGTCTTAATGCCGTTTATGACGAATTGAGATATTCTGCAATGGAGAAATATCCTGTCGATGAATATTGGATGGAATGGTTTGAAATGATGACTACTGCAGTCCGTCATTCAGGCTCTGCACATCCTAAATATCAAAAGATGGCCGAACTCTACAAATGTCTTTCGGAAGATGATAAAGCTACACCAGCCGGGAAACGCATAACTATGAATCTGTTTGGAAAAGCACCTGCCATTGGTGATAATTATATTGATTCCGACATGTACGATGTCGAAGGCAATGTCCACCGTTTGGCTGAATATCAAGGGAAATGGATATTGCTCGAGTTCAGCAGTTACTATTGCGGTCCGTGCCGGGCGTTTACACCTGTCATAAACCGCTTATATGAAAGAGGTGTTGGCCAAAATTTCGAAATTGTTACTGTAACTAGTGATACTAAAAATCAGTTTGAAGAGATGGCAGCTTCTGACAAAGGAACCAATCCTCTTTGGAACGACCGAAACAGCGACTTATTCTCGTTATACAAAGTCAGTGCCTGGCCCACTTTCTATCTAATATCGCCAGATGGCAAAATCACCGAAACGTGGCAGGGGCTTGATATGCAGCGCATATTAAAAATAATAGGCGCCTATGCACAACCCGAACCCGAGTTTAAAACAGAGAATGAAGTGACAATTATTACTAAACCGACATTTTCAAGTGTTAGTCATCTCTTGTTTGTTGACAATGTTGAACTCTACAGCGATTCAACCGTGCTCAACTGCACATACGTGGGTACTGCCGGCAGTTACTGCATTAGCTCGGACAGCTATTTGAGTGTTAACGGTAAGCGTGTCAGCACGATAACCAAAGCAGATGTTGAAATGGACAAATTTATACAAGTCTCTCCCGATGAGGTAGGTCACTGCCGTCTTACATTCGAGCCGCTGCCGCAAAGTGCCACCGAGTTCGACTTTATTGAAAGTGACTGTCCGACGTGCTTCCGCGTTTTGGGAATCAAAATCAAATAATCACTCACTAATAAACTAACAAACCAATGAAACGCATTTTATTATTGACGGCCATTGCCGTTTCAGCGCTGACGGCTTGCCAAAAAGCCGAAACTACTATAAGTTTTGACATTACCGACTTTCCTGAAGGAACGATTATCGAGATTGTCAAATGGGACGGAGATTCTGGTAACACTGTTTACAAGGACACGGCAACAAACGGAAATTTCTGTTATACATATACTTGTGACACGATTTTTGAAACAACGTCATACAGTATTTTTTTGCACAAGGGAAATCTTAACAACAGTCGACGTATTTATATTAAAGAGAAAAGTAACACTGAAATCAGTGGTTCAGGTTTCTATACTCAGAATTGGAGTATAGATAGTAAGAATCCGCGTCAGCAATTCGAAAACCAAAAAAACGATGTGACTAAGGATATAATTATTGAAATTGAGAAACTTTCAGCAGAAACTTATGACGAGGAAAAAACTAAAGAAGAACGCCTTGAAGTAGTGGAGAAATATAGAAAAGCACTCATAAAATATAAAGAGTCGCAAATGGTAGTTTTGGAAACGTTGCCGATTGACGAATACTGGCTTGAAGAATTTGCAAATGCCACAGGCGCTATCAATATCATAGATTCAGATTCAACAACTTACCCGAAACTTACCAAACTATACAACCGGCTTTCCGACGCCGACAAAGCCACGCCCATTGGCAAGCGCATAACATTGAATCTGTTTGGCAAGACGTTAGGAGTTGGCGACAAAATCGTTGATTACGATTTGTACGATGCCGATGGTAATATTCACCATTTAGCTGAATATCAGGGCAAATGGCTGTTACTCGATTTCGCTTCGTACCATTGCGGCCCGTGTCGGATGTTTGCGGCAACGGCAAAATACTATTATGAAAGAGGCATTGGCAACAACTTCGAAATCATTACAATGACTGACGACACCAAAAGAGTATTCGATAATATGGTTGCCACAGAAAAATATGTCAGCCCGCTTTGGAACGACCACGACGGCAAAAATGGCATTTTCGCCTTATACAAAATTCCCGGTTACCCCACATTCTATTTGGTTTCGCCCGATGGCACAATCACTGACACTTGGTTGGGATTTGACCAGAAGCGCACCGCCGACATAATAATCGCCCACGCGCAACCCGAGCCGGAGTTCAAAACTGAGAACGGCGTGTCAACCGTCACAAATCCTACATTTTCAAGCAATAATGGTGTGTTTTTTGTTGATAAGGTTGAACTCTACAACGATTCAACCGTGCTAAACTGCACATACGCTGGTGCCGGCAGTTACTGCATTAGCTCGGACAGCTATTTGAACATTAACGGTAAGCGTGTCAGCACTATAACCAAATCCGATATTGAAATGGACAAATTTATACAGGTCCCTGTCGGCAAAGTCGGCCACTGTCGCTTAACATTCGAACCGCTGCCAAAAAACGCCACCGAGTTTGACTTTATTGAAAGCGACTGCGATGGATGTTTCCGCGTTTTGGGAATCAAAGTCAAAGAGTAGGAATACTCTCATTTCCATATTTTTAAAAGAGAGCCGCAAGGCTCTTTTTTTTGTTTTGGTGAGGAAATTCAATAATAAAAGTATAAAATACTTTTTTACTTAAAAAATTGATTATATTTGTGTAGATGAATTTCGCAAAACACAATGTATAACGTATAATCAACTTAAAATGATGAGAAAGTTTCTATTGAGCCTGCTTCTGCCTTGCTGTGTGGGCAG
>JAFZTG010000184.1 GCA_017618935.1 Bacteroidales bacterium | reverse complement strand
CCTTTCCGTCATCAGTAACAAGTCCGTCATCAAAGTCTCCGTTTTCAGTCTTGTTTGCGAAATCGGTCAGGTATGTGTCTGTGCCACCGCAATACAATTTGTTCACCGTGTCTATAATATCGGTGTTGTGCATATCCCATATTTCCTCGTCAAAGCAATTGTATGGGTTCATTCTGCCAAAGCAGTCCGCTCCGTTGTACCCGTCGCAACGATACCCGATTTTGTGTGTTTCGTTTGTTTCCATATCCTTTTGTTTTTATTGTTGAGCAAATATACAACAATAAAATGCCGTTGTCAAGAGTTTTGGAGAAAAAGTTTGAAAAAAGTTTCTGTAACAGAGAGGATTCCGCCTGCTGTCGGTTGCGTGTCAAGTTTTTTAGACATAAAATTTGCGTTCGGGCAAAAAATTTCGGGTCGGTTTCCCGACCCGATACTTGTGCTATCCGTTTATGAACTTGTTGAACTCCTCAACAACCTTGTTGGGCAACATTCCCTCGCTACCGATGTGGAATTGTATATTCTCCGTTTTGCCGAAGAGCCGATACTCTTTCCAATCGTACACGTAGAAACGATATTCTCCGCAACCTACTTCCCATTCGTATTGGAATTTTTCGTTTTTGTTTCGGTCGCACCAATTAGGTTCGCCAAGTTTTTCCGTGAGTTTTTTCACACTTGTAGTGATTGTTTGGTTGTGGAACGAGCCACCCAAGTTATCGTTTATTTTCTTGAACTCCATAATAATATGTTTTAATCGTTAATACTCTTATTCACGCATATATTCAATGGCTTCATCAACGCAGTACGCACCGAGACGCACCAATATATAGCCGACCTCTTCGGGTTCGTCAGCAATCGGATTAGTCCAAGCACACACCGATATACGTATTTCGGGGTAGCAGTCGGACACGTTCACATAGTCATAGGAATAGTCTCCGTCCTTGTAAAGATAGTCAATAAAGTCGGCAAGCGAAAGTACGCTACCGTCTTCATACTCGTCTCCGTTCGGGGTTTCTCCCACGTTCTCCAATATGGTTACGAGCAATTTCGTTTCGTCAATCTGCACATTCATAGTAGTAAGTTTTAATTGTTTACGAGACAAATATACAACAATGATTTTCAAAAGTCAAGAGTTTGGGCGAAAAAATTTTCACGCCTGTCCACTCTGGTGTCGCCTGTCGGATACGTGTCAAGTTTTTTGGACATAAAATTTCGGTCTGGACAAAAAAATTTAATAATTTTGATATTATTAAAATTAAAAATCCCTTTGCGGAATCCTCACGCAAAGGGCAAAAGAAGGTAATAATAAATATGTATGAATGTATTAGTATGGAAATTCTATTCAGTCAATGCACGATACACTTGCTCGTAAACATCAAACACAAAGTTTTGGCTCAACGAAGACAACCATAGAATGCCGTTGTCCGTGCTGACGAGACAAAAGTCTCCGTCCTTTTCCGCAACCTTGTACACGTTGTACTTGTATTCAAGCATACTATCGTACACCTCAACTGCTTCGGGAAAATCAATGTCCCCGT
>JAFZTG010000183.1 GCA_017618935.1 Bacteroidales bacterium | reverse complement strand
TGCCGACAGAGAAAGGCGGGAATTTGCAGAACGTCGGCAACCTCGCCAACTGGCTGTGCCTGAAACGATTCGTGAATGTCGGTCACTATTTTTAAACCATATTTCGACTTGATGTCGGCCAACATTTGCAGACCTTTCTCAAGCCCCGGTCCACGGAACGACGACAGCGACGTGCGGTTTGCCTTGTCGAACGACGATTTGAAAATTATGTCGATACCGAATTTCTTGTTCAAGCGAACAAGCTCGGTAGCCACTTCCTCCAAAATGTCCATCGTTTCAATCACACATGGACCAGCAATAAAAATAGGTTTCGTGCTCATAGTCAAAAATTTATTGCCCAAAGATAGAAATTTATTTGTAGGGATGCATTGAATGCGTACCCGAAATTCCAATAACTATGAACGATTGGTGCATGATTCTTAATGATTTTTTGAATTTGGCACAAAGACCGATTTTGGAAAATGCAGGTAGCATTACAGCATTGGAAGCCAAAATAAAAGCAGAAAACGAATTTGAGGTTTTCCGCAAAATACAAGACCAGCAATACGTTCCCGATTTGATAAGGAAATTAAACGTTTGAAAGGGAAATAAAAAACTTCCTTGCTACAGAGCCCTACAGAATTATCGTACTAAAACGCTTACACTATTTCTGATTTAACAAAACTGAGAAATGGAGGAATTGTCATTATATTGTCAAAAGAAGAGAAGTCTTTGATGTTGTTTGTTACTATTGCATCGCATTTGACTTTCTTGCTCAGTATATAATGGATATTGTCTTCAACATCATTTCCGTTGGCGGATTTTGCTGATAAAATGTCATTCCCAGACACTTCAATAACTGAGATTTTTCTCAGAAATTTATCAAAATAATGGTAAACCTCATCTTTTGTGAACTTCTTTCTTGTTTTTCTGCTTGATTGCAATGTAGCCGCCGTTTGAGCAAGTGCAAGCGATGAGGTAAACAACACTTCCTTCCGCCGTTTTGAAAAAATATAGTTAAGGGCATCAACGTCGTTTTTCTGGCAGGTACAATAGTTTACCAATACATTGGTGTCAATGTATAAACGAATTGTTTTTTTATTTCTCATTGAGCACAAACGTTGAATTTCTTTCTTTCTGTTGCAGTTAAAGTATCAAGATTACGAGCGACATAATTGTGTTTTACTGCTGTGAGAAATTCAGCATAAGTCATTCCTGATTTTTTCAGAATCAGTTTAAATAGTTCATCTTTGCGTTGCTTTTCTGTCTTTTCCATAATTCTTCATTATTGTCTTAAAAACGTGCAAATATACAACATTCTGCGGCGGTAGTCAATAGCAATCCATAAAAAATACCTTGCGGCAGCCCACGAAATCATAACATTTTCATTTGCAAGAATTGTTCTGAGAATCACGCACTATTCCTCTCCTAACAAAATTCCAAAAGAACTTCCGAATTTATTCAACAAATATTATCTTGGTGGTATAATTTGAATACACAATAATTTGTATTCCCCGTTCTGTTACATCAATTGGTTTCCCTTGAAGATTGTATCGTGCAATCTCATAAACCTCAGAATCTTCATCGGCTGAGATTGTTTCTATTTTCAATGAAGCATTTGATGATTTTGATAAGATTATGGTATAAGTATAGTAATTCGTATTTGAGCCCGTACATGTTGTACAATACTCTGTTGGACCAAATACATTAACAGATTCAATCGCATAATTTTCTCGTCCTAAGGCGGTTAGAGCATCTGTGAGGGACAAATAAGATGATTCTATACCATTAGGGACATCACCTGCAACCTTACACGAAGTAGTTGCCATAGGATTTAAATTGTTGAATTTGTTGTAGCTATAAACTAAAACATACGACTTCTGTGCGTACATTCCTATGCTAACAAGCATTAAGAAAAATAATCCAATTACTTTTTTCATTTTTATATTATTTAAAGTTTCTTTTTTGTTTGATTCGATCAAATAGTTCTTCTTTCAAATTGAGTTTTAAGGGGATAAAATGATTTTCTAGGTCATTGGTTTTATTGTTCTCCTCTAAATATGCTTGAATACAGAGATTTTCTTTTAGAGAAGATAATTCTCCTATTTTTCGCAAAAGTTCTCCTTCTCGTGTAATTATATCAACAGTAAACAATTCTTTTACCTCGTTAATCGTTTTATATGTTTCAAAACTCGTAACTTAATATTTTTATAATTCAACATTTATTATCCTTTAAAATCCCTCTCGATGGCACCCCAATCTGCCATTTTCTTTCATCTTTGTTCGGCAAATATGGTTATTCCACATCTCTCACTAAGCGGACAGATAAACCATAATGTCGTCTTAACCGACCTAATCCAACACTACTACTAGAGAATCCAAATGTCTGAGCTTGATACCATACAGAAGTACTAGTACCCGCGTCACTGTAGATATACGAACTTGACCAATATTCACCCTTAACATCTACACTACCTACATCTGTCGCATATTCATCGTAAAATCCATTACCACGAATACCTGCGGCGGGGAGGAACACTGCACCGTGAGATTCCATTTTTTCCCAATCCGATGCTGAATAATTATTCACCGTTGAATAGTCACTACCATAAGTTTCTGCTACTCCACTTGTGAATGAAACACCTTCTGGCAATATCCAATTGTCAGGCAAAAGAATCAAACCGTTTACACCATTAACTGTTGCAACACCTTTTTTTATAGAAGCATTTTTACGAGCATTTATAACATAATCCCATTCTGTTATTGTAAGTGTCCGCCACATTCCTGCTGAATTTCCTCCATTTGAAATTATATTATATACACCCCAATCATGATTAGTTTCTGCTATATCATCAGAACTATTGTTGTTATGACTGTTCCCATAATACCCATCTTCTGTAGAGCGATACCATGGAGGCCTTTTATAACCACTTGTACCCCAGCCAAATAAATCAATCCAGTTATCATATTTTTCTATTTTTGAATTTTCTGTACCTATTATTTCATATTGATGCTCAGCAAAACGCCAAGTGTTACCACTTCTCGTAAAATAACACTGTAAGTTCCCTTGCGAAAAATAAACTTTTTTTGTATCGGAGATAGAAAAAGCCGTCCATATTGCACCGTTTTGGATAGGAGTCAGTGTGGTGAAAGTAAACACTTTTCCATAACTAATTCCTTTTTCGTTTTTTGCATATGCGCGTACATAATATTGCGTGTTATTTGTTAATTCAGTTATATTAACCGTAAAAGAACCTGTTCCACTTCCAACTGCTTTCTTACTATTGCTTACATTTGGATTCGTGCTTGTACTCCAACAAACGCCTCGTTCCGTTACGCTTGCTCCGTTTTCTTTTGTCACATTTCCGCCTAATGTAACCGTAGTGTATGAGACATTGCTTGCGGCGGTTGTCGTTACTGTAGGTGCAGTAATTTTTGTAGTTGTAAATGTCTTTTCCTCTCCGTATGATGTTCCTTTAGAGTTCGTTGCATACGCTCGGACATAATATGTTACTCCATCATTCAGTTCAGTTAAATCTGTCGTAAAAGCTCCTGCTCCGATTCCAACGGCTTTTTTACTATTGCTTATAGTCGGATTGGTGCTTGTACTCCAACAAACGCCACGTTCGGTTACGGTTGCTCCATTTTCTTTGGTCACGTTTCCCCCCAATGTTACTGTTGTGTAAGAAACATTTGAAGCAGCAGTAGTTGTCACCGTCGGAGCGGTGATTTTTGTGGTTGTAAAGGTCTTCTCTTCGCCATATACTGTTCCCTTTTCGTATGTTACGTATGCTTTCACATAGTATTTTGTGCCATCGGAGAGCCCTGTAATATTTGCGGTAAAGTTACCTGTACCACTTCCAACTGCTTTTTTGCTATTAGAAGTTGTCGGATTGGTACTTGTATTCCAACAAATGCCTCGTTCTTTAATTGTAGAACCGTTGCCTGCAGTTGCTGTTCCTCCTAAAGTAACAGTTGTGTAGGAAATATTTGAGGCAGCAGATGTTGTTATTGTTGGCGCCGTAATTTTTGTGGTTGTAAATGTTTTTTCTTCGCCATACGAAGTTCCTCGTTCGTTTGTCGCATATGCTTTTACATAGTATTTTGTTCCGTCGGAGAGTCCTGTAATATTTGCAGTAAAGCTACCTGTCCCATTACCAACAGCTTTTTTATAAGAAATAGTCGGATTGGCGCTTGTCCCCCAGCAAATACCTCGTTCGGTTACAGTTGCTCCATTTGCATTAGTTACGTTTCCGCCTAAAGTAACTGTTGTATAAGAAACGTTGGAAGTCGCAGTTGTTGTTACCGTAGGAGCAGTGATTTTTGTAGTTGTAAACGAAACTGCTTCTCCGTAGGTGATCCCTCGTTCATTTATGGCGTAGGCACGGGCATAGAAGGTTACGCCATCCGCTAAATTTGCAACACTAACTGTAAATGTGCTTGTTCCATTTTCGGCAGTCACTTTGTTGTCGTTAATTGTTGGATTGGCACTTGTGCCATAGCAAACGCCACGTTCGGTTACGGTTGCTCCGTTTTCATTGGTGACATTCCCACCCAAAGTTACCGAAGTATAACTCACATTCGTTGCCGTTGTTGCCGCTACCGTAGGTGCGGTTATTTCCGTGGTTGTAAAGTTTATCGTACTACCGTATGCAGTTCCTATGGAATTGGTGGCGTATGAACGTATATAATATGTTGTGTTGTCGGTCAGGCCTGTAAAACTATAGTTGAAATTGCCAATTTCGTTTCCTACGGTAATTTTGTTATCGCTCAACGTAGGGTTTGTGTTACTTGTGCTGTAGCAAAATCCTCGTTCTGTAACGGTTGTGCCACCGTCGGCCATCACTTTGGCTTTTGCCGTGGCAGTTGTGTACGACACGTTTTCGGCATTATACGTTTCCACTGTCGGTACGGTCAATGTGGTGAATGTTTGTTCCTCGCCATACATGGTTCCAACTGCGTTAGTGGCATACGCACGTACGTAATAGATAACGCCGTCGGTCAAACCTGTTATCGTTCCTGAGAAATCTTCGCCGTTGAGAATTAGTTTTTCGTTCTCAATCGTTGGATTTGCACTATTGTTCCAACATAAGCCCTTTTCTGTTATATCTGTACCGCCATCACTTACAATAGTTCCACCGCAATCAACCGAAACATCGGTTACGTTGGTGGTGGCATTTGTTGTAATGGTAGGAAGCGTCCAGGTGGTAAATGATGTCTCGTCGCCGTAGGCAGTACCTACCGAGTTAGTTGCATACGAACGGACATAATATGTCGTTCCCCATTGTAGTCCCGAAATAGTTATGGAGAAATCTCCCAAACCGTTTTCTGCTGTGGCGGTGATTTTTTCATTTTCAATTGTCGGTTGCGGTGTTGTGCTCCAACAGAACCCTTGTTCGGTAACATCGGCACCTGCATTATCGAGTATGCTTCCGCTGCAAACTACCGTTTCTTGGGTTACATTGGCAAATTCGGTTGCTTTCAGCACAGGAATGTTTTGCGTGGTGAATTGTTGTACATCGCCGTAACCCGTTCCTGCCACGTTTGTAGCGTATGCACGCACGTAATAGAGAGTTCCTGGTGTAAGTTTTGTCATTTCACTTTTGAAAGTACCTATGCCTACACTGTCAACCACCGAGGTAGAATCTTCAATAGTAGGATTTTCGTGCGTACTCCAACAAAGACCACGTTGAGTAATGGAGGCGTTGCCGTCGTCGGTTATGTTGCCACCGCAGACAGCAGAAACGCTTGTTACTTCTTCCGCTTCCAAAGTTGAAAGTATCGGCTTATACGGCGTTGTAAAAGAATATTCCTCGCCGTAGATTGCCCCCGTGCTGTTCCATGCAAAGGCGCGTACATAGTACGTTGTGTTTTCTGACAAACCGTCCATCGTAACCGAGAATTTTCCCAATCCGCCGTTATGGTGTGTCACGGTGTAGTCGTTAATGGTCGGTACGGGCGAAGTGCTCCAGCACACACCTCGTTTTGAAATAGTTGGTGTTCCGTCGGATGTAATTTCACCCCCCGAAACGGCAGACCAACCTGTTATTGACGTTACTTGTTTGGTTGTTATTTCCGTAGTATCAACCAATGGGTCTTTTTGGCAACCGACGACCGCAATGGCGGCAACGGCAATTATTGCAACTATTATACTGCGTATCTTCATTATTTTTTATTTATAAAACAGCCAATACCAATTTTTGCTTCAAAGAAATTTGCGTCAAAGTTTGTGGCGCTCGACACTCCGCCCGAAAGAGCGAAGCCCTTTATGTTGCAGAGCAGCCCCGCTTCCCAATGCAGTCCGTGTTGCGAGGCGGTTTCGGCCTTGCACGAAGCCCATTCGCCCGAGGCAAGTTCGTAGAACACACCACGGTAACCGTAGCCCGCTCCGCCATAAAGGTAGAGTGGTATATGAAGTCGGGCAACCGCACCTACCGATGCCGACAGATAAGTCGATGTTTTTGCTCCCGAATAAAACGGATATTCTCCGTTTATGCGACCTTGGGCGTCGGATTCGTATTCTCCCGAGAACCGGAATCCAAAATTGCTCATCACGTTGGCGTACCAACCGAACCGTTTCACGTGTCCGTAGGTCAGCCCAAAACTATATTGCGGGCAAGAAGAATATGCTCCATTTAGCAAAAAGAAGTTTGATTTTGGAATAGTTGCAATCCATTCAGCTTTTTGTTTGGCCTTTTCTTCTGCTTGCAATTTTCTCTGTCGCTCCAGTTCCGCTTTTTCGTTTGCTAAACGAACTTGTTCAAGACTATCGGAAACGAATTTTTCTCGTGCCAGTCGTTCTTTTTCAAGTCGTTCCTGCTCGGCTTTTTCTTTTTTCTGTCGTTCAAGTTCTGCTTTTTCGTTGGATATGCGCACCTGTTCAAGACTGTCGGCAACAAATTTCTCCCGTGCAAGACGCTCTTTTTCAAGTCGTTCCTGCTCGGCTTTTTCTTTTTTTTGCCGTTCAAGTTCCGCTTTTTCGTTTGCTATACGAACTTGTTCAAGACTGTCGGCAACGAATTTTTCTCGTGCAAGGCGTTCTTTTTCAAGTCGTTCCTGCTCTGCTTTTTCTTTTTCGGCACGTTCCTGTGCTTCTTTTTCTTCCTGAATTCTCTGCCACAACGGTTTGTCGTCATCGCCCTGATAAAGTGGGGTACTTGACTCTTCACTCGAATCGTTTGTAATCACGCTGCGTGATGATTCAGTCGGAGTTATTACAGACCGTCCGCCTTGGGCGTGTAGAAACGTGGGGGACAGAGCAAACGCAAACAAAAAAGGGATAAATCGTTTCATAACCAAATATGAAAAAAGAGACACGGAGCGAGCCGTGTCCCAATAAAAAAATATATTTCAATTACTTTTTCTTGCCAGGCAATGCTATAGGCACAGCGGCTTTCTTTTCGTCTTGTTTTGGAGCCGAATTTTTCTCCACAATCCACAAATCGTCTTTCGAGGCGTTTCTAAAATTTTTGTACGAAGCGGGATAGCCAGTAACCTCAATCACCAAATAACCGTTAGCGTCGGTTTGGATGTCAATAATCGGTGCGACAAGCACGTCGGCCTTGTTTGCTTTCACAGCGTTTGCAATCACCGTTTCCTTCTCTTTGTCGGCAAGTGCTTTCGCTTCTGACGCAGTCATTTCGGAAATCACCGTGTTAATGCGTTCAGCGTAATTAACCCGCTTTTCCGACACAACCAAATCCGCAATCAGCGGAGCTGTTGCAACTGTCTGCGATGCTTGCACCGCACGATACTCCGAAAAACTGTAGGTTGTTTTTGTAGGTTTTGATGATGCACAACCAATCAACAACATTGAGGAACATATCCCCACACCAAGAATTTGAATTACTTGTTTCATTGTTCTATTTTTTAATTTACATTATTATATAATTCATTCCATACAACAAAAAAGCGACTCCCCGCACCAATGGCGGAAAGTCGCGTAAAGACAATATCTGCAAGTGAAAACGGGTAATTTACCCCCCCCCATACATATCGCTGATTATCAGCAGCTTATGATGTTTTATAAATTTTACCATTTATATTTTTTAATAGGTACAAGATTCCGAATCGTCAAAACAAAGCGTCAGATAAACGCCTTTCTATGTCAAGTCCACGAAACCGCAGTTTGAAAATGCGGAAAGTAAACTTGGGGTAAAGGTAGGAAAAATTTTTTCAAAACAATCCTGCATTGTTCGTAAAAAAACTAACTTTGAAAAAATTTACTATGGGAAAGATTACATCGCGTGAAAAACAAATCACGCAAACAAGCGTGGTCGGTATTGTGGCGAACATTTTCTTGGCCTCGTTCAAGGCGTTTGTCGGTTTAATGGCGAACTCCATCGCCATTCTTCTTGATGCTGTAAATAATTTAAGCGATGCTTTGTCGTCGGTAATAACTATTATTGGCATTCGGCTGGCGCACCGCAAACCCGACAAGAATCACCCGTTCGGGTATGGAAGAATCGAATATTTTAGCGCAATATTGATTGCTGGGCTGGTGTTTGCCGCAGGTGCCACGTCGCTGATTGAGTCGGTCAAGAAAATCATCAATCCTGTGGAGCCCGACTATTCGCTTGTGGCTGTGGTGATTATTTCTGTC
>JAFZTG010000018.1 GCA_017618935.1 Bacteroidales bacterium | reverse complement strand
GTTACAAGACCGTTGTGTGCTGCTATATGGGAACCACGATGCTTCGTATCTCAACAACGAGCAGAGCAGCCAATGGAACAAAAAGACAAACGATGAATGTTTGGAGTATCTGCAATATCTCTACAACGAACGGTTGATGCAGCCTATTTTTATACACGACGATATTATTTTCTCCCACGCTGGCGTGTCGAAAACGTGGCTTTCCGACATTGCCTGTTTGAACGATGTGTATGATATTACGTTTGACAACCTGCCGCTTTGTACGTTCGATTTCAACCTATATTGCGGCTACGACGAATATGGCGACACCGTTTCCCAATCACCTATTTGGATTCGTCCGGCTTCTTTATTGCAGGATAAGATTAGCGGCTATCGTCAGATTGTTGGGCATACGCGGGTTGAAGTTCCCAAAGAAATAGACGGTTGTTTTTTTATTGACGCAATGCCAAAGTATTATGCTGTGGTTGAAGATGGAACTGTCGTTTTCAAGCAGAATTGATAATTTATCTTATTGGAAGTCTCTCAATATTTGTTTGCATCCCCAAAATGAATTGTCTTTTAACGAGGATTTTTTTGAAAGGTGAACCACAAGATTTGTGCATGATTCAAACGCCAAACCATAGATTTTCGTTACCGAGGCTGGAATGGTAATACTTACAAGATTTGTGCAACCAGCGAACGCATGGCGACCAATTTCTGTCACTGAATCGGGAATGGAAATGCTTGTCAGTCCGGAGCAATCAGAGAATGTGTCGTCTTCAATAGATGTTACGGAATGAGGAATTGTAACGGTTGTAAGACTATGGCAACTTTGGAACGCATATTTTCCAATTACCGCTACCGAATCGGGAATTGTAATGTCCGTAAGCGAATGGCAGCCGTTGAAAGCACCGCGACCGATTGCCGTTACCATATTGGGAATACCAACGGTTTTCAGTCCGCTACAACCGAGAAATGTTCCTGGAGGCAAACTCTTTATTGAATTGGGAATCGTAATATGTGTCAGTTCTGTGCAGTTGGCAAACGTCGCACAGCCTATTCTATGTACCGAATCGGGAATGGTACATTCTTTTATGTTTTTTGGTGCTTTCTGTAGCGACACAACACCGTTGTCATCCTTTTCAAACTCAAAGCCTGCCGAGTCCGTCCATTTTTCCATAAATACGCGCCTTGTTAACTATGATTTTTGCCAAAACAAGAGATTTCCTCTCATTAAAATGGAGAATTTGGATCGGCTTCTGAATACTCAATATAATATCCTCGTTTTTTTATTATATGAACTTTAGTATTAGCAGTTTGTGGTCTTGGTTCAGGAATCGTAATATGTGTAAGTTTAAGGCAACCTACAAATACACCCGCTCCAAGTTTCATGTTCGACATTGAAATAGAAATGCTCGTAAGTTCAAAACAATATCCAAATGCACAAGTTCCAATCTCAACAACCGATTCAGGAATTGACACACTTGTGAGACCAAAACATTCAAAAAAGGCATAATCGCCGATTTTTGTAACTGAATTAGGAATTGAAATCTTTGTTAAGGCATAACATTGGCTAAAGGCACATGCGCCGATTTCGGTTACATAATCGGGAATAGCATATTCTTTTATGTTTTCTGGTGCATTCACCAACGACACCACTCCATTTTCGTCTTTTTCAAACTGCACATCAAAATCGTCTGTCCATTGTTCCATATTCATCATGTTATTGTTACAACTGAGAAATTATATTTTTACCGAATGATTCTTTTATAATACTACTATTAAATAATATAATAAATAAGCGACACCAATGAGTAAAACAAGCGCAAGCAATAACAGCAATCCAAATCCAATCATTGTGAGAATAAATTGAACAATTTCTACTATTGCCTTTATTGTTCCC
>JAFZTG010000182.1 GCA_017618935.1 Bacteroidales bacterium | reverse complement strand
TGACGTTTTTCCATATTCATCATCATTGTGATAGGAACACCTGCTGCAATCCATTGGTCAGCTGGTTTCGTCGTGTTCTTAATCAACGACATGTAACCTGATTTGCCAGATGCAATCAAATTTGCTGCATTGAAACCAAGCGAGTAGCAGTAGTCTGCATCGAAGTTAGAAGGAGCTGCACAACGACCTTCGTAACCGAAGAAGTGGCCAAGACCAGAGAATTTGCCAACATATTTTCCTTCTGCTTTCATTTTAGCAAGTTTTGTGCGAACCATTTCGATAAGCAATTTTTCTGTTTCAATCAACGAAACTTGTACGTTTCCGTGAGGGTCGCGTTCCAAAGTCAATTGTTTTGCAATTGCTTCAGGAAGACTTTCGTAAACAGCTTTACTGTTAGCAGAAAGTTTAGAAACGGCAACTTTCACGTCTGATTCAACAGCCAAAAGGTCGTTCAATTCTTTAATCAAGACTTTCATTTCAGGAATAAACTCAATCAAACCTTCAGGAATCAAAACAACACCGAAGTTGTTGCCTTGTGCAGCACGAGCAGCAACAGTGTTGGCAATGTTTTCAACGATGCTTGCCAACGTCATTTTCTTTGCTTCAACTTCTTCTGAAATGATACAGATGTTTGGTTGTGTCTGCAAACCGCATTCCAATGCGATGTGAGAAGCAGAACGTCCCATCAATTTGATGAAGTGCCAGTATTTCTTTGCAGAATTGGCATCACGCATAATGTTACCGATAACTTCTGAATATACTTTACAAGCAGTGTCGAAACCGAATGAAGTTTCAATTTGATCGTTTTTCAAGTCACCGTCGATTGTTTTTGGACAGCCAATTACTTGAATGCCACATTTCTTTTGCAAGTAGTATTCTGCAAGTACGCAGGCATTTGTGTTTGAATCGTCACCGCCGATAATTACCAATGCCTTGATACCTAATTTGTTACAGATTTCGATACCAGAGTCGAATTGTGAAGTTTCTTCCAATTTCGTACGACCAGAACCAATGATGTCGAATCCACCTGTGTTACGATATGCGTCGATGATGTCAGATGTCAATTCAATATATTTATGGTCAATCAATCCGCTTGGACCACCCAAGAAACCGTACAGTTTTGCATTCTTGTTCATTGACTTGATGCCGTCGAACAAACCAGAAATTACGTTGTGACCACCAGGAGCTTGACCACCTGAAAGAATCACACCAACGTTGAAGTCGCCCATAGACAATTTTGAAGCTGCTTCTTCAAATGTAACGATAGGCATTCCGTACGTGTTAGGGAACAATTTTTTAATCTCGTCTTGGTCAGCAACAGATTGAGTCGCTTTACCTTCTTTAAGAACTACACCACCTTTGAATGCCTTTGGCAATTTAGGTTGATACGCAGCTCTTGCTTTTTGTAATGCACTAATAGCCATGTATTTATGTTTTTAAATGATACAATAAATTGACAATGGCGAAGATAAGAAATTTCTTGGAAAAATTTCTTGATACAATATAAATATGTACAGATTTTTATGAAAGAACTTCGATTCTTTCGAACTGAGCAAGTCTGTTTTGTACGGAATAGCCACGTTTGGGCGTGAAATTGATTTCTCCGTTCGATTCCAAAAATTTCACTACATTGTTGAAACCTAGCATCGAAGCGTTCAAAATCCCTGCTCTCGTAATATACACGTCGTTTACCGTGGTGCCAACGTATTTGGCGATAATATCCTTTAAATATACTGTTTCCATGCGGTGCATGTACCAACGGATAAATCTCTCTTGGTCTTCAGGAGGAAATGTTTCTATGTCGAAGTGATAGCGAGCATGTCCTTTCGACGTGTAAACCGTATCGAATGAATCGTAGATTGCTTGCACTTGTTCCTCGCTGTAACCGAACTCGAGTAGGGCTGCCTTGCTAGCCTGATATTTTCCTACCGTTCTTGTCTTGTTTGCCACATCGTAGTTTTGTCTTGACTCAATATGCGCGATTTTTGTATATAAATCTTTATAATTTATATATTCCAATTCTATTTCAATTGTTTCGGGTTCTTCACAGAAATCACGAGAATTGTCGATAGTTGTAAATGGAGTACAAATGAGAAAACCAGACAAAAGTGCTATTGCTGTCGTTCTTATTGCGTTGATACTGAGCATATTGTGCATATATCTTCTTTTAAAAACGTGGCAAAGGTAAAAATTTTTTATAAAAAACAAACTTTTGTTGAAAAACTTTTATATCTTTACAATTTTTATGCTTATACCAATTGAAAGAGGGTGGGTATAAAATAAAAAAGGCAGTTTTGAAACTGCCTTTTCCTTTTATTCCCCCACTAGCCCCGTCATTTCGACCGAAGGGAGAAATCTGTTTATTTTTTCGATTTCTTTGCCTTTTTTGAGGATTTTTCACCTATTGTTTCTTCTGCTTCATCATTAATAGCCTCATTCGTCTCATCTTTTTGAATTTCAAGTAACTGAATTTCAAAAATTAAGGCAGAACAAGGTTCTATGGCTGCTCCGGCACCTCGCATTCCGTATCCAAGTTCCGAAGGAATGTAGGCAATGTAGGTTGACCCCACAGTCATAAGTTGCAACACTTGTGAAAAACCAGGTATTACTGCATCAACTGGGAATGTGGCTGGAACGCCGCGTTCTATCGAAGAATCAAATACTGTTCCGTCGAGCAACATACCTTTATAATGGAGCACAACAACGTCGTCACCCTTTGGCTTTTCTGTTCCCGTACCTTCTTTCACCACCTTGTATTGCAAACCGTTTTCCAAAGTTACAACGCCTTTTTCTTCTTTATTTTTCATAAAGAATTCCTGATTTTGCAGTTCTTTTTCTGTACAAAGGTCTTTTGCCTTGTCTTGTTTTGCCTTTTCCTTTTGCATGAAAAATTCTTGCAAAATTGCGTTGATTTGTTCGTCGGTGAATTTACAATCCTTATAATTGGTAAATCCAGTCATAAACATGTTTTCGGGAATTTCAATCTCTTTCAATTCTTGCATCATATTTTTTGCCGTATTTGCCCCCAAAAGGTAGGCAACCGTATCAAGGTTTGTTTTCAATTTCTGAGAAAACACCGTGCTTGCAAGGAATACAAGTGTTGAAAAAAGCAATATCTTTTTCATAATAATTATGTTACAATGTTACTGTTATTTCTGTTTTAGATTTTCTGGTAAGAATTGGAAGAACGTATCACCACGGAAGCCCATTCTTAATGCTTCCAACGCAATTACTTCGTTAGTTGCGATGTTTCCCAGATTTACATTTGCGCCCAACATTTTGATGAACATTGCTTGTTGTGGCTTGTGTGGGGCTTCCCACATAATTTTGTTGATATCGACATTTGCGATGATAGTGTCAATCAATTCTCTGTTGGCAGAGCCGTCGGCATTGTAAATTCCGATAGTTCCGCTTTCGCGCGCTTCGGTAATCACTTTTTGAGAACCAGCTTCCAATTCTGCCTTTATCATTTCAATCCACTTTGGTGTTGGAATTTCAACGTTTGCATCTTTTGAACCAACTTCGGAAATGACATTGAAATTTTTCTTCAATTCCTTGATATAGTTGAGTTTATCTTCAACAGGCATATACATTGATCCGTCGCTGACTTCGGCAGTGTCGATACCATATTGAGAAAGGAATTTTTGATATTCGTTGAACTGACCTCTGATGATGAACAATTCGAACAAAGTTCCACCAAAATATGGAGTAATGCCGTTATCTTTATAGATTTTAATTTTTTGTGAGAGATTTTTCGTCACTAAACTTGTTCCGAAACCTAATTTAACGTAGTCGATAAAATCGCCCGCATCTTTTGCCATACCTTCGGCTTCAACACACGTCAAACCTTTGTCGATAACCATTGTTTGACCAACTTTGCGAGGTTTCGCTTCTCTTTCAGGAATAAATGATAATGGAAAATTCATTGTAGTATATTTTTAAAGTTATTCTGAATTCGTTTTAGTTTATAATATGTGGCTTCAACAACTCAGCCACCCTTAATTCTTAATTTTCTTTTTTACATTGTTGATGTTCTTTGCGAAGTAAGTCATTCACTTCTTTTACAGGGTTGAACGTAATGGACGGAACTTCCACAAAAATGGTGTTCCAGTTCGACATAGCGCCGTTCCACAAGCCAGGCAACTCAAGTGCCTTGATTTCCTTGCCATCCTTGCTTTTTGAGGTGATTATGCCTGCTTCTTCATCGACGAATTTCGTGAGGTCGAATTTCTTGTCGTCATAATCTTTTACGCCACAAATCAAGTCAACGGGATTGAAATGCGTCGACGAATTGAAAATCGCCTCTTGACCCTCGGCTTCAGTATTGATTTGTGCCTTTTCTATGATTTGAAGCGTTTTCGAACCGTCGCGTTCTTGTACGAAAAACGGACCACCACCTGGTTCACCTTCGTTTTTCACCATTCCGCACACACGGATGGGTCGATGAAGAATATCCAAAATATAATCCTTGCAATCGTTTCTTGCCCAATTGGCAAAGCCCTCGGGAAGAATGTAATTCAAATCGTTTTCAAGAAAAGCAACCGCTTTTGCAAATCGTTTGTCCGATAAATGACGGCTATTTTTAATTTTCTTGTACAATTTGAATATCTCTTTCTGGTATTTTATTAAAATTCCCGCAAGTGCCTTTTTGTACAGAACGGTCGGTTCCTTGAAGGCATCGGGGACGATGTTGTCGATGTTTTTTATGAAAATGATGTCATAATTCAACTCGTTCAGATTCTCAATCAGCGCACCGTGACCGGCAGGACGGAAGAGTAGGGAACCGTCGGCATTCAAAAATGGCGTATTGTCGGCATTTACGGCAATAGTGTCGGGTGTAGGTTTCTGAAAGCTGTAATCTATATAGAATTTTGCCTTGAATTCGTTCTGATACTTGTCTTTCACCTCGCTCACCTTGTCTTTGAAGCCTTGGATAAATTCGGGCGAAACGGTGAAATGGAGGTTTACATCGTTGTTTTTTGCTTTCGCATACGTCGCACCTTCTACCAAATGTTCCTCCAACGGCGTGCGATTCTCGTTTTCGTATTTATGGAAAAGAAGTAATCCTTTAGGAAGATTACCGTAGTTCAGCCCTTTTTCGGTAAGAAGATATTCGAAAATCGGGTGATAATTTTTTGTTTTAATCAGTTCGTCAATGTCGAATCCGTCTTTTTTCAGCACAGACTTCAAATCTTCGTAAAACGCAAATTTTTGAATGTCTTCTATAAATTTCTTTGCAGAATGAAGTCCGTCCTTCGAGAAAAGTTTCTTGTACGATTCTTCACTACCATCATATTCGTTCAAAAGGCCGAAAAGCATTTTGAACATACGTGACGCAGCACCCGAGGCAGGAATGAATTTGACGATTTGTTTATGTTTTTTCTTTTTGTCGTATAGTTTTGCAAAATCAGCAATTTCATCGTCGGTGAAATGTTTTATACCACGTTCGAGTGTAGCGGGTGCTACAATATTTAATGGTAAAAATCCCGTTTCAAAACGTTTGAGTTGCTTTTCAACTTGGTCGATTTGCAACCCACGATTTTGGATTTCAAGAAGATTTGATTCTGTAAACATCTTTATAAAAATTTAATTTTCCGAAAATACAAAATTATGTGTAATTGTCAAATCGTTTTGGGTAGCTTTTGTAAGAAAAATAAAAAAAGGGAGTTTTTCGCTCCCTTTTTTCTTATAGAACAACGACTGAATTTGTTTCTCCAAATTCGTTTCCGACTTGTTTGTCGGCTTCGGGGTCGTTAACCCATTTTTCGCCGTTGATAACAAATTTGTATTGGTATTCTTTTCCTTTTTCCAATTCAACTTTTGCACTACCAACGCCTTTGCACAAACGGAAAGGGTTAGCTTCAGGATTCCAGCCGTTAAATTCGCCGGCTACGCTTGCTTTTTTTGCACCGTTAAGTAATTCTGCAGAAATAGAGAATGTAACAGTGGCTTTTTTTGTCGTTTTTGAGATTTGTTTTTTCATATTCTTCTAATTTTAAAATTAAACAAATATGTGTTTTGAAAAAATCCTTCCCCGACGAGAATCAAGGAAGGATTTGGTCGTATTATTTTTAGTTATTCTTATTTCGCGTCGCGAATGGCAGCAATACCAGGAAGAGTCTTTCCTTCAATTGCTTCCAACAAAGCTCCACCACCAGTTGAGATGTATGAAACTTGGTCAGCCAAGCCGAATTTGTTGATGCAAGCTACAGAGTCACCACCACCGATAAGTGAGAAAGCACCTTCTTTTGTAGCAGCTGCGATAGCGTTTGCGATTGCTTTTGAGCCAGCTGTGAAATCATCACATTCGAATACGCCGGCAGGACCGTTCCAAAGGATAGTCTTTGCCCCCTTGATAGCGTCAGCAAATTTCTTTTGGCTTTCTGGTCCTGCGTCCAAACCTTCGAAACCGTCTTCAATAGCACCTGAAGGACAAACCTTTACGTTTGCACCGGCTTTCAACGACATAGTGTCGAAGTCAAATCCGTCAGTAATAACAGAATCAGAACCAAGAACTAATTCTACATTGTTTTTCTTTGCCAATTCTTGAATGTTAAGAGCCAAGTCAAGTTTGTCTTCCTCGCAGATAGATGAACCAACTTTTCCGCCGTTTGCTTTAGCGAACGTGTAAGTCATACCACCACAAAGAATCAACTTGTCAACTTTCGTCATCAAGTTTTCTATGATACCGATTTTCGTAGAAACTTTTGAACCACCCATGATAGCAACGAATGGACGGTTGATGTTGTTCAACACGTTATCAACAGCCTTAACTTCTTTTTCCATCAAGT
>JAFZTG010000017.1 GCA_017618935.1 Bacteroidales bacterium | reverse complement strand
GCATATTTAAAGAGATTTAGAACAAAATGTTGTTTATTATATGAAGAAAAAAATAATATATAATTATGAAAGATAAGAAATTTGAAAAACTTTGGACTGATTTGAAGAATTGGTCGGATAATAGTATAAGAGACAATACTATAAAAAGTTATGGTAAGTTGGTTAAGAAATATTTATCCGAGTATAAAGTTATAGATTTTTACTGGGTAAGTGATACATTATATGCACTCTCTTTAGTTGACGAGATAATAGTAGATATACAAACAAAAATTAAAAAGGCAACAAAAGAAAAAGAACAACTACAAAACACATGTTCAGCTCTTAGATATTTGCAGAAATTTTTACAAAAAAAATCAATAAGGTGTAGGATAGATCATGATGATGTACAAGATCAAAACCTTGATGAATCCCTTGATGAAAAACGAAATAAGATTGCAAAATCTTCATTGCATAAGATAGATGGTATTGAATCAATCATAAAAGCTTTAGGCTCAGAAGATGAATTTATTAAATTGGCTGTGAAATCTTCTTATTTTTTTTCAGAGGAAGTAGTAATAAAGCGACATGGTGAGATGAAATCTGAGATAGACAAAGGGAAGGATGGTAAATTACCGGCAAGAAAAGGAAAGAATGAATATACTAAGATATCAGTAGAAATTGACGACGATGGTAATAAAGCAGTTCGTAAACTTATTAATGACGAAACAGGTTATACGATAGGTCAAGGGAAAGACTCAATTTTCCAAAATTATAATTTGTCGCATGTATGGGGAAATGCCTATGACCCGCGATATTTTACGAGTTTATGGAATATAGTTGTTATACCTTCATGGGCAAATCATTTGATGGATAAAGAAGCTCCAGAACAAGGTTCTATAGCGTCAAAAATGATAAACACATATAAAAAAATATGTGAAACATTGTATTTCAAAGATATCGAATTGAAAGAGATTGACTTGGATAAAATAGATAGAGAGAAAGATGGTGGAGTAGAAGTTGAATATATTAACATCATAAAACTAAAAGGTGAAAATAAAGTCGGTTCTATTGTCCAGAAAGAAATCATAATTAGTACTAAGTGATTTAATAACTAATAATAGCAACTCCGTTTTAATTATTTTGAAACGGAGTTTTTTATTTTCCCCTCAAAATTCTTCCAAAAAATCTTCATTCTGCGAAAATCTCGCATACTCGTTTTCTTTCTTTGTTTCAAAGAAAATAATAGGTTGTTTACTATAAAAAAACGAGTGATGGACAAAAAAGATGGCGTTTTGACAAATGGCGTGTTTTCAGTCGCCAATGACAAAAAAGTGTATTTCTCGCAAGGTAATTTGCAGTATCAGGTCAGTACGGGGTTGTGGCGTTTTGCCGAATATCAGTATGATGCGCTTGGAGACGAGAATTATGAGGCAGTGGAGGAAAATGATTGTAGGATGGATTTGTTTGGCTGGGGAACGTCGGGATGGAACAGTGGTGCAAAGGCATATAAACCAAATAGTTATAGCGAAGATTGCAAAGACTATCTTCCTGGCGGTTCGGGAAAAGTCAAATTGGTTGGTGAGTTTGCCAATGCCGACTGGGGCGTGTATAACAAAATCACAAACGGTGGAAATCAGCCGGGAATGTGGCGTACGCTGACGAGAAATGAATGGGAATATTTGATTTTTATGCGTGATGATGCCGAACGTCTTTATTCAATAGGTTGCGTAGGCGAGGTAAACGGTTTGATTTTGTTGCCCGATGATTATTACCACAAAGGTTCAAGAGCGGATTATCGCGTGAAAGAAAACGCAGAACGCTTGATTGCGTTGCCGCCTTGCGACGGTCTTACCAAACTTCCTCCTTCGTCGTTTACATCGCGGGCAGCATATTTTTTTGAAAATGAGTTCACGCCCGAAGGGTGGGCAAAAATGGAGGAAAAAGGAGCCGTTTTTCTTCCTGTCGAAACGCTCAACGCCGAGTTCTACGGACGATATTGGTCAACTTCGGGATACGACGATGAATATGCATGTGCCATGGAATTCGAGGCAAATGGCGGTTACTTGAGTTACGACGAAAGTTGTGATTGCTTATACTGCGACAATGTTGCAATGACTTGCTTCAAGCGTTGCGAGCAACTATTTGTCCGTTTGGTGAAGGATGTGGAATAAATGTATAATCTTTAAAAATAATAGAAATGGTAGAAACAAGAAAATGGAAAGATGCGCATGGCGTATCATTTGAACAAGACGAAAATGGAATTACATTGGTCGGTGCTACTCGTGCATTGGTGCCTGAATCGTACGAAATCCCCAAGGGAGTGACGAAAATCGGAATGGAGGCGTTTCAATCTTGTAAAAGAATAAAAAATGTAGTCATTCCCGATTCTGTGACAGAAATTGGAGAAAAAGCGTTTAATAGTTGCAAAAATTTAACAGACCTCGTTATTCCTGATTCGGTTACGACAATCGGGGAAGGTGCGTTTTCATGGTGTGAAGGGTTGATAGAACTGAAAATTCCTGAATCCGTCACGGAAATCAAAGAATATGTATTTCATGGTTGCACTAACCTAACAAGTGTGTCGATTCCGAATTCGGTGACGAAAATCGGAAAGGATGCATTTTACTTTTGTGAGAATTTAGCAAGTGTGGCAATCCCAGATTCCGTAACGGAAATAGAAGAAGGTGCGTTCTACTATTGTAAAAAACTGAAAAGTGTGACATTGTCTCATTCCCTTACGGAAATTGGGAAAAAAGTATTTTTTTTCTGTGAGGAATTGTCAAATGTTACATTTCCAAATTCGGTAAGGAAAATTGGACCTGGGTCGTTTGGTTGTTGCCAAAACCTTACAACTGTTACTTTTCCTGATTCTGTTACGGAAATTGATGGTGCGTTTTATGATAGCGGAATAACAAACGTGATGATACCAAATTCCGTTACGAAAATAGGACGGGCTACATTTTTGAATTGCAAAAATCTAAAAAGTATAACTATTCCCGATTCGGTGACTGACCTTGAAGGGCTTCAGTTGTTTATGAACTGCGAAAACCTTACAAGTGTGGTTTTGCCAAATTCATTGACGGAAATAGGAAATAGAATGTTTGCGTGCTGTAAAAACCTGACAAGCATAACTATACCAGATTCGGTTACCAAAATCGACACCGAGGCATTTGCAGGATGCGAAACGCTCGCAAGTATTGATATTCCTAATTCTGTTACGGAAATTGGCGAGTGCGCGTTTCTCTGTTGTTCTAATTTGACAAGCGTGACTATGGCTGATTCAGTTGTGGAAATCAAAAATTATGCGTTTAATTACTGCAAAAAACTAAGTAAACTGACGCTTTCCAATTCAATTGCGAAAATTGGCGAAGGTGCGTTCTGGAATTGCGAAAAACTCGCAAGTGTGATTATTCCAACGTCGGTTGAAGAAATCGGAGACTATGCGTTTAAGAATTGCGAGGATTTGAAGTCGGTCATTCTGTCAAAATCCACAAATGTCGGCAGCTTTGCTTTTAATGACGATGTGGCTATTTCTTGGTTTGACGAAAAAGAGTTCTCTTCAATGAGTATCAATGAATTGGAAAAAGAAATCGAAACACTTAAGCAACAAATCTGCGATCTTTGCAAGGAACAGGAATATGAACGCGCAATTGCGACGCGTGAAAAAAGAATCAAATTGGAAAAGGTTCTTGAAGCAAAACGTAGAGAGTAATCTTTTCCCAACGAATCTCTGAAAGTAATTGAAATGGTAGGCGTTTCGGTGCGGTAATTCTGTAGAGACGATGTGCACATCGTCTCTGCAAATCATTGCAAATGAAAATGTTACAAAAGTAAAAGGTCGTCGTAAGGCGGCCTTTTTTAATGCGCAAAAACCATTTTCAGCACGTCCAGCGATTTAATGTTTTGCATATCACACACGTGTACGTTGTAGTATAGCAATAGTATTGACAAAAGATTTTGTCTTTGATGATGATTTAGTGGAAGCTCGTCGCTAAAACTCTGTGTGCTAATAAGTTGAGAAAACAGAGAACTGCTTTCTTCGTCCAAGGTGTTTAGGTCGGAAGTCGGAACGAACTGGGCTTTTTCAACGGAAAAGTATTTGTTCTGTGAATTGTAATTGTTTTCGGGAAACACGCCAAGAAAGTGTGTTAGGTGAATCATATAGAGAATGTGTAGATTGGAGTAGTTTTCGGTAGATTTTTCAAGAATCGAGATGAATGTCTTGAAAAAATGAAAAAAGTCGGGATTGTATTCTTCTTCCTTAAAAATATGATTGGTGATTTCGCTTACGAAAAGTGCTATGGTCGATTTATAGATATTCTGTGGAATGCTTGTCGGCACTAATTGGAACGCTATGTTCCCGATTCGGTGAATTTGAGCATTTTCTTTCTTTCGATAAACGTCAATTTTTACCACCGAAAGTGGCTGGAACATTGCCATTTTTGAGCGATTTTTTCTCACACCGTTCATAAGGTATGAGCCTTTGCCGAACTTTTCCGTGTACACGTGTGCTATGACACTCGTTTCGGAGTATTTTATCGTTCTAAGGATTATGGCTTCTGTTTCTGAAAGCATAATTACAATCCATAATGTTCCACGGATTTCTTCTTCCGCTTCAATTTTTCGGGAACGTAATCCGACAACTTTTCACGGGAACTATGTAGATCAATGTCGGCAATATAGTGGAGTTTTCCTTGCTTGAATTTGTAACCGTCGATAGAGAAATCGGGCCCGTAATATTCATAAATGCCCTCGTAGCGAGATTCTGAAGGACCTATATGGTCAAGCACAATCATTTTTTTCTTTTTCTCGTAACGAAGCGTCATTGTTTGTTTTGCCGAATATTCAAAAATCACTCGTTTTTTATATCCTTTGCCTTTCAGTTCGATTATCTGATAACCGAACGAGGGCTTGTCCTTCTTGTCGAAACGGAAGGTCTCAATCACTTTTTTCTGCGTATAAATATCGTTTGGTCGCCAACCGAGCAAGATGTAGGTTGAAACTCCGTCGTATTTTTCTTGCCGAATGGCGTAGTAGGTTGCCCCGTACCAGTATTCGGGCGTGCAAGTCGTCATCATCGGGTCTTTCATCGAAGATGCGTAATCTTGTAGTTTATAGGTTTTTACGGAATTATTTGCCTTGAAATAGCGTTGTAGAATGCCAAACGTCTCGTACGTGCCGTTGGTGTGGACAATGAACCATGTAAAAATTCGGAAGGTTTGGTCGGGAGCGGTGACAATGCCCATATTCAAGTCGGAGAACTGATAGTGGAACGATTCTGGAATTTTCAAAACCGAATCCAACATTTGCAGAAAAATGGCATTGTTCTTCACATTATCTTCTTCCGATGCGAAACGAGATAATTTTGAATAAATCGTATTCAAATTATATTCGGCAATGCTAAAATCCTTTTGTTGTGCCGAAACGGAAACACAAATGCAAAAGGAACATAGAATTGACAAAAGAAAATGTTTCATTACTTATTGATAATTTTGAAATAAGACATTTCGTTATCGTGAGTAACTATAACGATAAATGTTCCTTTTTGTTTTGTTTTGATACGATATGTTTTGTCGCTCGAATCTATTTCGGCATATTCTACAAGACCTCCGCGCACGTCGTACAATGCGACGGAAACTTTGTCGCAATCTTCAAAATGCAGGCAATACGCCGTTTCTTCCTGACTCATCGTTACCGAATGTGTTGCCGTTTCTGCTATTGCAACGGGAGGAACAATGATTGTAGGCGTATATTTTTGTTTCAAGGTTGAAGCAAGTTCGTAGAGTTCCTTCTCGGAATCGGCGGCAAGCATTGCGTATCGCACGCTCACTGAATCTTGCGAAGGAATGCTGTCGATAAGAGAGTAATTAAACACAGCTATCTCGGCACCATACACTACGTTTGTGCCTGCGGCAGTTTGACTATTGCTCGTCGCATATAAGAATTCGTTGTTATTGAATCCGTTATCGTACGAAATCACATCGGACTGCGTCGCGAATGCGTATAAGTCGTTTCTCGTAGAATCAAGTGGCATCCAACCAACGTAATATGCACGTGGTTCCACGCTCGTTGCGACTGTGAGCCGTAAACTGTCAACGTACCAAATCTTGTTGTACGAGGACGTCAACAAATCCCAGTCAAAAAACATTGCCAACCGAAGGTTTTGCAACGCCGTATCTGATTGATTTTTAAGATGATATTCATAGAAGAGAGCATCTTTGTCTTCCCAACCGTATAGAAACTGGTGGAAGGTAAGTGGACCGACGTTGTAGTTTGAGTACAACAGCAAGTCGCACGAGTCTTGCTCAACGACCGTTGGGAATTGACCTTTTATAAAATCCCCGTTCTGATATGAATACACTCTTCCTGTGTCGTTAATCATAGTGAGCCATGCCTGATAAATGCAATTTTTGTTGTCTTTGTAGCGAAAACCGTTTTGTGTGCTATTGAGTGAATAAACGCCGATGCTTCCCGTATTTGTCGCCGTTGATTGTATGTTGCCTAAGGTAAAGTCGTAGTAGGGCGGATTGAGCGAAATAGAGAAAAATTCGAATTGATGGTAGTTGTTTTCATCGTCAAAAGCCAACTTCACTTCCATCGTGTAATTGAAAGGCACGTTTTTTATGGCGTCAAGAGTAATTTTAAGTGTCTGATAATCATTCTCTTCAAGAGATTCAACGAGGAACGTGTTTTGAGTTATTGAAAAACACGTGTCGTTGCAAGTAACGGTAACCGTAACGTTTTGAGCCGTATGCAGGTGATTTTTGAGCGTCACGTACAAATATAATTTGTTGCCTTCCAAAACATCGGTTTCTTTTTCTTCTAATTCGTACCAATAATCGGTGACGCGAAGACTTGGTGTTGTCGTATTGGTAAGGGCTTTATAGGCATTTACCCGACCACTGCCGAGGTTGTCCTGATATTTTTCTTCGGAATTAAGCTCATAAAGATTGTCGCACGTTACGCGGAGCAATTCACTAATTTGTACCGCCGAATAGTCGGGGTATTTGCTTTTAATCAGTGCGGCAATGCCGGAAACTATCGGAGCCGAGAACGATGTACCTCCACCCGACATGGCTATTACCTTGTCGTTGTTCGCAATGGAATAATACCCTTTGGCAGGCGCACAAACGTCAACATAATGATTGTATTGCGATCCTTTTTGTTGCGAATCTGCCCACACGTAGTCGCCAATAACGGTACCGCCAATGCTGAGAACGTTGGAATACGAGGCGGGATAATACAACGCTTTTGCCGCCGAATTTCCTGCCGCGGCAACAACGAGCGAATTGCAGTTAAATGTTGCATAATCTACAATATCTTGACCATATTTAGAGCCCGATTCGTCGCCCCACGAGCAGTTGATAACCTGACAACCTTGGTTTGCCGCATACACAATGCCTTCGTAACCGCTGCTAATGGTTTGTGCCCCGTCTCTACAGACTTTTATCGGCAAAAATTTTGTTTTGTAGCCAACACCGGCAGTCCCAAATTCGTTGTTGACCTCGGCACTTGTGATGCCGGCAACGTAGGTGCCGTGTTCCGTAGTGGAACTTGAAGGATTATTGTCGTTGTTTGCCATATCCCACCCGCGGTAATTGTCGATGTAGCCGTCGCCGTCATCATCTTTCCCGTTGATGGGGTCGTCAAAGTTGTATGCAATCTTATTTATCAAATCTTTTTGCAGAATGTCGATTCCTCCGTCAACAATGGCGACAACGACATTTGTGTCGCCTTCCTCAACTTCCCATGCGTCAAGCACTTTGCACGTATTCAGATGCCAAAGGTTTCCTTTCTCGTATTCCGTATCGTTGGGGACGATTCCTAAAAGTTCGCCAAGGTACGACGGTTCGGCGTAAGCAATGCAGTCGAATTTGTTGAGTTGGGAAATGACTTTTTCAAGAGAAACGTCGGCCGAATACGTAAAACTGTGAATTTGACTTATGTCAACGCAGTTTTCACAATCCTTGGGTTGCTTTGACTGCGGGAATTTTTGTGTAGGCGTGCTTGCATCAATTGATTGAAGGAACGAAAACAGTTCTGCTTTGGGAACCTGCGAATCGTGCATTGACGCGCTTTTCAACGTGTTTGTCTTATATTTGAAGATTACGGTTTTTGCCTCCACTTTTTGTCCGTTGTAATACGCAATTTCTTGTGCATGCAACGAAACTGAAAGCAATACTATCGTAAAAAACAGAAATAAATTCTTCATAAACAATGCTTTGACACAAAAGTAAGAAACTGTTTTGAAAAAACATAAAATGTAGAATGAGTTTTTGTTTTGTAGTATAAAAACGACTATATTTGCTGAAATTAACTAAAATAAAATTACATGAAAAAATCTTTGACTGTAATCCTTCTATTTGTGTGGGGATGTATGCAAGCGCAGGAATTCTTGTGTAATGGCCTGTGGTATGAAATCATTTCTGAAGATGAACGAACTGTTTCCGTCGTTGAACCATCGTGGGGAGATTATCGGTGTGGCGGGTTTTTGTTTGATTCGTGGGCGCCTTATTCGGGCGATGTGGTTATTCCGTCAACAATCGAGCATAACAATATTACTTATACGGTAAATGCGATAGCAAATAGAACTTTCTCTGGTTTTGAACTGACATCTGTTTCTATTCCAGAAAGTATCGTCACTATTGGAGAAAATGCTTTTGATGATACGAGATTGAAATCGCTGACTATTCCCGAAAGTGTTACTTCTATTGGGACTAATGCGTTTCGAGGTGTGAAAAATATACGTTATTCGGGCTCAGCCGAGGGAAGTCCGTGGGGAGCCGTTACGGTAAATGGCATAATTGACGGAGATTTTGTTTATTCCGACGAGCAAAAAAGTGTTCTTTCTGCGTATGTAGGTCAAAGCAGCGAGGTGACTGTCCCTATTGGCGTTACTACTATTGGGAAGCAAGCATTTGCTTATTCTAATATTATGTCGGTTGTCATACCTGATGGCGTTGTTTCAATAGGAAATGAGGCATTCAGAAACTGTGAAAAACTCGTGTCCGTTTCTATTCCAGAGAGCGTTACCTCTATTGGGGAATTTGCCTTTTATTCGTCTTTAGCTTATGATATTATTTCAATAACTATTCCCCAAAGTGTTACTTCTATTGGACGTTTGGCATTCAGCGACGTGAAGAATATCTATTATTCGGGTTTGGCTGAAGGAAGCCCGTGGGGAGCACAAACAGTAAATGGAGTTGTTGATGGCGATTATGTTTATTCCGATGCTGAAAAAAAGGAAATATCTTATTATATAGGTCATAGTAGCGATGTCGTTATCCCCGATGGTGTGGTATCTATTGGCGTTTATGCGTTTGCATACAAGGGAGACAAGATTGCTTCCGTCACTATCCCTGAAGGAGTCGTTTCTATCGGCGATGATGCTTTCTGGGGAAGTAAGTTACAGAGTGTAAAGATTCCTCAAAGTGTTGTTTCTATCGGTTCGAGCGCATTTTCAGGCTGTGATATGAAGATAATTGAAGTGCCTGAAACCGTAACAACGATTGGCGATTGTGCATTTTTAGGTATAAAAAATGTTGTGTATTCGGGGTCTGCCGAAGGAAGTCCGTGGTGTGCCGCTGTGGTAAATGGCATTGCTGACGGAGATTTCTTTTATTTCGATACGGAAAAGACAAAAATTGCCAGTTATATTGGTACTGGAATGGTTGCCAATGTTCCTGAAGGGGTTGTTAGTATTCCCGTAGGTACTTTCAAAAATTGTAAAAATCTTACTTCGGTAACTATTCCTGGTAGCGTATCGACAATATCAGAAGAAATGTTTGAGGATTGCTCAAATCTGACTTCCGTTACCCTTTCCGAAGGTGTTAAATATATAAAGAATCATGCCTTTAGCGGATGTGAAAAACTCCCAACCCTTACAATTCCGGAATCTGTAACAGACGTAGAAGATTATTGTTTTGTTAAATGTTCTTCCTTGACAGAATTAGTAATAAAATCAAAAGAATGTCCGTTCTTCGCGTTTGCTCATCTTATTATGGGTGCGGTGCCTGATGTCTATATGTATGTCCCGTGCGAGGCGATGGAATCCTATTTCCGTATCTATTTTAATGGCTATCCAGAACTACTGAATGGCACAACTGAGGAAAAACTAACTCGTATGGCGGAAAACGGTTACCATTTAGAGTGTATAAAAACCGTTGTTCCGTATGTTGCCAAAGAACATGTAGTCGCTATCGTAAACAACCAAATTATGGTCGACGGCGAAGCACCGGCGTTTGTTTACACAATTATGGGACAAAAAATAGCAAACAAGAACTTGAAATCAGGTGTATATTTTGTAACTGTCGAGGGTGAAACGGTGAAGGTGGTGAAATAATGATGATTTATCCGTAGAAACGTGTCATGGCGCGTCTCTACAAATAATTGACATACCTTTTTTGTTTTATTTTTGGTGTCATTAAAAAGACATCTAAAAAAAAACTATCTTTGTAACGCAAAAGAATTTAGGGAAAATGGAAAAAACAACGATAGCAATGGCTTGCGACCATGCTGGGTTCCAGATGAAGGAATTCATCAAGAAGCAATTGTTGCAAGAAGGGTATGAAATAGTTGATTACGGAACAAATTCCGACGCTTCGGTCGATTATCCCGATTTTGCCCACAAGGTTGGTGAGGCAATCAGCAATGGGACGTATTCGGTTGGTTTGGTTTTATGCGGTTCTGGCAACGGTGTGAATATGACGGTGAACAAGCACAAAGGCGTTCGTTCGGCTCTTTGTTGGAACGAGGAAATTGCTCGTTTGGCACGTGCTCACAATAACGCAAACGTATGTGCTTTGCCTGCAAGATTCATTCCTGCTCAAGAAGCATGGAGAATTGTTCAAATGTTCCTGAACTCTGAATTTGAAGGTGGCAGACACGTCAACAGAGTCAACAAAATTGATTTGTAAGATATGGGCAATCAAAAAGCAAAAAAATTCAAGGAAAACGCCGCACGTGTTGCTTTTGACGAGAAACATCGGAAGACGATACGTTTCAATATGGGCAAATATTACGCCGCTGTGGCAAAAGGTTCTGCTCGCTATCAAAATCGTGAGGCTGCCCGTGACAAAGCAGCCGCTATAAAGCGACACACGCTCGAACATTTGTCGGAATATTTACAACAATTTGAAAAGAATTTTACTGCTCACGGTGGCGAAGTCCTTTGGGCTCGTACTGCCGATGACGCTATTGCTTATATAACGGAGATTTTCAAGGAAAACAACGTGAAATCCGTGGTCAAAAGCAAGTCGATGACGACGGAAGAAATCGAGTTAAACGAGAATCTGAAAAAAATCGGCGTGGAGTCGGTTGAAACGGATTTGGGCGAATATATCGTGCAACTTGCTGGCGAAAAGCCATATCATATTGTGACACCTGCAATGCATAAATCCAAAGCCGATGTGGCAGAGTTGTTCAACAAACATTTCGGTTTTCCGTTGGAAAGTTCTGCCGAGGAAATGACTATGCTTGCCCGTGCAAAATTGCGGGAAAAATATCTTGCTGCCGACGCTGGTATCACTGGCGCAAATTTCATTGTTGCCGACAAGGGTGCCATTGCCGTTACCGAAAATGAGGGAAATGCGTTGATGTCAACATCTTTCCCTAAAATTCAGATTGCCATTGCGGGAATTGAAAAAATAATTCCTTCATATAAAGACTTGGGCTTGCTTTGGCCTCATTTGGCTCAAAACGGTACAGGTCAGCCAATTACGGCGTATTCTTCGGTGTTTAGCGGTCCGAAAAGAGCAAATGAATCTCATGGTCCGGAAAAAATGTATGTGATTTTGCTTGACAATGGTCGTACACAATTGTATAAGCAAGACACGTTCCGTGTTGCCTTGTCGTGTATCCGTTGCGGCGCGTGCCTAAACGCTTGTCCTATTTATAAGAACATTGGTGGTTACACCTACGATACCACATATCAAGGGCCAATCGGAACAGTGATTTCGCCACATTTGCGTGGTTTTGATCAGTTCGCACATCTTTGCAGTGCGTGTTCGTTGTGTGCAAACTGTGCAAGCATTTGTCCGGTGAGAATGCCTTTGAACGACTTGATTCTTGAGAATAGAAAAATTGCTGTGGAAGGTGGCTATTTCCCAAAATCGGAAAAACCAATGATAGGGGGACTTACATTCTTTACCAAGACGGCAAGCCGAATGGATTGCGTTGGTGGAGGAATGAAGAATGCTGCTACAAAATGCCTTGGCAAAAATTTCTGGGGCGAAAAAAGAGATTTTCCGAAATTTGCGAAGAAGTCATTCCGCAAATTGATGAAATAAAATTACAGTTACAATTACAATTTTGCAAATCGTTTTACCGCTTCCACGCAGTTTTCACGACTGCCGAAGGCTGTTAATCGAATATATCCTTCGCCTTGTGGACCGAATCCCACGCCTGGTGTTACAACCACGTTGCATTTTGTGAGCACTTTGTCGAAGAAGCTCCATGAATCTACGCCATCGGGTGTTTTTGCCCAAATATAAGGCGCGTTCACGCCACCATACACTTTCATTCCTTCGTAAGATAGTCCGTCTCTGATGATTTTTGCGTTCAGTAAATAATACGCGATATTTTCCTTGATTTCCTTTTGTCCTTGCTCGGAATAGATTGCCTCGGCAGCACGTTGCACGATGTAGGCTGTCCCATTGAATTTCGTGCATTGTCGTCTATTCCAAAGGTGGTTTAATGCTATTCGAGAGCCATCGGATGTCGAGGCTGTCACAGTTTTGGGTACAACCGTATAACCGCAGCGTAAGCCCGTAAACCCTGCTGTTTTTGAGAAACTGCGAAATTCTATTGCTACATCCTTTGCCCCAGGTATTTCATATATGCTGTGTGGTACGTCGGGTTCGGTAATGAATGCCTCGTATGCCGAATCGAACAAAATTAGCACACCGTGTTCCCGAGCATAGTCAACCCAAACTTTCAACTGCGTTTTGGTGAGGGTTGTTCCTGTGGGATTGTTTGGATAACAGAGATAAATAATGTCGGGTACAGTTGTGGGTAGTTCTGGCACAAATTTGTTTTCGCTGCAACAAGGCAGATACACAATATTGCTCCAATGTCCGTCTTTCCCCATAATTCCTGCTCGTCCAGCCATCACGTTGGAATCAACGTAAACGGGGTACACGGGGTCGGTCACGGCAATCACGTTTCCAAAATCGAACAAATCGCCAATATTACCAAGGTCGCTTTTCGCACCATCGCTGATAAAAACTTCCTCATCGTCAAGCGAAATGCCTCGAGAGTTGTAGTCGTGTTTTATTATAGTCTGTATTAAGAATTTATATCCATGCTCAGGTCCGTAACCTCTAAACGTTTCTCCACTTGCCATTTCATCAACTGCCTTGTGCAGTGCCTGTATAACGGTGGGGCAAAGAGGACGTGTTACGTCGCCAATGCCTAGACTAATAACCGATGCTTCCGGATGTGATGCCTTATAATTCGCTACCTTGTGTGCGATTTCGGTAAACAGATAACTTTCGTGAATCTTTAAGAAATTATTGTTGATACAAGCCATTGTAATTGTCCTTGTGTTTAGTTTAAAATTTTATGCAAATAAACAAGATTTAATTTCAAAATGAAATCAAATTGAAGAAAAATGTAAAAATATAGAATAAATTACGTGTTTTTCGTAGAAAAACAGTTTTCTTGACTTGTTCATTTCAAGAAAAAAGTTTGTAATGATAAAGTCTATATTTATAATAGATTTGTGGATTTATGAGAACGCAAGAACTTTTAGATTCTATTTCTTCAACTTTTTGAAATAATTCGTTGAAGAAAAACCTTCGACAAAGTCAATCGTTTTGACTTCTCCGCCATTGGCAAGTACTTCTTTGGCTCCAACAATGTTGGCTATCTCGTAATCGCTCCCTTTTACCAATACGTTGGGCAAAAGCGTGGAAATAAGTTTCAACGGCGTATCTTCGCCAAACGGAATCACCAAGTCGATATATTCGAAACTTGCAAGCGTGAGCGCACGTGACTCAAGTTCTTTCACTGGTCTGTCGGGACCTTTCAACCGAGCAATTGATTCGTCGGTATTTAGTCCTACTATCAATTTCGTCCCCAATTCTCGTGCTTGTGACAAATAGAATACATGACCTTTGTGAATAATGTCGAAACAGCCATTAGTGAAGACGACCTTTTCGCCCTCCGATTTCCATTTTGACACAATGTTACAGGCATCATCAAATGATACGATTTTTTGTATGACAGATTCTAAATGGTTCATATTCAATTATTCAATCCGATTTTCTACCTTTCGAAATACAAAAAATAGCGACGCAATTCCCAACACAATTTCCACTATCAGCTGCGATTCGTGGCTAATCGTCGCATACAGTAATCCGTCGCTGTCGAAATCAAGACCATAAATGGTCAGTGCCAGTGCAACGATATAATGAAATGCGCCAATGCCTCCTTGTACAGGAACAGCCATCCCTATACTTCCTACTACTAACAAAAATAATCCGTCGGCCATACCCAAGTGTGCTGTTTGCGGTATGGAGAAACACACCACCCACGTCATGAGCCAGTAGCAAAACCACATTAAAAACGTGTAACCCAAGAATTGCCAACGTTTTTCTAATTTGTACACGCATTTCACGCCGTCAATCATTCCTTTTACGAATGAAGTGATTTTATCCGTCACCACATTTTTTTTCGTTTGTAACACATAAAATGCCAACAGAATCAGCACAACTATTCCCAACAGAATCAGAACGGTAACAATGCTGAACGACGAAAAACGCGACGTTGTGGGAGTAAGGATTTTGTCAACGATAAACGAGCCGAAGAAGTCAAATTGTATAAAAAAAACGGCAATCATCAGCACAAACATTATGAGTACGTCGAATGCACGTTCCACTATGACCGTTCCCAAAATAGTGTCGAAGGGCAGTTTCTCGGCACGGGCGAGTGCTCCGCAACGGGTGATTTCTCCAATACGAGGAAATGCCAAGTTTGCAAAGTAGCCGAACATTTCCGACCAAAATGCATTGTGAAGCGATGGTTTGTGTTCACACGTGGATTCTATGAGCAGATTCCATCGAGCGGCACGGCACACGTAGGCTATCATCGCGAAAAAAAGCGCCAATGCTATCCAACGGAAATCGGCACGAGTTATGTCGTCCCACATTGAAGGTAAGTCAACGTCTTTGAAAACAAGAATGAGCAATCCCACAGCGATAGCTGCAAAAACAATGGAAGTGATTGTTTTTGAGACGCTGCTGTTCATGTTATACTAATTTGTTTGTTGTGGTATCGGGGAAAATAACAGTTGGCACAAACGATTTTGCTTCTTCAAAATCCATCTGTGCGTATGAAATAATGATGGCAATATCTCCCACATTGAATTTGTGAGCTGCCGGGCCATTCAAGCAAACCACGCCACTATCACGTTCACCCTTAATCGCATAGGTTTCGATTCGTTCGCCCGAGTTAAGATTCAAAACCTGCACTTTCTCGTTTTGAATAATATTAGCAGCTTCCATCAATGCCTCATCCAAAGTAATGCTCCCGATGTAGTTTAGATTTGCTTCGGTGACCGTTACTCGGTGAATTTTTGATTTCATTACTTCTATCATCATCTCGTGTTATTTTTTTAAGGTGATATTGTCAATTAGGCGAACGTCGCCAACATTTACCGTAATGCAGCCCACAACCCAGTCCGTTTCGTCCCACGAGGCGATAGGTTGCATTGTGTGAGCATTTACTATTGAAAAATATTCTACTGAAAGCAGAGGAACACTGTTTACCGTTGTTTCCACAAATGTCTGCACTTCGGCAACCGACGCAGTTTTTGCGAGTTCCTGAGCCTTAAACAATGTCTGAGAAATTTGTACGGCTTGTTTCCGTTGTTCTTCGCTCAAACGCATATTCCGTGAACTGAGAGCCATCCCGTCCTCTTCGCGAACAATAGGGCATGGAATAATCTCGATATGTATGTCGCGTTGGCGAACCATTTCTTTTATGATGGCAATTTGCTGGAAATCTTTCATTCCGAAATATGCCCTGTCGGCGGGAACAAGTTCAAAAAGACGATGAACCACAATACCCACGCCGTTGAAGTGTCCCGGACGGGCAATGCCCTCCATGACCTGGCCGATAGGACCAAAATCGTATGATTCCGTAACGTTTTCCAGGCCTTCGGGATACATTACATCAACCGTTGGGATAAAAGCAATATCGGCGCCAACGCTTTCGAGCAAGGCAATATCGGCGTCAACCGTGCGAGGATACGTTTGTAAGTCGTTCGGGTTGTTAAACTGCGTAGGATTTACAAAAATACTCACAGCAGTACAATCATTTTCCTCAATGGATTTTTTTACCAACGAAATGTGTCCTTGGTGAAGTGCTCCCATAGTGGGGATAAATCCCAAAGAACGTCCTTGCTTACGGATGTTTGCCACCGCAGCCGAAATTTCTTTCCGTGTTTTGCAGATAATCATCTCTTCGCTAAATATTTAAGCAAAAGTAAGAGTTTTTTTGAAAATGATATTTTTTTTTCGGTTTTTACCACTGCTCTTTCATGGAAATTTGATAATAAGTGTACAGATGAGGACTTTTGGAAATTAGTTTTTTTCAGTTTCTTTATATGAAATAATCTAAAATTGTACTTTTGTAAGAATTAAAACAGGTTGCTCTAATCAACAATGGTGTTGATTGACGTTTAAATATGTTGCGTATTAGTTTGAGAAATATAATTCTTTGTTTGTTGATGGCTTTGTTTGCCATAGGCACGTCGATGGCGCAATCGTCTGTCAAGATTGGCGTTGTGAAATACGACGGCGGTGGCGATTGGTACGGCAACCCTACGTCAGTTCCTAATTTGGTGAAATTTTGCAACGAAAATCTTAAAATGAATGTGGAAGCGGGTACCGTTGAGGTGGGAAGCCCCGATATTTATAATTATGCGATGGTGCATCTGACAGGTCACGGGAATGTCGTGTTTTCAAATACTGATGTGAAAAATCTTCGGGAATATCTACTTTCTGGAGGTTTCTTGCACATTGACGATAATTACGGACTTGATAAATACATTCGCCGGGAAATGAAAAAAGTCTTTCCCGATGTCGATTTTGTTGAGTTGCCGTCAAATCATCCTATCTACAATCAGCAGTATTCTTTTCCGAAAGGACTTCCCAAAATACACGAACACGACGGTAAGCCTGCACAAGGTTTCGGTTTGATTGTCGATGGTCGTTTGGTTTGCTTCTATACTTATGAGTGCGACTTAGGTGACGGTTGGGAAAATCCCGAAGTCCATTCCGACACACAGGAAATTCATCAAACGGCATTACAAATGGGTGCCAATATCGTACAATATATTTGTACGCACTAATAAGCTCCGCTTTCTCGCGCAGCACACACAAATCGTATGTCTTGATAATCCACGTCGGGCAAAAATGCTTTCAGTTCACCGACAGAAGTATTCGGGTGTGCCGAAATAGTCTTTAGGATTTGCCGTAATGTGTCTTCGGGAATCAGGTCTCGCACGTCGATTTCACCTTCGGCAACGAAGTATTCCAAGTGTTTGCAAATCGTATTGACGGTCAATCCTCGCTCTGCTGCAATGTCGGAAATGCTATTGCCTTCGCTATACAGAAGAAAGAGATTTCTTTGGTCGAATATTTTTTCTCGTCGTACTTTGTCTGTTTTTTCTTCGCCTTCTTTTTCTCTTCGGCTTTTTTCATAAACATTTTTCGGCGAGCCTCCAGATCCACGGGAACGTCAAGGTTTTCTTTGTTGAGTTGTTTTCCCGAAATAGCCGATTCCAGCATTCGCAGGCATTTTTTTATTTTTATTTCTTGATTGAAAAATGTGAGTTCAAGCGATTGTAAGTCTGCAATGTATTGTTTCGTTTTTGAAACAGTCGATGCTTTGCCTACAACGTCGTAAATGCCTTCGGAAATTTCCTCAAACAAAGGAGCAAAATAGGTAACTGACGCTTCTATTCTTTGTTGTAATAATTTGTTATTATGCTGATTGATAATGAATTGCAGCTGTATTGAAAATTTCTGTGCTGTTTCAACAATGGTGTCCACTTTGGGCGTCAGTTGTTCTATGTCAGCTTTGAAAAGATGTTTCGACGAACGTTCGTCTTCTGCCACGTCGTAGTCGGAAAGATGTTCGGAAAATTCATCCTTGAGATTTGAAAAGTCAAAGGTCGAAAGCGTTGTTTGTTCTATATATTTTTGAAATTCAACGGCATAAATGCGTTCAATTTCGTCGCCATCTTTTTTATCGTTTGTAAAGTCAATCACTCGTTTGTCTTGTTCGGGGAAATCATCCACAATCGGTTCCGAAAGCACCAGCCCGTCAAGTGATTCAAGTCGCGAAAGAGCCACGTAAATCTGTCCAGGAGCAAATGCTTCTGACACATCGATGATTGCCCGTTTGAAAGTAAGACCTTGACTTTTGTGTACGGTGACGGCCCATGCCAATTTTATGGGATATGCGGTGAACGTGCCTAACGTTTCTTTGTTGATTTGTCCAGTTTCTTTGTCCAACGTGTACCTGACGTTTTCCCACGTGTATTTGTCAACAGTCACGATTTGTCCTGTTTCAGGGAAAATTACTGAAATTTCGTCGGCTTCAAGTTTGTATATTTCTCCGATTTTTCCGTTGTAATAATGTTCTCCCTGAAAAAAGTCATTTTTGATGAACATTATTTGTGCTCCTTCTTTCAATTCCATCTCAAGATTGAGTGGATATAGGTTTTCGGGGAAAGTGCCTGTTATTTCTGCAGAATAGAACTCCGAACGAGTTTTTAGTTTTCGCAGTTTGCTGTCGTTTATCGCCTCGGCTTTCTTGTTGTGCGTAGTAATGAAAATATACGGCTTTTTCCGTGGTGGTTCAAAGTTTGGTATGTAATGTTTGTTGAGCTCGTTTATGTCTTTTTGTACAAACTTGTTGTTTCTGAGATTGTTGAGGATTTCAATAAAAAGTTTGTTGTCCTGACGATATATTTTTTCAAGTTCAAGCACTAGTGGGTGTTCGTTTTTTAGAACAAGTGCGTCGAAAAAATACATGCTGTTATAATATTGTTTCAGAAAATTCCATTCCTCGTTCTTTACAACGGGCGGAAGTTGTAGCATATCGCCAATGAAAAGGACTTGTACGCCGCCAAAAGGCTCGTTTCTTCTTCGGCGAATAGAACGAAGTGCGACGTCAATCGCATCAAGCAAATCGGCACGGAGCATACTCACTTCGTCAATCACCAATAATTCCATTTTGCGTAAAATGCTTCGTTTCCAACCCGACATTTTGGAAACTTCTTTGGGCACTTTTTTCAGTGGCAGTACGGCAAACGGAATCTCATTCTCGGAAAAATCGAGTGCAGGGGCGTAGCAACCTGGAGGCAGCTGAAACATAGAGTGTATTGTGACTCCGCCTGCATTCAAGGCAGCAATGCCTGTGGGTGCGACGATTACGACGCTTTTGTGCGTATGTTCAACAATTGTTTTCAGCAACGTGGTTTTTCCCGTTCCTGCTTTTCCCGTAAGGAAAATAGACTTGCTCGTTCCGTTTATGAATCGGATTACTTGGAGAGCGGCTTTGTTATCATCAAAATTCATCATGTTTTATTAATTTGGTGTGGTGCAAAGGTAAAAAAAACTATCTTTGCAAAAAATTTTTATAGATGAATTTCATAGAAGAATTGAAGTGGAGAGGGATGCTCCACGACATAATGCCGGGAACGGAAGAACAACTACAGAAAGAAATGACGACAGCGTATGTCGGTATTGATCCAACTGCTGATTCGTTGCATATAGGACACCTTTGTGGCGTGATGATGTTGCGTCACTTTCAACGCTGCGGTCACAAACCCATTGCATTGCTTGGTGGTGCCACGGGTATGATTGGCGACCCTTCGGGCAAGTCGGCAGAACGAAATCTGCTTGACGAAGCAACCCTGAATCATAATGTTGCATGCATTAAGAAACAATTGGAGCATTTCCTTGATTTCAACGGCAAAGAACCGAATGCTGCTGAGTTGGTCAATAATTACGAGTGGATGAAGGATTACACGTTCCTTGATTTCGCCCGCAACGTGGGTAAGTTGATTACCGTAAACTATATGATGGCAAAGGATTCTGTGAAGAAACGTTTCAACGGAGAATACTCTAATGGTATGAGTTTCACAGAGTTCACATATCAACTTTTGCAAGGATACGATTATGTATATTTGAACAAACATAAAAACTGCAAACTGCAAATGGGTGGTTCCGATCAATGGGGTAATATTACTACTGGTACGGAACTGATTCGTCGTATGAACGGCACTGAGGCATTTGCGCTGACTTGTCCGCTTATTACCAAAGCCGATGGTGGCAAATTTGGCAAGACAGAAAGCGGTAATATCTGGTTGGATCGCCGTTATACGTCACCATATAAGTTCTACCAATTCTGGTTGAATGTGAGCGACGATGACGCAAAGAAATATATCAAAATCTTCACGATGATTTCTAAGGAAGAGATTGAATCGTTGATTGCAGAACACGAACAGGCACCTCATTTGCGATTGTTGCAAAAACGTCTTGCACAGGAAGTCACGACTATGGTTCATAGCAAGGAAGATTACGAATCTGCAGTTGAGGCATCAAATATTTTGTTTGGAAATGCCACAAGCGACTCGTTGAAAAAACTTGATAAGGAAACGTTCCTTTCAGTGTTTGAAGGTGTGCCTCTTTTCCAGGTTGCCAAATCGGAAATCGAAGCAGGAATGCCTATCTTGAATTTGTTGGCAGAAAAAACAAACATTTTCCCAAGCAAGGGCGAGGCGCGTAAGATGATTCAAGGTGGTGGCGTGAGCGTAAATAAAGCCAAGGTTGATTCTATCGATATGCAAATTACGACCAACGATATCCTCAACGGAGCATACATTTTGCTTCAACGAGGAAAGAAGAATTATTATATTGTTGAAGTGAAGTAATTGCATATTAGAGAATTTTTATACATTTGAAGAAAAAAAATATATGAAAATACATAAAGAAGGTTCCACCATCATAATTTTAGTACTTGGAGTTTTGTGTCTTTTGAATTTGTATTTAAATCAAATTCACGTTAATCCGATACTATTTTGGTCGGTATTTGCTGTTTCGGTTGTGTTCTTCCTTGCCATTGTAAGTTTTTTCAGAATGCCGAATCGTCAGTTGACACAAGACGAGAATGCTTTGATTGCTCCTGCCGATGGCGAAATTGTGGTGATAGAAGACGTG
>JAFZTG010000181.1 GCA_017618935.1 Bacteroidales bacterium | reverse complement strand
ATTGAGAGCAAATTCCACAATATTGAAGTCAAGAAGCGGCACACGAACTTCAAGTGAATATTTCATTGACGTTCGATCTACCTTGGTAAGCAAATCTTCACGCAAATAATAATTGATGTCGAACAACGCCTGATTTTCGGTAGCCGACAGCGTTCTTGCAACCTGAGGAAATTCATTCAGAACTATCTCCTCTCTTGCTTCGGGAAGCAAAAGCGAGCTTATTTCGTTGCGGGAAAATAGATATTGTTCTTGCGAAAATATGTGTGACGGGATTTGCTTTTCGTCGGGATAATTCAAAACAGTTCCTGCCCTCTTTATACGAGAGTTACCAAGTTTTGAAGCGAGATAGATTGGTTTTCTAAGCAATTGTAATTTGTTATTTTCCAATCGTTTTGCCCAATGATATGCTCCATAGCCCATAAATAGTTCGTCGCCACCGTCGCCAGACAAAATCATGGTTGCCTTGGTCTTTGCAAGTTTTGAGACCAACATGGTTGGTATGGCAGACGAGTCGGCAAATGGTTCGTCGAACGTGTCTAAAATTGTAGGGATAAGTTGTGCCGCCTCTTTCTGCGTCACCGTCATCTCGGTGTGATTCGTAGATAAATAATCGGCCACTTTCTTTGCATACTGACTTTCGTCGTATTTGTTTTCGGCAAATGCGATAGTGAACGTATTCAGTTTTGTGGAAAGATTTCGCTGGGCAACAACCGTAACCAATGAAGAATCAATGCCACCGCTCAAAAAGGTTCCATACGGAACGTCGCTTTTTAATCGATAACGGACAGACTGCTCAACTAAGTCTCGCAAAATTTCTTTGGCAGAATACAAGTCATCGACAGTCTCGTTTTGCACGACGCTGTAGGTCGACCAATACGAATGAATTTCCATTCCCGAAGCAGTCATCTCTATATATGAGCCGGCGGGTACCTTGAATATGTTTTTGTAAAACGTGAGTTCAGTTCCCGAATACCCTAAATGGAGAAATGTATTTAAGGCAGTATAATCTAAAGATTTATTTTGCTTTATAAAACTTAATTGAAGCAATGCTTTAATTTCAGACGCGAATGCGAAATTATGTCCATCCCAATAGTAATACAACGGCTTCACGCCCATTCTATCACGAATGACGAGCAGTTTTTTCTCCAGCGTGTCATACAAGGCAATGGCAAACATTCCATTGAAATATTCCAACGCCTCAATCCCGTTGGAAATCAATGTTTTCAACACGATTTCGGTATCCGATGATGTTTTTACGGGGATTTGCTGCTCCCGACGAATTTCATCATAATTGTAGGTTTCACCATTATAGACGATGACATATCTTCCGTTCTCTGAAAACATTGGTTGGTTGGAATCATCCGACAAGTCAATGATTTTCAGTCGTCTATGAACGAGACCGACGCAATCGTCAGAGAAGGTTCCCTGATGTTCGGGACCTCTTGAAGAAATGCTTTCTCCAACTCGCTCTAATTCCTTGGGAAAGAATACGTTATATACTGAGTAATATCCAGCAATACCACACATATTATTGTATTCTTAAATTCATTCCGACCGAGAGTTTTGACGACGTCAAGCCGTTCAAACTCTTGATGTTCTCTACCGTCGTACCGTATGCGTGGGAAATACTCCATAGCGTATCGCCCGATTTTACAGTATGAATATTTTGTGAAGAGGCCGTTTTTGTCGGAGTATTTTTTGCCGTAGAAGACGTGCTTGCCGTCGTGTTTTTCGACGCTACCGTTGATTTAGGCGCAGAATCCCCCTTACCCGTAGGAGCAACATATATGACAAGTTTATCTCCTATATGTAACATATTACTCGTCTTATGATTCCAAGACTTCACCGTTGCTGCGGAAACGCCATATTTGCTTCCGATTTTTGAATACGTATCACCTTGTCTTACCGTATAGTAAATCTTTGTCTTTCCCGCTGTTGATGCCGAGTTAGAGACTTTCGGCGAATTTGCGGCTATCACTTGTTCAGGTTGTAAGTTCAAATAGAGAGAATCTTTATAGGCATAAATGGAATCTTGCAGACGAAGGAATGGTGAAACCAAATCGATTGGAAGATAGAGCGGACTACCCTCTTCACTGAATGGAAGCATGTCGGCCTTATACTGAGGATTCAAATCTTCTATTTCTTTAACTGAAACTTGAAGTACCTCTGCTATTTGTTTGAAATGCAATTTTTTAGATATGATTAACGTATCGGTTTTTGGCATAGTGACTTTCCGAGGATACAAATTATGCAATTCGTGGTTTTCGAATACATAAAAGGCGGCAATGTACGCCGGCACGTAACCACGTGTCTCTTTTGGCAAATAATCATACATCTCCCAATAGTCGGTCTTTCCGCCAGAACGGGCAATTGCCTTCTTGATGTTTCCCGGTCCGCAGTTATACGCCGCAATCGCAAGAATCCAGTCGTCAAAAATGTTATACAAATCCTTGAGATATTTTGCCGCAGCGTGCGTGGATTTTATCGGATCGCAACGTTCGTCAAGGTATGAATTGATTGTCAACTTGTAATTTTTTCCCGTTGACGGCATAAATTGCCAAATCCCCCGAGCGCCAGCAGGCGATTTTGCCTTAGGATTCAGCGCAGACTCAATAATGGCAAGATATTTCAGTTCTTGTGGGACATCGTACTGTTCAAAAATATCTTCAAATATCGGGAAATAATATTCCGCCATACCAAGCATTGAGCAAACCGAATTGCGACGTTTGTTCGCATACACGTCGATATACGACTGCACACGATTGTTGTACGTGATTTTCACGACAGAATTCATATTCTCGATTCGGTGTTTGTACTCCCT
>JAFZTG010000180.1 GCA_017618935.1 Bacteroidales bacterium | reverse complement strand
TTTTATCGGCTTTCAATTTCTTTGCCAAGTCAAGAAAATAGCGGATTTCTTCAGGAGTGAAATCCAATAATTTGAGGAAATTTTTCCCTTTAAGTGAGTTCATATCGCAATTCGTTTTTTGCAAAAATAACAAAAAGGGGAAATACTACATCTTTTTTATGTAACAAGACAAAAAAATACGAACTTTCGTAATCGCAAAGACACGCTCCTATTCCTATCGCACAAGCATTATTTTCTTTTCGCCACGAAGAACAGTTCCCTGTATCGTTTTAATTTCTATGGTATATGGATAAATACCTGTCGGCATAGGGTTTCCCCCCTTGCTCGTACCATCCCACGAAAGCGCATCTTCCGAGAATCCAACCAAGGAACCATCTGCAACAATGGTTCTCACTAATTCACCGTTTCGGTCGTAAATACGAACAATGACTGAGGTCTCGCTCCCTGCCTGATTATGCTCAAAGTGAAAATACGTTTTGTCGCTCATAGGATTGGGATAATTATAGAGATTCTTGAGCGTAACATTTTGAGAATTAACAACATAAAATTGTATCGTTTCTTCCGTGACGTTATTATATGCATCGCTCACCGAAATGGTGAGTGTATGCTCGCCTTCCTCTAAATTTTCCAATTGATATTGCAAACTTCCCGAAACAAACGTGTTCAAATCAGCATAAAAGAATTCGTTCAACAAAATTTGATTTGCTTCATCGTCATCAATCGTCAAGGTTATGCCGTGTCCGAACGAGGCATTTGAGACATTTACCCCCGAAGAATCCGTCACCGAGACGGTAAGACGAGGATTTTGATGCGTCATGGCACCATCTTCAAATTTCTTGTTATCGAACGAAAGCGTAATGTTCGGTCCCGTAAAATCGTCATCAGCAGTGGTTTCGCTTCCGTTTATCAACAAATTCAAATACACACCGGCTGCTTGCAACGAATCGTTTGCGGCAAAAATGCTTAGTTTTCCATTTCCGTCGTAATAATAAATATCTTGCGGAATCTTTATATCAAACGAAAAAAGTCCGTTTTTCACGCTTGCAAGCCCTTGAAACAAAATGTTAGAATAAGAATCAAAAACCAACGGAGCGTTTCCGTCATTTCCAAGCGTAGAAATCGACTGCGATTTATCGAACAGTTTTACATACAACGTGCCATTGAAATCGTTTTGTTCCGTTCCTCCAAAATCAGTAATATGTCCAGAAACGCGCATAGTTGACAACGCCTTAATCGGTGAAGAGAACGTTGCCGACTCCTCTCCATTGATAGAATCCAAAGCGACGGAATACTCGGGAATGGCAAGGCGTAACGCTGGGTCTGCCAATAAAATATAGACACGTTTATTTTGGTAAATCTCATTTTTCGTTTTTTCCTTTGCCAACTGAAATGCTTCGCCAATTGTGCGTATTCTGTTTTCTGCATCACGCGAGAAAATCATCTGATAAATATTATCGCACAAGGTATAATTTGACGAAGCATAGGAATATCGTGTCGCGCCGATAATACCGATACCTCCACCGTCTCCTTTCACCAAAAGTTTTTCACCGAGAGAAGAACCGTCATAGTCAAAATGAGCGATATTGCACGCGGCTGTAATAAAAAATGGTAGTTTTTCCTTGTTGTTCCATGAATCAATCATAGCCGCGTCAATCGCATACTCCGCCATCATTCTTGTTTCATTCCCATGCCCACTATAATGAAAAATCAGACAGCCCTTCTGCAAACTATTGTGAATGGCAAGATTTACGTCGGGATAGCGTTCGCCAGCACCACTTCGAACCTCTTCATACGCATCGGCAAAAATTTTATCAATATTATATTGCGGATATGAGGCATTTATGTCGTCGCACAACGCATTTGCATCCTCCATGTGCATTGTCTGTCCTTCATCGGCATCATCTGCCAAAAAACAAAGATTCGTCTGCCAATTTCCACGATATGATGGATTTGTCGCATATTGTATTGTTTTATAAGTCAAAGCATTAGCCTGCTGTTTCGTGGAAACGGGGAAACGACCGATAGCAACATCAATTTCTCCAATAAAACTATCTTTTGCGGTAACGCCATCGCCTGCACCCAACAAGGCAAAAAAGTCATCGGAGCAAATGGAGCCGTCTTCATCCAAACTTTCCTTTGTCTGAAAGGTAAATATCTGACTACCATTTAATTCTATACTTTCATTCGTATAGATTCCATCCCCGAACAGCAACACATAGCGTAACGTTTTATTTCCTCGCTCATACACATATCGCAAGAAATTCCGAATTGCGGCAATATCCCTCCTACCAGCCGAGAACTCGGTACAAATCGCTTCCTGCGAAACGACAATTGTTTTAAGATTGTCAGTCTTCGCATGCAAATCGGCTATTTGTTGTGCATAACCGTGAAACACATCGTTCGCAACGATAATCATATCAGCATTATAGTCCGACAATATATCCTGATTTTCGACACGTTTCTCATAGGTCACGCTCCGAAACGAATTCGAGAAAGCAACATATTCGTGAAGTTCATTAACAGAAGCGGAAAAACGGGTGATATTGCTTGTAAACGTTGTGGGAACAATTTTGGGATTTTCGGGATTAGTAATATCCCAGACAGACTTTTTTTCAGACGATGCAATTTCAAAAGCACCACTTTTTCCTTCCTCAATTGAGGCAATATCGCGAAAAATGAGTTGTGCATTTCCGTCAACCTGCAAACCACAACGAGCGTGTAACGTGCAAAAATCGAGGTATCCGCGACTATTCGCTCCCGAATAGTTTAACGCAATATTCAGCGAAACCGAAGACGACGAAGCCGAATAAGAAAACTTCTGCGAAACATAGCGAGCATACGGCTTATTGGTAGTTGCGGCGCTAAACGAGATATTTCCGACCGCCGTGCCATTAGCAGAAACAGTTGCCGTTGCTGCAGAAGAATGACGGCCAGCCATTGCCACTGTTATCTCAACAGGATTTTCGGCAAGAATATGAGGAAAATCAAACGAAATGCTTTTTGACGAAGAAATCGACTCAAAACGGTTTCTTCCCGTCTGCAACGGAGCAACAAGATTCTGTTCGTATGCTTGCAAACAATCGTACGACGATATGGTTTTCGTCGCCGAGGAACTGTTTTCAGCAGTTGTCATACCTTTTTGCAGAGACGAGTTTACCGTCACGAAATAATAGTTTTTCTCGCTATAAGTATGTGTAACATGCAAAAATTGTTTTGTTTCCGAATCATAATTCCAAACGTGTGGCGATTGTCCATAAAAAAGCACATAATCACCGCTATTGAACACATTATCGGCACCTTTCTCCATAAAAACAGCGACAGGATGCAACGTGTCGGGCAGTGATTCAGAATTGATTAACGACAATTCCCCTGCCCCATTTCCCACGATGGTAACAGACGAAATATCTGAAAAGCCCCAACTCACCAAATCTTCGTAAGTGATTTTATATACTCCCGATTCTGTTACAGATACTTGCACCCACGTTCCCGATTGCAAGGCAGATTGCGCAATAGCAAGATTTGATACCAATACAACCATTGATACCAACCAAATCTTGATATGCTTTGTACACCGTAACACGTTGAGATATTTTATATTACAACGAAACAATTTTCAATTTATTATTTGTATTCGTTATCATCGGTATGTAAATCAGTGGCATCCGAAGTTTCGAATTTCTTTCCACAATGACTACAAAATTTCGCTTCGGGATTTTGGGTATGTTCCTGACAATGAGGACAAACCTTCGTTCTTCGCTTTTTATCCTCGTTCATCAAGGAAACCGAGAAAATACCTGTCGGAACGGCTAAAACGGTGTAACCCAACAACATGATAAGAGCGGAAAGGAATCGACCGAGAGTGGTACAAGGGGCTATATCGCCATAACCTACCGTCGTCATTGTCACAATTGCCCAATAAATACTGTTAGGTATATCCTCAAATCCGTTCGGATTCTTGCCATTTTCAACGATATACATAACCGTTCCAATAGAAATGACCAGAATAAGGGCGAACAAAAAGAAGATGATAATCTTATGCTTGCTTTGTTTCAGCGACATAAGCAGCAGGTTGCCTTCGTTCAAGAACGAGAATAACTTAAAAATACGGAAAATTCGCAGAAGACGGAAAATTCTTATAGCCATAAGACTTTGAGCCCCAGCGAAAAAGATTCCCATATAACTTGGCAAGGTCGCCAACAAATCTATGATTCCCCAAAAACTGAAAATATACGTTCTGGGGCGTTCCATACAATAAACTCGGGCAAGATATTCAAAAGTGAAGACTGCCGTGAAAACCCATTCCAGCACACGGAGTACGGTACGCATTGAATCCGGGAAAAAGTGCATACTCTCCAATATTATGATTATGACACTCAACAAGATAGTGATGAATAACACGACATCGAACATCTTGCCTGCCGGCGTGTCGGAGCCAAAAATGATTGAGTTCAGCTTTTCCTTCAAATAATTATTGTGCAGAAAAGACAGAAACTTATTTTTCAGCAACCGAAACGGTTTTCCTATTGTGTTAAAAAATCCCATAACCTTATGCTTTAACTAAATTTCCAACAACCGCCTGCGATGCGGCAATCAAATCATTCGGCTTAATCTTTATCTGTAACCCGCGAATGCCGGCACTTACATAAATGATTTCTTGCTCCAACGCAGTTTGGTGTATAAAGGTAGGAAATTTTTTCTTCATTGCAAGTGGAGAGCATCCGCCACGGATATATCCCGTAAGTGGTTGTAATTCTTTGAGATGAATCATGTCACAATTTTTGTTGCCCGACAATTTTGCCGCCAACTTCAAATCCACCTCCAGATTTCCAGGAATCACGCACACGAACGGGCCAATCTTATCACCTCGCAATACAAGCGTCTTAAAAACCTGCTCTATCGGTTCATTTAATTGATTTGCAATATGTTCGGCACCCAAATCGTTTTCATCGACTTCGTAAGGAACCAAGTCATACGATATTTTTAGATTGTCTAAAAAACGAGCCGCATTAGTTTTATTTATCTTCATGTTCAACTTTTTTTATAACATCAAAAATATCATTTTTATCGATATGTGGCGTCTGAATCTTTCCCGAAACAACCGATTCCGCCGTTTCAGCCAAAGGTTTGAAAAATACCGACGTCTCCACCGTTTCTATTGGTTTTGTCGCATAACTTTGAATTAACGTATTCGCCAAATAAAAAATGAATGCTAAAATTATCAAGTATTTCGACATTCCGAACACTATTCCGAGTAATTTATCCAACCACAAGATTTTTATCGCCTTACAAAAACGCAATATAACCCGTGTTACTATAAAACATGCTATCAGCACAAAGACGAAAACAACACCAAAAGCAACAACTTGTTGATATTGAGGAGAAACCGACGTGTATTCGGCAACCAGACTTGCCACAGAATCTGAAAAATGTAGCGAAGCCCAAATACCAAGTACAAGAGCCACAATCGTTCCTCCTTCGCTTATCAAGCCATTCTTAAAGCCCTTGAAAGCGCCCCACAACACAGGTATAATAACGATAATATCTAAAAAATTCATTGAATATGTGTTTTTGAGATTTTACGAACTGGATAATATGCCGTGACAAAACCAACGGAAAGCACCACAAGTAATATGGCTACGACATCAGAAACAAGCACTTTTACTGGATATGCCTGCACAATAAAGTTTTCCGATGCACCAGGTAATTTCACAATGCCGAACGTTTCTTGCAAATAACAAATCAAAACGCCCAATGCAACGCCAATCACCGCACCCAATGCGGAAATAAGCCAACCTTCAAAGATAAAAATCTTACGAACTTGTTTAGAATCGGCTCCCAAACTTTTTATAATGTTTATGTCGCGTTGTTTGTCAATTATCAGCATTGTGAGCGAACCGATGATGCTAAACGAGGCGATAATCAAAATCAACGTAATGATAAGAAATGTGATAAACTTCTCACCTTGCGTAATCTTATACATAAACGCATGTTGCTGATTTCTGTCTTTTACCGAAAAGTCCGTTCCCAACTGTTCTTGCAATTTGTTCACTACTTCCGTCACATCAGCATTTTCCTTCGTCTTTATTTCTATGGAAGAAATCTCGTTATGCTTGTATTTCCACAGTTCTTGAGCCAAATGCAACGAAGTTATCACATATTCATTGTCAATATCCATTTGAACCGTGAACACACCACGTGCATAGGCAATCGCCTTGCTATATTCCTCATTCGGGGCGAACGACGATTTTTTCTCCCTGTCGGGTGCATAAATGTACAACACATCGCGATACATAAGCCCGACCGACAATTTATGAGCAACCCCTTGCCCGACACATGCAAATTGGACGTTATTTTCCTCCAAGGCAAATTCACCTGCGACCATAATGGAATCCGTGGCACACGTCTGCTTATAGGAATCGCCCACACCTTTAAGTTTACCTATCAGTTGTTTGTCGCCATAGGTGAACAACACATCATCTTCAAGAACAGGCGCAAATGCCTCTATTTCATCTATTTGCTGTAATTTTTGTTCTACCGAATCAAATGAAAAAACTCGACCCGACGTTGCCGTAACCTTTATTTCTGGGTCAAAACGATTATACATTGAAGAAATCACGTCGGACAAACCGTTAAACACCGACATGGTAATCGTCAGTGCCAAACTGACCAACGCAATGAGAATAACTGAAACCGTCGTGATATAGTTTATGGCATTCTTGCTTTTCTTTGAAAACAAATATCTCTGTGCAAAAAAGAAAGATACCGACATAATGCTTACTCCTTATACGCTTTCACTATCAATCCCGTACCTGCCTGATGTTCACAAATCACATCCAAAAAATTGAGAATCAAGCAAATCCAGAAAACTGCAAGATAGTAAAATGGTAAGATTATGAAAAATAATTTTGAAATATTCAGCAAACTGATTGGCCATTTCATTGACAAAATCCACGAAATATGTCCTGGAACTCCATACGAAAAACGCGTTTCAACATCGGCAAAGCCAGCGTTTTTCAATTTTGTCGTTATCTCATCCACGCCATATCCATCGCGCACATGTTCACCAATAAAAGATTCTTCGGAATCGTCGTGCACGTCGGAACCACCCAAATTTGACGGTGTAGAAATGAGCAACATACCTTTGCTTTGCAATGAATTATAGAAATTCTTGAACACTTGTTCGTCTTCCAAAATATGTTCCATCACATCGACCGACAAAATCAAGTCGCACGGCTGTTCTGAGACAAACGTCGTTAAATCTCCCACTTGAAAGTGCATTCGGTCTTCGTAATGAATTTGTTTTGCAAATTGATTACAATCATCTATCTGTTCTTGTTTCACGTCGATTCCCAACACGTTCCACGACGCATTTTTTCGAGCCAAATAATACGAATATTGCCCGAAACCCGAACCAGCATCAAGAATAAACGCTGAAGAATTCTTATTCCATTTTCGTATTGCCAACTTGATATGCCATGCTCTCAGCAACAGCACGTCAAGCAACAAATAAAACACCTTTCGGAGAAATGGACTTCGGTTGAAAAAAATACCTAACGAAAACTTGATTGGATCGTAATTCATTTCTTCGCCTTATTTTCGTTTTTAATCTCTTTTTCTGTCGCGTTGCTCGAATGTAACAATCTATCTATGTTTTCTTGATATTCTATTGAATCGTCAAGGAAGAAAGCCAATTCGGGAATGATACGTAATTGTTTCGCAACTTTTTGAGCCAACATTTGTCGGATTGTCTTCGCCTTGTTTTGAACAGCCTCGTACAATTCCTTCTCATCTTTGCTTGGAGCGAAAATACTCACATAGACTCGTGCGAACGACAAGTCGGGTGCGACACGAACCACCGTCACGGAAATCAATGCACCACGAAACATATTCATCGATTCCCGTTGGAAAATGTCTCCCAACTCTTTCTGCAACAAGCGAGCAACTTTATTTTGACGAGTCGTACTCATTATTTTCCAAATTTAATGTTACCCAAAGCCTCAACGCCACGACGTAACAATCTGAAATACAATACGAAATAACAAGCAACCGACATTAACCAAATCACTATCGCGTTAGCCCAATATGTACTCAAGAATGTGCCAAAGCAAGGTTTCTTAGGAGCATAGAAATGAGCACGCATAAATTTCGATGTTGGTGTAATGAACACTGGGTCAGTCTTTTGTACCAAGTTGCCCTTGTATTCAATCAAAACAGTCAAATCGTTCTCGTTCTTACAGAATTCTTCCAAACTTTCGTTGTAGTAGCGTTTCTTCAATTCCAAGAATGAAGCGTTACCCAAACTATCTTTCATACGAGGAGTACGTTCAATTGCAGGAATATCCAACTTCTCACACGCTTCTTCACCCATTTCCTTGATGATTGAATACGTCAACTTATCTTTTGCTGAACGATATTTGTTGTTTTGTTTGATGTAGAACTGACGAATTGACGTCACATAATCACGTGCAGCCAACAAGGTTTCTTCCGTAACATTGTCGGAACGAAGATTATCCAATACTTGTGGAGCAATCTTGATTACATCGCCCGTATTCTTCAATTCTTTCTCGATTTCATTAGCAACAAGAGCAACATTTTTGTTGAATTGTTCTTGATTTTCGTTGTATTCCTTGAAACGAATGCAGTCATTCAGTTTATTATTCAACTGATTTGACCATTCACCTTTACGGTAACTACATTCACTGATTTTCATATCCAACTCAAAGAACGGAGCTTCGTATTCGTTGTTTGCATATTGTTCAACAGCCAATCCTTCGTAAGCCCAACGCGACGTTATCACCTCGCCATACCAAGGAATATCCTGAGGATTGGAAATTGTCGGGTTCAACTTGTCGAAACTTACAATGATACCACTCAAGATAATTTGAGGAATAACCAAGAACGGAATCAAAATGTAGATTGTCTTAATATCGTTGAATGAGTCTGAAATAATCAAACCGATAATGTTTGAGAAACTCCAGACGCTGAATGCCATAAACCAATATTTGAACATCATTCCGTGAATTTCAAGAATCCAATTTCCAAGAATGATGAACAAGAACGACTGAATTGCCGAAATACCAAGCAAAATGATGATTTTTGAAACCAAATAACTTGACCAGCTCAAATGCAGGAATGACTCACGGCTACGAATCTTCTGGTCTCGGAAAATTTCCTCGGCACTTGCCGACAAACCAATGAAGAAGCCACAAATCACAAGCATGAAGATATACACAGGAATGTTCACGTTGTTCATCATTGTGTAACCAACGCTTCCGCTTTCATCAACGTTCCAATATTTTATGATGAATGCAAGGAACACGGCAATAATTGGTGACTCCAAAGCATTAATCATCACGTACTGCATATTAGAAATCTTCGACAAAAGGTCACGAACGATAAACACCTTCAACTGACGAACCCAGTTAGGAATCTTGAACGTAATTTCAGGCAACTCCTTAGGAATCGGCTTATTATCCAATGGTTTCTTCTTTTGTTGATAGATTTCAAACCAATCGGTTGGAGCCAATTTTCTGATTTCCTGACGTTTCTCGTTCAACATAGGAGAACCGTCTTCATTCAAGATTTTTGCCTCCGTAATGTTGAAAATTTGTTCTGGATTCACATTACACAGGTAGGACATTCGCTCACAAACCAGTCGGCCTGACGAGTACATTCCTTGAAGTACATGATTGAATCAACTGGCGCACCATAATAAATTTGGTAACCACCCGTATCCAAAATAACCAAACGGTCGAATGTCTTGAAAATATCAGATGATGGTTGGTGAATAACAACGAACACCAACTTGCCCTTCAAAGCAAGTTCCTTCAAAAGGTCCATAATATTTTCGGAGTCCTTTGACGACAAACCCGATGTTGGTTCGTCCAAGAACAAGATTGCCGGCTCACGAATCAACTCCAACGCAATGTTCAAACGTTTTCTCTGACCACCCGAAATTTCTTTCTTCAACTCATCACCAACAACATTATCTTTACGTTCAAACAAACCTAAACTCTGGAGAACTTTTTCCGCACGGTCTTTGATTTCTTCGTCGGTCAAGTTGTCAAAACAAAGTTTTGCACTATAGAACAAGTTTTCATAAACCGTCAATTCCTTGATCAAAAGGTCGTCTTGCGGCACGAAACCAATAAGACCGTTCAATTTGCCCTCTTCATCGTTGTGAAGGTCAATGCCGTTTATCGTAACTTTTCCTGTCGTTGGCTTGTAATTACCATTCAACACGTTAAGCAACGTCGATTTTCCAGCACCCGACGCACCCATAATACCCACCAAACTACCCGATGCTTCTTCCATTGAGAATTCGTGCAAACCCGTATTTCCACCTTTGAACTTATAGGTAATGTCATCGGCCTTGAATACAACACCTGCTTCGGAATTAGCAGTATTAAAGATATTTAAGATTTGACTATAATAGATTGGTGTTATCTGCAAACTTCTGATTGCCGTACCAATATTCAAGATTGTAACCTTGTCTTCGTAAATCGGCTGGCTATTCAACGTAATTTCACCCACACCAAACGAACGGAAAATCAACAAATTGGAAGCACGGAGATAAAATACCTTAATCGTACCAGCCAAGTGTGGCGAACAAATATGTTTTGCAAGTTCTTCGCCTGTTTCCTGTTTGCTATTGATAATCAACAAGTTTTCGGAATCAGCAATTTCATCGAACGGATGAACGATGAATTCGCACAATTGATTATATTCATCATTGTCGATATTCAAGTCTTCAACAAGTGCATTCAAGAATTCCTTGTCGGAATCGGTAATGCTGTTGTCGGTTGCAACAAACTCCAACAAACTTATCACAACGTACAATTTCTGACGTTGCGTCAATTCTTGGTTGATACTGTTTCCTATTTTGTGGATACGAGCCGACAGTTTTGCCTCGATTTTGAATTTCAATTTTTCCGTATCAACATCACCTTTGGCACTTGCCTTTTCTGTAATACGGCTGATGTCGGCCATAACTTCGTCATATTCCTGCTCGAATGTAGGAAGATATTTTTTCGCCAAGTCCTTATTCAACTGGGCAGCCAAAAACAATTCTACGATTTTGATTTTGTCGCTTTTGTTACCATCCGTTTTCGCAAAAACGGCAAATAATTTCAATAGTGCTTCAATTATACGTTCACTCATATCTCTAAATATTTACTGCAAAAATACTACTTTTTAAATCCTATCAATAAAATTAAATCATCATTTTCAACATTGTCTTCAACCAAATTCAACCGTATGGTGCAATTCAAGGTCTCTTTTATCCTAAAATTCCAATAATTGGTATATCCGTAATTTTTGTTATTGAAAAGTATATTCCCCTCAACATCAACAACTTGCATCTGCACTTTCTTTGCATTGTGCGGACAGACAATCACCCTGTATTCATTACCTTCGATAAACGTAACCTCACATTGTTTTGTCTCGTAATTCTTTATCGTTGTCGCATAATATTGTCCGTCGGAAACATAATCTTCCGAAAGCAAGGACGCACATTGCACCTGCGCATTTGCCGAAAAACAAAAACACGCACACAACAAACTGAATATCAAACAAAAGCGTCTCATTGAACCACGTTTTTTCTAAGTTTTTCTATTTTATCTGAAATAAGTCTGATATGCTCGGGGAACACGTTCAACGACGATTCGCTGTTGATTACCGTCAAATGGCGGTTGGGATACGTCGTTGGTTCCTTATAGGTATAGTTAAAATCTATACCGTCGAACTCGTAGCATATATCAACTATTTCATCAATCAAATCCATAAATTCAGGCGATTTCTCGTAATACGGACGAAGAATGTTGAGAATCGCCTCGGCGGCAAATTTATGTTCCGCTATCTTTTGCACGATGACAGGGTCGGACGACGTCTTTTGTATCTGCGTCAACAAATAGAGACTTTCTATCCAACAACCAGCCATTATCAACGACGCTTCCGCCTTTTGGTTCTCCCCTTTCAGCAATCGGTCCGATTCGCGAAATTTTGTCGTAAGTATATACAACAAAGAATCCTTGTTGCCCATGTTATTCTCCAAACGCTCCATCGTCTGTGCGTCAAACACCGTTGACAACTCAATCCTGTTTGCAAGCGATTTCAGAACGCCAAAATAATTCAACGCCTCGGTGGTTTGGTCGTACAATGACAAATAAGAAATATCGATTCCGTACACTCCCATATTCAAAAGCCGTTTGAACGACGACTCATAGGAACTGAACTTACCGACAGGATTAGGATATTCCTGATTATACTCCAAATGCATCTCGTCTATATGCTTCATCATTTCGTACGGCGACGGCAGACAGTAAATCGTACCGTTTATCATACCTACAAGGTTCTTGGAACGATTTTCCAGCAATAGGGAATCTTCGCGCGCCAATTCTTCGTCCTGAGAATTACTATTGCCACCACACGCAGTAAGGGCAACAATTACAAGCAAAACGAGACATATACGAGTCACTTTTTCCATTGAGAACATTTAACAACGAAAATTACTACATTTTCTTGAAATAAAAAAAAATCTGGAAATGATTTTACCTAACAAGGAACAATTACCTCTTTTTCCCAACACCACTTTTTACAAATTCAGGAAATCAGTTATATGTAAAGTGAGAATAAATAAAGAATGCTGAATTAAAGAATAAAATCCACTCATTGAGTGATAAAATTTTAAAAATACATCCCTCATTGAGGGATTTTTTTATTTGCAAAAACATTACGCCTTTGTGGCAATATGGGGTTAATTATTAAGATTATGTTTTGATTTTCCCTATTTTTACCGTGAATTAAAATGTAAAAATATGGTTACTCTTGGCATTATATGTATAATCTGTATTGTTGGTTTTATAGGATGTGGCATGACATCAAAAGATGGTCGTACACAAGCTCATGAAAATCAACCTCTTGCCTTGGTGCAAGTCGGTGAAAAATGGGGATTTATCGACACGACGGGAAAATTCGTTGTCAAACCTCAGTTTGACGAGGCATACGGATTTGAAAAATCAGGACTTGCTGCGGTAAAAGTTGGAAATAAATGGGGATATATTGACAGAACTGGAAAATTTGCAGTAAAACCCGTTCTTGATAATTATGAAGATGAACTCTACGGTTTTGTATGTGGTCTTGCACCCATAAAAATAGGAAACCACCAACAAGGTAAATTCGGGTACATAGACACCACAGGGAAAACAGTTGTAGAACCTCAATTTGACGAAGCATGCGGTTTCAGCGACAATGGTCTCGCTGCCGTAAGAATTGGTAAAAAATGGGGGTACATTGATACAACGGGGAAAATAGTTATAGAACCTCGCTTTGAATGGACACACGAGTTTAAATATGGTTGTGCACGTGTAGAATTTGAAGGGAAATGGGGATTTATTGACGCCTCAGGAAAATTTGTCGGAAAACCTCATTTTGACAATGTGGACGATTTTGCCGAGGATGGTTTTGCACGTGTGGAAATTGACGACAAATGGGGATACATCGACACTATGGGAAATGTTGTTGTTGAACCTCATTTTGACTATGTACAAAATTTTGCCCAAGGTCTTGCAGCTGTAGAAAAGGAAGAAAAATGGGGGTACATCGATACCAAAGGAAATATGGTCGTGGCACCACAATTTGAATACGCATATTCTTTTAACGAGAGTGGTCTTGCCGCAGTAGAACAAGGAAGTAAAATTGGTTTTATCGACACCACGGGCACATTCGTCGCCACACCGCAATTTGATAAATTAGGTTTGAGCGACAATAGATTTACCGTTGTAAAAGTTGGCGACAAATGGGGACATATTGACCGTTCGGGGAATGTTGTTGTAAAACCTCAGTTTGACGAGGCAAACAGATTTGGCGAGTGTGGTCTTGCCGCAGTGATGCTTGGCGACTACGAACATAGGAAATGGGGATTTATCGACACAACAGGAAAATTCGTCATCGAGCCACAGTTTCTTGATGCGAAGAATTTTCAATAATAATTTTTTTATCTTTGGGCCATAAAATCTAAATACAATGAAAAAAATCCTTTCCCTATCGTTTAGTATTTTGATTGGCATAAGTGTTCTTGCCCAGAAGGAAGATATAAAAGCCATAAAGAATGTGTATGCGACATACAACAAAGCAACGGCAAATAAAAATGCCGAAGAAGCCCTGCATTGTTTGACCACATCGTCGGTTGACTATTACTCCCAACTTCTAACTTTTTCTAAAACAGCCGATTCCGTTTCGCTTGCAAACCTTCCGATAGTTGATATGCTTATGACTCTCACCATAAAAGTGAGAACCGAAGCCTCACTTCTTTGTGCGATGAATACTGGTGAAGAACTTTTGCTCCACGCTTTGCGAGAGGGAATGACGGGTGACATAAATCCTATAAAAGAAATCACCGTAGAGGGAGACACCGCATACGCCACTATTAAAGGCACAACAGCATTGGTTTCACATAAATTTATAAAAGAATCTACAGGATGGAAAATTGACTTAACCTACTCTTTTTCTGTGCTTTCTCAACGATTAGAAACAATTACACAAGAATATCAACTCCCCAAGCAGTTGCTGTGTATAGCAACTCTTAAACGGGCATCCATAGAAATTCCTGAAACGATTTGGAAACCTACCTGTAAATGAATATCAAGCAATAAAACGTCTCAAAACTTACTCACTCAATAAAATCAGTGAGTGGTCAACGTTTTGGAAGTGATTATACACCAAAATACGACGTGGTTTGGGGATGTCGTTTCCGTTCTTGGAATATAACATCGCTTCTGGTATCATTCCTTTCTGAATACATTCGGCAGCGGCATACACGCCAAAGGCCGGTGCAGTAAACGATTCTCCAAAAATATTTTTATACCACGCAATCGTCGTTTGTGGGAAATATTTTTTCGCAAAATCCAGATAAACGGCATCATAGTCACTATCACCGCTCAATCCAAGCATAACGCAATCAATGTCGTCAGCCGTCATATTATTTTGCTGCAACAACGACCGTAGTGTTTTCTGCATTTTTTCGTCATTTGGCTTATACATCAATTCCACATCGCACAACTGACAAAGCGTTTGCTCCGTTTTTTGCGTTCCCAAAAACAACGAAACCGACGTTTCACCCGCAAAAGAACCTTTTTCCACATGGTTTTTCAGCACTGTTTCCGAAATTGTTCCCGATTTCCAATAACCAATTTTTCCGAGCATACGAAAATAGTCGGGGGTCATTTCATCGTGAGCACCGACGAGAGCATTTGAGATTCTGCCAAGTCGAAATTGCATTAACGCGTCCGACAAAGCACATTCAAACGATGTTCCACGATGTGAATACGTGCAATTATAGCCGTTGCATTTCAAATTAAGTGCAATTTGTGAGCTTATCGTATTGTGCGTTGACTGCATAAAATAGGTCGGTTGCAGAAACTGCTCCCCTTCCTTCACCATTGCCGAAAGAAATATTTCCGTGTTGGCAATACAGCCCAAGCCCGTTCCCGTAATAATCGCGTCAATTTGTTCAGCACCAGCAGTATTCTTTGCCACCACCGACGTCGCTATGGCTCGTTTGATCAATTTACCCATTCGCCGTGCGGCAATAGGATTTATAAAAGGTTTGTATTCTGGCTCGATAGAACGATTATATGGTTCCGTATGACAAATAGGATTTTCAAACCAATCTTCGCAAAGTGGATTCTGAATGGAAATATGTGCTGCCGATTGTATGAAAATTGCCATAATTACTTGATTTTAGAGAAGATACACGAAGAATCATTTCCTCCGAAACCGAAAGAATTATTCATAACGTGTCGTAATTCCTTATGTTTCGTATGCGTAACCGGCACAACTTTGACTTCGTCCATTGGAGACGTGAAATGTAATGTTGGTGGCACAAAATCATTCTGCATGGCAAGTATAGAAATAACTGATTCCACGCCGCCAGCGGCGCTTGTCGTGTGCCCCGTAAACGCTTTTGTTGACGAAAAATCGGGAACCGAATCGCCAAAAACACGAGTAATGGCAATACCTTCGGTACTGTCATTATTATTTGTCCCCGTGCCGTGAGCGTTAATATAATCTATATCTGTTGGTTGCAATTGTGCGTCTGCCAAAGCTCCCTGCATAGCGAGAAAAGCCCCCTGACCATTGGGTGACGACGCCGTCTGATGGAACGCATCACACGCGTTTGCATAGCCACTCAGTTCACAAAGTGGTTTCACACAACGTTGTTGCGCGTTGCTCGCCTTTTCCAACACCAAATAGGCGGCACCTTCGCCAAGATTCAATCCCACGCGATTTGCAGAAAACGGTTTGCATGGCTCACGATCAAGAATCATAAGCGTATTGAAACCATTCAGATGGAATTTGCTCAAACATTCCGTACCACCAACCACAGCAATGTCGGTCTTGCCTGTTTTAATGAGATTTGCGCCATAAATGAGAGCGTTTATTGCCGAAGAACACGCTGTGGAAATTGTTACCGTTGAGTCAAAAACATTGAAGAAATCAGCAACATCGTCGGTTCCTGCACCACAATCGTGAGCCGCGATATATTCCTTATGATTTTCATTTTCAAGAAAATCCAAATAGAATTGCTCACTTTTCTCCATTCCACCAACGGTAGTTCCGTTGATAAATGCTATTCTTTGTGTCTTATTTTCCGTAATATTTGCTTGTTGCAACGCTTCTTTCACGGCTATCATAGCCATTAACGGCGTGCGTGTAACAAGTTTGTCTGGCGGAATATTCAGGAGAGATTTCATCTCCAAATCCGTCATAGGCACTTCGGAAACGGGTATGTCGGTATGTTCCGTCTGCAAATAACGAATCTTCCCTACCGAAGATTTCTCCGCAAGCAAGGCTTCAAGCGTTTTTTCCTTTCCGACACCAAGTCCCGAAATGACGCCCATTCCGGTCACCACCAATTTTTCTGCCATCAAAAAACTATTTCGTTCTGTTTTTTGCAATGTATTCAGCCATTACGCGAACTGACTTGAAAACTTCTTTTCCAGCAGCAGCGTTAGCCAATTTTATTCCGTAATTCTTTTCCAATAAAACGATAAGTTCCAAAGCGTCGATTGAATCAAGTCCCAAACCCTCGCCGAATAGAGGAGCATCGCTGTCAATGTCGTCGGGAGTGACTTCTTCCAAATTCAACACTTCGATTATTTCTTTCTTCAATTCTAAAATCAAATCTTCCATTGTATCGTATTTTATTTTTTACAAATGTATTAAATTCTATTGTTCGCCGATTCGAGTGTAAACAAATCCCAAACTCTCCAACTCTTCCCTATTGTAAATGTTTCTACCATCAACAACCACGTTGCCTTTCATCACTTTTTGAATCACGTTCCAAGAAGGCATACGGAACTGGCGCCATTCGGTCATCAATGCAAGTGCGTCGGCACCGTCGGCAGCATCGTACAAATCGGAGCAATACGTAACCACATCGCCTATTCTTCGTTTACATTCCGTCATTGCAATTGGGTCGAACACACGAAGAATCGCCCCAGCCTGAAGCAATTTTTCAATAACAACAAGAGCCGGAGCCTCGCGCATATCGTCGGTTTCGGGTTTGAAAGCAAGTCCCAGCAATGCTATCGTCTTTCCTTTCACATCGCCAAGTTTTGCCACCAACTTGTCATATACTATAGATTTCTGCTTGTCGTTCACTTGTTCCACCGCTTCAATCACTTTCATCGGATAACCCAATTCCTTTCCCGTACGAACCAACGCTTTCACATCCTTTGGGAAACAAGATCCACCATATCCGCAGCCTGCGTACAGGAATTTCGCACCAATACGAGTATCCGTACCAATACCACGACGAACATTGTCAACATTGGCACCTACACGTTCGCACAAGTTTGCTATGTCGTTCATAAACGAAATACGCGTCGCCAACATCGCATTTGCCGCATATTTGGTCATTTCGGCAGATGGAATGTCCATAAAAATCACACGAAAATTTTGTATCAAAAATGGATGATACAATTTTGCCAACACTTCTTCAGCTTGTTTCGATTCCGTACCGACCACAACACGTTCAGGACTCATAAAATCTTTAATAGCAGCACCTTCCTTCAAAAATTCCGGATTCGATGCCACGTCAAAAGGAATTTTCTCTCCTCGCTTATCCAATTCTTCCTGAATAACCGCTTTCACTTTCTGAGCAGTTCCTACGGGAACGGTACTTTTGGTAACAAGAATCGTGTATTTTTTTATATTTTGTCCGAATTGACGGGCAACAGCCAATACATATTTCAAATCGGCACTACCATCTTCATCAGGAGGTGTACCCACAGCCGAAAAAACAACTTCAACTGAATCAATAACAGCAGTCAAATCGGTAGAGAACATCAAACGACCATATTCCACGTTGCGTTTCACGAGTTCTTCCAAGCCAGGCTCATAAATAGGCATTTCGCCGTTTTTCAGTTTGTTGATTTTTGCTTCATCAACATCAATACACGTTACGTGAGACCCCATTTCGGCAAAACATGTACCCGAAACTAACCCCACATATCCTGTTCCAACAATTGCGATATTCATATTCTATATTTTTCTCTGCAAAGATAAGATTTATATTGTATTTTTAATCATTGTCAGTCGTTCCTTCCACAATCTCGCCAATATAATCAAGCAAATCCTCTTTTCCCGTCTTTTTTTCGGCCGACGAGACAAACATTGGCGGTAATTCTTCCCACTCTTGGAACAGCGTTTCTTGATAGACTTGAATATTTTTTTCTAATTCCGTCGACTTTAATTTGTCGGCTTTGGTCATTACAATGGCAATGGGAATTTGCTTTTCACCACACCAACGTATAAATTCCAAATCAATCTTGTGCGGTTCATGACGGCTATCAACCAAAACAAAAACACAATCAAGATTTTCGCGATTAATTAAATATGCACTGATAAAATCTTCAAATTTCTGACGAATCGTTTTGTTCACCTTGGCATATCCATAACCGGGCAAATCAACTAAATACCACGATTTGTTTATCAAAAAATGATTGATGGTCTGCGTTTTTCCCGGCGTACCTGAAGTTTTTGCCAATTTGCTGTTATTACATAACATATTGATTAACGACGATTTCCCCACATTCGAACGCCCGATGAACGCCACTTCGTGCTTGTCGGGTGACGGACATTGTTTGTAGTTCGTTACACTTTTTACAAATGTTGCCTCTTTTATAATCATAATTACATTTTCTTGTTTGTAGAGACGTGCCATGGCGCGTCTCTACGTTGTCCATCGTTGTTTTACAGATGAGACGCAATACATTGCGTCTCTACATTCTTAATTTTTAATTCTTAATTTTCTTGTATCCTACGCACCTGTCGTATCCCTGTGCATAATCGTAAAAATACACAAAAATTTCGTATTCGTTCTCGGTTTGATAAAAACTGCCGTCAATGTCTGTTTCATCAATTGTTTTGAAATCAGGCGATGCTTTCACATATTTATAGTTGTAATACCCTTGTTTCAACAGAATTGACGCTTCATATTGCTGACGTTCCTCGTTGTAGGTCATTTTGTTTTCGTCGTTCAGTTTCCAGTCGTTGAAACCGCCAAATACGTATAAATCAAGCGTATCGTAATAATTTCGGTGATACGGAAGCGTGAATTTCACGTCGGCATAATCGGCACAGTAATCAGCGTTGTTATGTGTGTCTTCGCTCGTTAGGAAATTTCCATTCAAATCGGTAGTTGACGTGTAGGCAGCGTGCCAATCTCTGTCGGGATGGATATACACGAAATATTTTCCGTCGTTTTTTTCAATATACTCAACTGGGGTTGTGGCAATCCGCAGACTTTTGAAATGGAATTTGCGAAATTCGTTGCCGCCTTTGAACAGAGCATTC
>JAFZTG010000179.1 GCA_017618935.1 Bacteroidales bacterium | reverse complement strand
TGATTTTTGTGCCGGTTGATTTTTAAGTGGTGAAATGTCGATTTTAAAGCAGAGCGAGTTGTTGTATTCGCTGTCGCAGTTTTTGGGGCAACATCTGTCCCAGTCATATTCCAAGTTTGGTCCGCCGGGAACAAATCCTGGAGCAGGACCGTATGTTGAAACGCCTGCTTCGTCCCATTTGTCGCTTCCATCACAGAACCATCCGTGATAAATTTGGCGAACGCTGTTTTCAGCACCAAATTTTGACATATTCGTTAAATAGCATTTCGACAATGGATTCACGCCATGCAGATAGTGAATGTAGCGAGCTGCATAATTAACTGATTTTTCCGATAATTCGGGCATTATGTTATACTGGTGCAAGTTGTAATAAATTGATCCTTGTTTTGCTTTTGTTCCGTTGCTTCCCCAAACGTAATCTTTCTGGCACGCCAAATATGGGTCGTCGTCATCGCGGATGGAGAAGAGGTTACAAATGGTATCGATACCAAGTTGATAAGAATATCTGATTTGTTTTACCACTTCGGCCGTTGCTTCGGGTAACTTGGTGTAATACAATAACATATCTTGGTTTAGTTCGCCGAAAGGAAATACAAGTCCCCATGCAACCAAACGGGTGTTTTTGTAATATGTGTCAAAATAGTCCTGATATTTCTTGTCTTTTGTCGCATCAAACAAGCGAAGTGAAGCCAGCACCTTCAATTCTGATTTGTGCATCGGGTCGGTTATCTCTTGTTGACCGGCTGCAAGTCCTTCGGTTCCGTGTTCTCTGCTATTGTTGAAGAAATACACTTCGGGGTTTGCGTTAGCCCAGTCCCAAGCACGTTGTGCGGCTTCGATCATTTTTTCTGAGAATGCTTTGTCATATTGTGCAAAAATCTTTGAACCATATGCCAATGCTCCTGCTGCCGACAACGAGGCCGATGTGCTCGGGTTGCCCCAATACGTCGGTTCATTATTGGTTGAAGGTGGCGTGCCGTAACCTGCGTGAACTACCGAGATGAACGCACCTGTTCCGTTCATCTCAAGGCGAAGAATATGTTCCAACCCCCAACGAACTTCGTCCAAGATGTCGGGAATGCCGTTCCCTGATTCGGGAATGCCGAAATCGTCGGTCCACGCTGCGGGATTTTCTTCGTAAGAAAGGAGTAGATACTCGATGTAGTCACAGGTCCAGTTGGTGTAACGATTAAAATCGCCTGCGTCGAACCAACCTCCGTGAATGTCTTTTGCCGTTGCGGGATTGCCTTTGTCCATCCAGCTCCGTGCTTCCAAGTCTTGATTAGGTCCTATGTGACTTGCTTCGTCAGCCCAATTTCCTGCATATTTTGCCTCTTTTTTGAATCCTGCACGTTGATAATAGAATGTTCGTAATGCCTGAATCAGCACGTCTTTGTACACATTGTCGGCAATAGAGAATGTGTATGATTTCACGTTATTTTGAATGTCTAAAACATAATATGTCCCACATTTTTTCACCGAAGAGAAGTCGAATCGCCACGCCTTGTCACCGCTACTTTTGTCAACGGCACCGTTTTTCCAAGCGACGATGGCTTTCTTGAAAACCTTTTTTCCTGTTTTTGCATCGACAAGAGCGTATTTTTTGCCGGGAACAAATGTCTCTGCCGAGTCAAATCCTACTTCAGGACAACGGATAATGGCTATCTTTTCGGCATCGGGAAGATATCCGAATTGATCTACGACAATGAATTTGCTTTGTGTTTGTGCAAAGATTCCAAAGGGTAGAAGAACGAGTAAAAGCAAGAAAAAACGTTTCATATTATGCGTCTTTAAAAAATTTATGCTGGAATATCAGAAGATAGAACACTCCAATTGTTATTGCAGAATCGGCTATGTTGAAAATCGGTTTGAAGAATGTGAACGGCTCACCGCTCCAAATAGGAAACCATTCGGGGAACGTTCCTCGCAATACGGGGCAGTAAATCATATCAACCACGTGACCTTGCAAGAATGGGGCGTAGCCACCGCTTTCCGAGAAAAGTTCGGCAACCATACCATAGGTACTTTCGTTGAAAATCAAACCATAGAAAGCACTGTCGATAATATTTCCCGCTGCTCCAGCAAGTATTGCGCTTAAACCGAGAATTACATCAAGTGGCGCAT
>JAFZTG010000016.1 GCA_017618935.1 Bacteroidales bacterium | reverse complement strand
GTTCGGCACTTTCAACTGCGAATGGCAATAGTGTTCCATCTTCTACAAGGTCAATCTCACGATTCAGCATTTTTTTCAAGTCCACATACATTCCTGCAATTGTAAAAAGACCTACATGAGCATTCTTATCATAGGAAACCAATAAATCAATATCACTATCGGGAGTTTCTTCTCCTCGAGAACAGGAACCAAACAACCATGCTTTGGTAACAGGCTTTGTCACCAAATATGCTTGAATTTTAGGCAATAACTCTTTGATCGATTTATTTATCATAAAAACAAACTTCCTCAATTTCCTTTCGCAAATATACAAAATAGGAAACTAATTCATACATTTGAAACATCTTTATTTCGGATTTTGTTTAACGGACTTCGCTTATCTGAAAACAGAATATTATTGATATGAAAAAAATATTTTTAGTTTACCTTGTCTGCATTGCATTTTGCTCTTGTGAAAAAGATGACACAAACAAACGTAATGGCAACGAAAAAACAAGTTGTCAATGTTTTTACAATAGCATCAGTTTTGACACCATTCAACGGGGAAATGCAAATCTAGATGAAATATTGACAGAATGGATTTTTGACGCATTTGTTGACACTGCAAATTGTGAAATCATAACAGCTGAAAATGTTCCAGAAATGACTCTGAAATTTCTGGAAAACAACCATGTTTCAGGCAGTATGATTGGTGGTATAGATTATCGACCGAATAACGGACAAAATAATATCCAAACAAATGAAGATTTTTATAATCAGTATGTTTTTGTTGATGGTGAGATTATATTTTCTAATATTGAACCAACATACGTGTTCAATTCAAATTTAAATTCAAAGATTTTTCTCTCATTACAGGACACAAATAAAGCTTTTGTGACTAACGACACATTATTCCTTATGTCTAATGGTATTTTGGTATTTACTAAAAACAAAAAAATTACTACACAGCAACCACTATCTTTGTATGGCGATTGGCGTGAAATTATGTATGGAAAAGAAATTTCGCGACTAACCTTTTCTGACAATGACACACTGTACTATCAGTCGGGGAATACCATAAATAAAAATATATATGGATTCCTAACTAAAGATACGTTACAAATAGAAAGATTGAAAGAGCATGAAAAATCAATTTGTCCGATTATTGTCCACAACAACGATTGCATAACAATAAAACGATTTTACAAATCAGACGCTGCCGTTTATCCTCCAATGTACAAAGAAATACTATTGTTTAGAGTTAAGTAATACAAACAAAATACAAAGGCTGGTCGAAACATTTCAACCAGCCTTTGTTGTACACATATAAACGGCGTAACGTTTATTTATCTCCAAGAATCAGTGGAAGTCCATTGCTTCCGGAATTGCCCACAATCACAGTTTTTGAGTTTTGCGATTTGCTCAATTCCAAAGTGGCTTCAATACCACGCATCTTCAACAAATTTGGTGTCAAACTGTTGTTGATGATATTGTTGGCGCGAGCTTCACCTTCGGCGGCGATTTTCTTACGTTCAGCCTCCGATTTTTCTTTTTCCAAACGGAACTGGTATGCAAGTGCTTCCTGTTCTTGTTTCAACTTGCTTTCAATAGCTTGGCGAATGTCCTGTGGAAGGTTGATGGAACGAATCAGCAACGCCTTCATTTCTATGTGGTTGTCGCGAAGTTTCTTGCCGGCTTCGTCAATAATCGTCTGCTCAACTTCGGAACGTTTCGTTGAATAAATTTCCTCAGCCGAATAACGACCAGCAACTTGTCGAACCGAAGAACGAACTTCAGGAATCACCAGCAAATTCGCATAATCGGTACGGAATTGTTCGTACAAATATCCCACACGATTGTAGATTGGGAAGAAACGAACGGTGATTTCTATATTGATAGAAAGTCCGTTTTTATCCAACACATCCATTGTTTCTTCCACTTTTTGTTCAGCCACGTTGAACACATACATATCGTTCCATGGCGCAATCACATGGAAACCAGGTTCATACACATTTTCCTTATCCAAACCTGTGGTAAACTGACGGAAAATCACACCACGTTCCGTAGCCTCCAACTTAATGAACATACTATTTCCGAAAACAATCAAGAAAAAAACGGCAGCAATGCCGATAATAATAAGTTTTTGATATTTGCCTTTCATATACTTTTGTTTTTATTTGTCACAAAGATAGAAAAAATATAAATCAAGTTGGTCTTTTTTCTGCAATCATAGGTTTTATTTCTCCAAGAATTTACGAAATTTGTAAACTCTGAAAGTTAAATCATTTAAAACAAAAACGTATGGAATTAAAAGGTTCAAAAACAGAAAAAAACTTGCAGACCGCTTTCGCTGGCGAGTCGCAAGCCCGTAACAAATACACATATTATGCGTCGAAAGCAAAAAAAGACGGTTTTGTGCAAATTGCAAGCATTTTCGAAGAAACTGCCAACAACGAAAAGGAACACGCAAAAATTTGGTTCAAACTGCTCCACGACGGTAAAGTTCCCGACACAATAACGAACCTGCAAGATGCCGCTGACGGCGAAAACTACGAATGGACCGACATGTACGCCACATTCGCAAAAGAAGCCCGCGAAGAAGGATTCAACGACATCGCCGACTTGTTTGAAGGCGTGGCAAAAATCGAAAAGGAACACGAAGAACGCTACAAAAAATTGTTGGCTAACATCAAAGGCGGCCTTGTGTTCTCGAAAGACAAAGATATGATTTGGCAATGCTCGAACTGTGGCCACATTGTTATTGGCAAAAATGCCCCCGAAGTTTGCCCTGTTTGCAACCATCCGCAGGCATATTTCCAAGTAAAAGCTGAAAATTATTAGTAACAACAATAAAAAACGTAAAAATTATGGCAAAAAAATTCATCTGTCCCGTATGTGGATATGTCCACGAAGGCGACGAAGCTCCAGAACGCTGT
>JAFZTG010000178.1 GCA_017618935.1 Bacteroidales bacterium | reverse complement strand
TTATCTAACATTCGCGTGTTCCCTTATCGGTCGGGAACCATCTTAAAAGCCCCTCACGTCTGTATCGTGTCTTGTGGCGCAAAATTGGGCACTGTCGTCAAATACCCAATTGAGAAAAATTCATTGGTTGTTTCCTGTCTGCCCGAAAACATCGCCCTCATTCGGGTTGCCGTCAAAATTATTGAGTTTGCCGGTGTTGCCGATATTTATGCAAAGTCGTTCCGCAATTTCAAAACACTGCACTATAAGGATTATGGGCGGCTCTTGCTCAGCATTCTCACAAGTGTTCCACACTCAAATTTGTTCAATGCCTACAAACAAATAAAGGCGTTGCCGTGTCCGTCAAGCAAGGCGGAACGGGCTTCCTACAAATCACAGTGCAAGCACATTGCACAATCTTCTTTCAATGCATAACCTTAAATCTAAAAAATATGTCATCTATTGAAATTCAAAAATTTTCGGGTGCCTATGTGTTCCCTGGTTCCATTCTCATCGACGCCACTGGTCAGAATGTCGGCAGTATCATTTCCGAACCGTCAAACAATTGTATCGTGATTCGCACAAAGGATGTGGAAACATTCGACTTTGCACGTAAAATTGCCGTAATCCTTTTTTATTCGCAGATGTTACCGCCACGCTGCGGTTGTTCCAAACTAACGAAAAACATTCCTACAATTGATTTGGAAAAGTATCGGGAACTATTCTTCTTGCTCTGCAAATCCCAGCCGAAAAGGAAAATACAAACGGCTTACGAGTCCATTGTGAATTATGAAATTCAAATCCGCGAAAAGCAACAAGAAATAACGGAACTAAAAAAACATATTCACACCATCGCATACGAATTATATTGTTAAACCCTATTCCCCCGATTAACCATCGGGGACATTTTTCGCAACATCATGAACAACATTTCAAACATCACCATCAAGACTTACAACGGCTCACGCAACCCGTCAGCCGTATACGTGTTAAGCAGAGGCAACAACTCTGGTAAGTTGCTCGACGCTCCTTGTCCGAACTGCTACGAAATCACAGCCCCATCCGTTGACATCAAGCACATTCGTGCAGCTGTTCATATTCTGTTTTGTTCTGGATTACTGCGGCAATACTTGCATGGTTCCGTAATTGAATTTGTAAGATTGGAGCAATATAGGAAAGTCTTCGCCGAACTTTGGAACAAGATTTCTCCCGAAGTAATGGAACAAACTGCAAAAATGCTTGCAGGGATAGACACTTGCCAAGCCGACACCATCAAGAAACTAAAAATGCTCAAAGAAATGCGTTATATAATAGCGAGGACGGCAACAAAACAAAAAGCCCTGTAAAGGGCTTTTTTACCGTATCTGCACGCAAATAAACGCAATCTAAGGCAACAGCCACGACACTCATTGCGGCAACAATATTTATTTCTAATTTTACATAACGGATAAGGGGAAAAGTTGGTTCGTATCAACACCGTACCAACTCCACACCAAGTCCAAATTAACAATATAACCAATTAAAACTTATTACTATGGGTAGAATTAAAAGAGGTATTTTAGGCGGGTTCCACGGAACTGTCGGAACCGTCGTCGGGGCTTCTTGGAAAGGCATTGACTACATGCGTTCCAAAGCCGAGTCAATCAAAAATCCACGTACGAGAGGACAGGTAACACAACGTAACCGCTTCGCGACTACGTTGCAGTTTTTACAGCCAATCACATCCTACATTCGTATTGGTTTCAGACCATACGCAGTGAAACAGACAGGTTTCAATGCAGCAATGGCATACAACATCAAAAACGCCATCGTAGGGGAATATCCTAATTTTGAGTTAGATTATTCCAAGGCATTGGTTTCTCGTGGTACATTAACGCCAGTTGAAGGTGCAAACGCAAACGTCACAAGTAGTGGCGTGACATTCTTTTGGCGCGACAATAGTGGCACCGGCAATGCGTTGCTAACAGACATGGCTATGCCGTTGTTGTTCAACAAAGACAAAGAGGAAGCTGTATTTAGTACGGCAGGTGGCAAACGTTTTGAGGAGGAGACTACTCTTACCGTTCCCGCAGACTGGACAGGTAGTAAGGTAGAAGCGTATTTAGGGTTCATTTCTGCCGACGGTAAGAGTGTCGCCACTTCCATATACTTAGGAAAGGTGACCATCGACTAACATCACGTAACCAATTGCCAAGCCCGCCCGAAAGGACGGGCTTTTTTATTTATACTATTTTATAGATTCAGTAATATTTTATATCTTTCGCTCGTCTAAAAAAGAACAAAATGTCCCAAAGAAAGGATATTATATCTGTGCCATATTTGTACCACAAACACGTAAACAGCTGTGTTCCAGATGGTAGTATTTACGTCCGCGATAAATAGAAGGCGTTTTTCTTGATTATTCTATTTTATTCAAAATTATATTCAAATATTATTGGAGAATTATGGATTTTGGAATTGTATATCTATTGACAAACCCTGTTATGCCAGGCCTTGTTAAAATTGGAATGACAGCACAAGAAGATATTGATAAAAGAATGAAAGAACTCTATACTACAGGTGTTCCTGTTCCTTTTGAATGTCAATTTGCGTGTAGAGTGAAGAAATCTGATTGTGTAAAAATTGAAAAAGCACTCCATACTGCTTTTGAGCCACAACGTATCAATGCTAATCGAGAATTTTTCAGAATACAAGTAGAACAAGCAAAAGCCATATTAGAACTATTTCATCATACAGATGTAACAGAAGAAGTTACAGATGAAATACAAAACGACTTGACAGATGATGATAAAGTTGCTTCGATTAAGGCTCAACAAAAACGCCCTGCACTTAATTTTTACGAAATGGGCTTACATAAAGGTGATATACTAAAGTGGAAAGACGAGCCTACTATCACAGTTACCATTTCGTCAGAACGAAAGGTTAATTATGAAAACGAGGAAGTGTCTATAAGTGC
>JAFZTG010000177.1 GCA_017618935.1 Bacteroidales bacterium | reverse complement strand
GACACTCCTCGCTCGTGGAGTAACTATTTAGGAGACGTAACCTATGGTGCGTTGATTACAAACAATGCAGGTGGATACAGTTTCTACAAATCGGCAGCTCAAGGTCGTTTTATGCGTTTCCGTCCAAACACAATCCCTATGGACCAACCTGGACGTTACGTGTATGTGCGCGACAACGACAGCGAGGATTACTGGAGCACCGCTTGGCAACCTGTAAGCAAGTCGCTGGAAGAATACAAGACGACATGCCGTCATGGTAGCGCATATTCCATCATCGAGTCAGAATATTCCGACATTCTAATGAAATCAACGTATTTCGTGCCACTTGGCAAACAATACGAATGTTGGATGGTGAAACTTACCAACAAGAGCAAAAAAACTCGCAAGTTGAGCCTGTTCACCTACGTTGAATACGCAAGCCACTGGCAATTGTGGATGGACCTTATCAATCTTCAATATACACAATATATTATGAAGATGACTTACAAGGACGGTATCATCAACCATTGCATCAATCCTCACTTGGAAATCGAAGAAAAAATCGATGCTGGTCAGAAAAATACGTTCATCACAATGGTTGGAACCGAAGTGACTGGTTTCGATACTGACCGTGAAAAATTCATCGGTCCTTACCGTTCATACAACAATCCGCTTGTTGTTGAACAAGGAAAATGCAACGGCTCGTTGGCCGAAGGTGACAACGGTTGTGGTACATTGCAGACCGACATCACTTTGAAAGCAGGCGAATCAAAGGAATTCGTTGTGAGTATGGGTATCGGTCAAGGTTCAAAACAAGGCAAGAAAGCTCAAAAGGAAATTCCTTCATACGCTGTTGCAGAAAAGGAATTCAATAAATTGGTTGACTACTGGCACAACCGTATTCAAGGTATGACAGTGAACACTCCTGATGCTGAATTCAACAGCCAAATCAATATGTGGAGTCCGTTCAACTGTTTGATGACATACTCTTGGAGCCGTGCCGCAAGTCTTGTATATAGTGGCGAACGCGACGGTCTTGGCTATCGTGATACGGTACAAGATATGCTTGGCGTGCTTCCTGTTATCAACGGCGAAGTAAAAGAACGTCTTGAATTGATGATTACCGGTCAGGAATCAAACGGTGGTGCTATGCCGGTTGTGAAACCATTCGACCACACACCGGGCAAAATGCCAAAAACTGCCGACGAAGATTATCGTTCCGATGACTGTATGTGGTTGTTCAACACAATTCCTGCATACATTAAGGAAACAGGCGATTTGAAATTCTACGACAAAGAACTTCCATATTCGGATAAAGGCAAAGCTACCGTGCTTGGTCACTTGCGTCGTGCAATTGAATTCAACCTTGAACGCGAAGGTAAACACGGTCTTCCTTGCGGTTTGAAAGCTGACTGGAACGACTGCTTGGTACTTGGTCAGAAAGGTGAAACGACATTCGTGGCATTCCAGTTGCGTTATGCGTTGAAGACATACGCTGAAATCTGCGAAATGAAGAAATTGCCAAAAGAAGTAGAATGGGCAAACAAAGAGTTGAAAAAACTTGACGCTACTATTCAGAAACATGCTTGGGACGGAAAATGGTTCGTTCGTGCTTACAACGAAGCAGGCGAAGTTTATGGTTCACACACAAGCAAGGAAGGACAGATTTGGTTGAACCCACAATCATGGTCGGTATATAGCGGTTTTGCAACAGGCAAAATGGCAGACACAGTTTTGAATTCTGTAGAAAAGAACCTTGCAACTGAACACGGCGTTATGTTGGTTACAAAACCATACATCAAAACAGACCTTTCTGCTATCAAGGCACCATTGTTCTTGCCAGGTATGAAAGAAAACGGTGCTATTTTCCAACACCCACAAGGTTGGATTGTAATTGCCGAAACATTGCGTGGCAACGGTGAAAACGCATACAAATACTTCCGTGCATATATGCCAGCAGCATACAACACGAAAGCAGAAATTCGTGAAATTGAGCCATACGTTTACGCTCAGTCAACGAACAGTAAGTTCAACACTCGTTTCGGTGCTTCCCGTCTTCCTTGGTTGACAGGTGCCGCAACGTGGTCGTATTACGCTGCTACAAACCACATTATGGGTGTTCAACCAGACTATGACGGCTTGGTAATCGATCCTTGTGTGCCAAAAGCATGGGAGAAATTCGGTATGACACGTCGTTTCCGTGGCAAAATGCTTGACATTCAAGTTAAAAACCCGAAAGGCGTACAACGTGGCGTGAAATCAATCACTATCAACGGTGTTGCAATCAAAGGAAACAAAATTCCATTGAGCAAAATCAAAGCACAAAATACTGTTGAAGTTGTGATGGGATAAAATCCAGAACACTAATAAACGAAAAAGAGGAATCAGAAAACTGGTTCCTCTTTTTTTATTACTCGATGTTTTCCACCATGCCAGCCAACATCGCAAATGGTCCGTTCCAATTTATGGCAATCTCGTTGGTCGAGAAACTGCAAATGGCGTCTCTATAACAACCGGCTGGAGTCAGTGACGGATATCCTTTTTCGCCACAGTCACGAATGACGTAATTCGTGGAACCACCAGCCAAATAACCAGGAATAGGTTCTTCTATGCCGTCGGACGTACAACGACGGTCGTGGAAATGACGAGGATATTTTGTCCCGAATCCCGATACAAAACAATAGCCCGTAGGATTTGCTCCTAATATGTAATCAAACGACTTTTGCATGATTTGTTCAAAGTGATATTGCTCGTTTTGGCTGTCGTTCAAGACATGTTTTGCCAATCCCGCCAAAGCACCTGCCGAAGAAATCATTCCGTTGCTTCCCCAGTCAAACTTATTCACGGGAATACAGTGATTTGACTCGTTAAAAAACGTGGCAATCTTTTGTGCCAACTCAAAGAATTTTTGCTCGACAACCGATGGATCCTTCAACATATCCTTGTGTGCCACAAGCGACATTAAACCTAATGTTTCAACACCGCCCCAAGTGGGAATGTAAAAATCGAAATTGAAATCAAGTTCTTTGAAAAACTTTTCTTCACCAGTTGTGATAAATAATTCCGAGGCAGCCCAGAAAAATTCATCTTTCATATTTACGTCGCCATAACCGCCCGTGTGTACATCGCTCGGATTCTTAAAATAAACTGCAGGGTTCTCCTTTGCCCAGTTCCACGCTTTTTTTGCCGCCGTAAGAGCTTTTTTAGAGATGTCGGGGAAAACCGACTCGTATTGTTTATAAATGCGTGAAGCCATTGCCATCATTGCCGCAAAGTCTAGAGCAGCCGCCGTTGATTTTCCAATCATATAGCGTTCCAAATTGTCTTCGTGAGGCATAATCATGCTACAAAAACGGAGCGACGACAATTTTGTGTAAACGCCACCGTCTTCGTCCTGCATGGCAAACAGCCAATCTAATTCCCATTTAAGTTCGTTCAGAATGTCGGGAACGCCGTTGCCACTTTCTGGAAGATTAAGGTTGAGCGATTTGTAGTATTCGGGGAACAGTTCGTAGGCAAAAGCCAACGAGTGGAATGAAATTCCCGCATTTACCACGTATAGATTGTAGTCACCTGCATCGTACCAACCTTTGGGAGCAGAGACGATAGTGCCTGCCGGACGATTTTGCGTTGCTGCGGATTTATGAATTTTCACTTCCGTATCGGCATGACCGAGAGGACGAGAAAAATCTATGCCGTGCCATGTGGCATGTTGTGGCAACAAATCCGTTGAAGCTCGCCAATAATAAAACGCACGAATGGAAGCTTGTGATACTTCCTGATAAATCTTGTCTTGTATAGTAAACGGGTTTGATTTGTTCCCGTTGCAATACAGATAGTACGTTCCTGTATTTTTGTATTCCGTGAAGTCGGCATATTTTACATATTCTTCGGAAAATTTGCTGAAACGAGCCTCGGAAAGTTTTCCTTGATACACAACTTTATCGTTTTGAGCATTTCTCAATTCAAAATCGGTTGCTTTTTCATCAGCAATAATTGCAAATTTTTCGTGTGAAACGGGAAATCCTATTTGATTAATACGAATTATATTTTGAGAAAAAACGTGCATAGATATAGTGAGAAAAAACAGAATGAGAAATCGTTTCATAATATAGAATTTGCTACGAAAGTACGTTTTTTACATAAATAACCACGCTAAAAATCCCCAAAATAGATGAAAGCTATTTTTTTTGTTCCATATACGATTGCAAAATGATGGTGGCACTGATGCTATCGACAACTTCTTTGTTTTGGCGGTCTTTTTTCTTCATGCCGCCAGCAAGCATCGCCTGATGCGCAATCGTTGACGTGAATCGTTCATCCATCTCGCTGATGGGCATATTGGGAAACGCTTTTTGAAACTGTTTTTCAAAAATCTTCACATACTTTGCATTTTCCGAGGGTTCGTTACGGAGCGTTGTGGGCATACCAATCACCACGTGGTCAACTTTTTCCTTGGCAAAATAGTCCGTAAGAAATTGTATCAAGTCACAACTTCGCACTGTTGTCAACGCATTGGCAATGAGTTGCAACGGGTCGGTAACCGCAATGCCTGTGCGTTTTGTCCCATAATCTATCGCTAAAATTCGTCCCATAAGTGATTCATACCTTCTTTGTAAAAGCAAATATACACGTTGTTTTCAAAAAAAACATCGAACAAAAAGTTGTTGTAGTGATAAATTCCAAATTTTGTCGTATTTTCGCTACAATGTAAATTTAAATAGTACGATATGGAAACAAAAGCTTTTGAATTGATGAAACTTCCGTATGCAGCCGATGCATTGGAACCGATAATTAGTAAACAGACAATAGAATTTCATCACGGCAAACATTTAGCTGGGTATGTGAATAATCTCAATAATTTGATACAAGGAACTGATTTTCAGAATCTTTCGTTGGAAGAAATCGTACTGAAATCCGATGGTGGCATTCGCAATAATGCAGGTCAGATTTTGAACCATAATTTATATTTCGAGCAATTTGCCAAAGCTCCAAAATCGGCACCAACGGGGAAATTGGCTGATGCCATAACTCGCGATTTTGGCTCGTTTGACGCATTCAAGGATGAATTTCAGAAAAAAGGTGCAACGCTCTTTGGCTCTGGATGGGTGTGGCTTTCGGCTGACAAAAACGGCACGTTGGTGATTACCCAAGAAACAAATGCATCAAATCCTATCCAACAAGGCTTGCGTCCGTTGCTCACGTTCGATGTGTGGGAACATGCTTATTATTTGGATTACCAAAATCGTCGTCCCGACCACTTGGCTGCTTTGTGGCAAATTGTTGACTGGAACGTGATTGAAAAGAGATATTAACGACGTTATTTACACGCGTTATTTGAACAGTTCCAAGTATTTGTTGACCAACATTCTATGAATTTTAACCGCATCGTCAAGTTGCTTGGGCGTAATGTCGGGATGTTCCAACTCGAAACTATTGCATAGTTCTGCCAAATACGTATCGTTATTGAAATTCTCAAACGCATCGTCGATTTTCACAACGACGTTGTACGAGAGAATTGGCAGAATTCTATTTGCCAAGCGGAGAGCAACAGCACGCTCTTCTTCGGAAAGCACTGTTTTACTGCACAATTCCGCTATCGTGTCGGCAAAATAGTCGGAACAAGATGTGAGCAGCATCGTTTGTGTATGCAAGGCGTTGAAATAGTGATCACGGTTGTTCTCCATATCTTTCTCGCACAATTCTATCGCCCGTTGACAAAGAACAAACGCAATCTGAATCATTCGCAATTCGTCTTCCTCTTCTTCTATCATGTCGTAGTGATGCATCACAAGCAACGCTTTGGCTACTTTCCACACTTCCGCAGAATTCCATAGAATATGCGGATATTCCATAACCGACTGATATACAAACGGTAATATATGTTGTGCCTTTGCTTGTTTCCCCTCGTTTGACAGTTCCAAAACGGAATTGACGACGGCAAGGACAACCTCTTCGGGATTTTTCATAGTTCCAAACAATTAAATCAGTGATAAAAGTACAGTTTTTTGAGAAAACAAAAATATCTTCGTCGTGAATTGCGATTTTTTTTATTTTTGAAAGATGAATTTTGTATGAAACGTTGGTTCACGATATTGAGTATTTTTCTCGTTTTTTTGTCTTGCAAAAAGCAAGAAAACGCACCAACCATTGATTGGAGAGACTACTACCCGTTGGAGGTAGGCAGTTCTCGCCTGTACGACTGTGAATCGATAAAAATTGACGTTTTAGCTGGTGTGAACGACACTTCCCGTTTTTTACTACAAGCCGATGTTGTCGGCATAATTTCCGACACGAACGGATGTGTAACATACGCCATAAATTGTAAAAGAAAACTGAAAAACTCCGAAGAATGGACCTCGTATGTTTCTTTGAGCATACAACAATATCAGCATTCAATCGTGCGAGTGGAAGAAAATGTACCATATCTGATTCTAAAATTTCCTGCCCAAAAAGGTTTTTCGTGGGATGTGAATGCGTATAACACAGGAAATGAGCAACTTGCGCATTATTCTGACATCACCGAAGGGGAATACGAAGGAGTACATATTGATTCGGCAGCTACAGTCTTGTTACAAGATTTCAAATCATTATACACCTATCAATACGATGTGGAACAATACGCAAAACACTATGGCTTGTTGTACAAACAAACAATTGACGTGGAATCGCAACCAACGCAGGCAAACATTGATTTGAGCAAGCCCATTGAAGACAGAATCACCAAAGGAACGATACTAACTATAAAGCGGGTGCTTTAAGTTCACGCCTCCTCCCCTTTCTTATTCATCACCACGTGTCCAATACTGCATCGCACACAATTTCCCTTACAACAATATTCGTTGAACAACTGCAACAAACCTTGCGACTCAAAGGCATTTCGGGGCATTATCGCATACTCGTTCCATTGCGAGATTATTGCATTCCTTTCGGCCGAAATCTGCATCAAAAACTGGTATGCCCGCTGCGTGAGCGTTTCATTGTTTCGCTCTTTTCCATAGGCAAACAGAAATGGAATGACAGTATTTATCAAAATAGTTTCAATTGCCTGTTTTCCCAATTCTGACGAATGTTTCGGAGACTCCTTCTTAAACGAATAATGCGTTTCCCAATACTCGCTTGCCGTGCAACCAAAAACAGAGGAAAGTTCTTCCAACGAATTGATTTCCACAAGCATAGAGACTAAATGATGTGTGTTGAATAACAATTTTGCAAACTGGGCGATACGAATCGTCGGGAAATTGTACGGACGCATTTTGGCAAACTGCCACCACGTGGGACTTATTGGTGTTAAGTCATATTTCTTTTGCAAAAACAGATATTCCTGCAACAAACGATTGCCGTATTCATCATTTGATTGTGTTAAAAGACTTGCTTGTCCAAACAATAATGCCTCCAATTGAAACAAGTCATCGTGATGTTTTTCAATCAGATGCAACGGAAGCGACTGTGCCAAAAGTTCAAACGCTTCGGCATTCGTCTTAAAGCCAAAATTTCGTGCAAGCAACTGATAAAGCGTTTCTTCCCAATCATTATTTGTTTTCGTATATAATTCCACAATACGATTTGACTTGTTTTCAAACCGTTCGGCTACCAAACGTTCCAGAAACAGTGAGATTCGTAACGAATCAATTGTCGGCAAATGCTTGCCACAACGGATTCCCAAAGGAATATCGGCAAGTTTCATATAATTATGGGTAACGTGCGGTAAAATAGGCATCACAAGTGTGGGAACACGCTGATTGCGCTCATTATACACATCTTTGTCGCTTATCTGCACAACGTGAAGTATTACGCTATTATAGGATTTTTGTAATTGATGTTTATGGATATACCAATCACTTGCCTTTACGTGAACCTCAACATCGCCAGCCCAGACGGTATCGCCGATTTTTATTTTCGCATTCAGAAAATCGGGACCAGCGTTAGAATTGAACGTGCCGATTTTAATAACGGAAACAGGTTCGTTATCGGTAGTACATAACGTGTCAAGCCGCATCAACTGATGTTGCCAGACATACTGCAAAAATGCTTCTGTCATTATAGTAATTTCTTAGGCGTGGTTGCTTGAAATTCTTTGAGATAAAACGGCTCAAAATATGCCACGTCGGCAAATTCTTGTCTGTCGTACATTTCCGACGCTATATCGCCGATAGTTTTTGCCGTCGTATAAATACCGTCAACAAACGTCACATTGTCACCCTCCAGCGTCGCGCGACACTTATTGCTACCATCGCCACACAAGAAATAGTGTTTTGTCGGCTCAAACGAGCCCTTTGCCTCGTATGTCACGACCAAAGCGTTTGTCTCACGCACATTCCTCATCTGCCAATCCCATTGCGACGTATAGACCTCCATACGACGTGCGTCAATCATCGGCATATAGATATTTCCTTCGTCGTCGTTGTGTACCGAATTCTTGCACGAAAGGGCCAAGGCCTGAAGCGTATCGACCGTAATGAGCGGCAACGAACACGCATAACAAAGTCCTTTTGCAACCGACGCGCCTATACGAAGCCCCGTGTAAGATCCCGGACCTTTTGACAATGCAATTGCATTACAATCAGCAATCTGTAGATTTCTTTCTTTGAGCAAGTCCTCAATCAAGACCGTCAATTTTTCGGAATGAGCGTTTGGCTCGTTCAACTCTTTGATAGCGACACACGTCCCGTCTTCGTGGATAGCGACCGAGCAAACGGACGTTGCTGTTTCTATACTTAAAATTCTTTTCATGATATATATGGATTTCCGTGTTTTTCTTCTCCTACCGTGGTTGCGTATCCGTGCCCGCAGTAAACAGTTACGTCGTCGGGCAGCGAAAGTATTTTTGTTTTTATAGATTGTATAAGCAACTGATAATTTCCCCCATACAAGTCAGTTCGCCCTATGCTTCCTGAAAATAGCGAATCACCGCAAAAAAGCACCTTCTCCGACTCGCAATAATAACATACGCCGCCAATACTATGTCCGGGCGTTTCGAGAACAGAAAATTGAATGTTTCCTACAGAGATTTTCTCACCTTCATACACATAATGCGAGATTGAAGGCGGACGCTGAATCCCAATGCCGAACATAATGCTTTGTTCCTCCGAATTGTCGATATAGTATTGTTCTTTGGCATCGCCGTAAAAAGCTATTGTAGGATATTGCTCCGCCAAAAACTTCGAGCCAAACGAATGGTCTAAATGACAATGGGTATAAAGCACTTTTGAGGGTACTAAACCATTGTCATTCAAAAAATCGACAAGCTTTCTCTCTTCCTCGGGATAATAACATCCCGGGTCAATAATCGCACAATCTGACGAACTTTCGTCATAAACCACATACGTGTTTTCCTGAAACAAATTGAACGTAAACTGTCGTATTTTCATTTTGTGCGATTTAGTAGTACAAAAATATGATTAAATTATTAATGAAAAATTAAAAATCAAATAATTTAAACAAAAAAGCCCTGTCATTAAGTAAGGACAGGGCTTTAATATAAATATTATAAGAAATCTTATTTCTTGTTCAAATATGCTTGTACTTCCGAGTTAGGAACGATTTCCTCAGTGAAGATATAAGCACCAGTTTTTTCAGACTTTACAGCTTTGATAACTTTTGTAAACTCTTTACCATATCATTTTTGAAGGTTTGCAACTACTTTCTTTGCCATGACCTAAATTATTTAATTTCTCTGTGAACTGTTACTTTACGTAAGTAAGGATTGTATTTCTTCATTTCCAATCTGTCAGGAACATTTTTACGATTCTTTGTCGTAATATAACGAGACATTCCTGGAACACCGCTTTCTTTTTGCTCCGTGCATTCAAGAATAACTTGTACTCTATTGCCTTTCTTTGCCATTGCTGTTAGTATTAATAGTTTTGAATATATCCTTTTGCTTTCGCGTCTTTAAGAGCTTGGCTAAGGCCTTTTTTGTTAATTGTTCTGATTCCGTTAGCTGAAACACGGAGAGTAATCCATCTATCTTCTTCTGCTAAATAGAATTTCTTTTCGATAAGGTTTACATCAAAAACTCTCTTCGTCTTTGCATTTGAGTGAGAAACATTGTTTCCGCTCATTGCTCTCTTTCCTGTAATTTGACAAATTCTATACATTGTATCTACTATTTGCTAATTTGTACTCGTTCCTTTGAAATTGGGTTGCAAAATAACATAATATTTTTCAAAGAAAAAAATATCTGTAAAAGTTTTTTCAAAAAAGCACGAGAAATATCTGCTTTATTTTGTAACCACGCGCTTTTCAGGTTCATTTCCAATAATTAATTTTACAAAAGAGGATGCCCCATACAAAAGGCACCCTCCACCACAAAACACAATACGACAAAATCGCTATTAGTTGTATGCCGACTCGCCGTGTTCGTACACATCGAGTCCTTCTTCTTCGATACGTGCCTCGACACGCAATCCGAATACTTTCTTAATCAATAGGAATATCAACAGTCCACAGCCAAACGACCATCCTGCGATGGCAAGTTCGCCAATCAATTGTGTTCCAACGCTGTAGCCACATTCAGGGAATGCGAACACACCAGTGAGGATTGTTCCTGTGAAACCTGCCATACCATGTACCGAAACTGCACCAACAGGGTCGTCAATGTGCAGACGGGCATCGAAAAAGCGTACGCAGAAACACATCACCATTGAAGCGATTGCTCCGATGACTGCCGCAGCCCAGATAGGCACACAGTCGCATCCTGCAGTGATT
>JAFZTG010000176.1 GCA_017618935.1 Bacteroidales bacterium | reverse complement strand
TTTATTACGTTTAATGTGTAATCGCCCGCAGGAACGTTCGTCAAGTTTTTAGTGTGCTTGTTGTTTGACCAATTGTAGAGCAAGCCATCTTCGCTAACGCTTATGGTGATAGCTCCTGCTGGTTCGTTGCAAGAAGTTGGGAGGACGTTAGAGACGGTAACGACGGGGGCTTCTGGTTCCACCAACGTGTAACTGTCGCTGATAGAACAACCCGTAACGGTATTGGTTATCACAACTGAGTAGTCGCCTTTCGCAAGACTTGCGATGTTTTGCGATGTCGCCTCGTTGCTCCATGCAAATGTCGCGTTTTCGGTTCCCGTCAAGACTATCGAGATTGAGCCGTCGGCATTCTCGCAGGTAGGATTCTTTACCGTCGCCTTCATCGTCATTTCTGCTGGCTGAGTGACGGTGTAGGTTTTGTTGTAAACACAATTTTCGTTATCGGTTATTACGACGGAATAGTTGCCGGCAACTATGTTGCGGATTGTATCTTCCACCGAGGTTTCGTTTTCCCATTTCGTCGTGTATGGCTCTGCAGCGTTCGTCACCTTCAGGGCGATTTCGCCGTCGGATTCGCCGAAGCAGCTTACGTTCGTGATTGTTTCCTCAACCTGGATGTTACAAGCCAGGACAACATTTGCAGTCGCCTTTACCGAGTTCTTCTCGCCGTTAGGCAAGGTTGCCGTAACCGTGATTTCAGCCTCGCCCTCGTATTCATACACCGTCAGGAACAGCTTGCCCTCGCTCACCGTGGCAGCTACCACGTTCGGAGCGGAACTTGTGGCAGAATAGATTACGTCGCTACCTTCGGTAGTGACGAAAAGGTCGATAAGGTCGATTGGGGCGGATTCGCGCTCGGTCTTCAATGTCGGGATTTCAAGCGTGCCTGCTATCTGTACTTTCTCTTTTTCCTTAAAGTTTGCCGTAAGTGTCGTGTCCTTCGTCACAACGAGCTGGATTCTTGCGTCCGTAAGAGTGTTGTCATTCCAGCCGACGAACTCGTAACCATCGTTTGGAACCGCTTTGAGGGTTGCTGGTGATTTGTATTCGTAGCTTCCCGTTCCTTCAACAGTTCCGTTTTCGGCTGTCGCTGTAACCTCGTATTCTTTTATCGTCCACTTAGCCCAGAACTGCTTGTCGCCCATGTCGTTGCCCGCGATTGACGAAACAGAACCTCCTACGTAGCTTGAGTTGCTGTACCAGCCGTCGAACGTGTAGCCCGTCTTGGTCACATCCGTTGGCAGAGTCGCGCCTTTGCCGAACTCGTATGATTCAACATTGCCTGCGTTTATCGTTCCCTCGTTGGTTACTAGGATTACATTATATGTATTTACGGTAAACTTGGCGAAGAACGTCTTGTCGCCCGTTTCATTGTTCGCTACCGTCGTTATTGCTTCGCCTGCAAACTCGTCGTTGTCGTACCAGCCGTTGAATGCATAGCCCGTCTTGGTAACATCGGCTGGCAAGGTCGCGCCCACGCCGTAAGTGTAATTTGTCACGTTACCGTTGTTGATTGTACCGCCGTTGGCGTTCAATGTTACAGTGTACGAGTTTACAGTCCATTTTGCATAGAATGTCTTGTTCCCGTATTCCGTAGCAGAGATTCCTGTCACAGCGCTGCCTTCGTAGGCCGAGTTTGTAAACCAGCCTGCAAATTTATGTCCTGCTTTTGACACTGTCGCCGGAAGCGCGGTTTCACCGCCATATACGTATGCCGTCTTGTAATTTGCATCTTCTATGGAACCGCCTACCACTTCGTACGTGATCGTGTATTCGTTCGCTGTCCAGTTGGCATAGAACGTTTGGTCTTCGGTTGCATATTCGTCTATTCTTGTCTGGCGGTCGCCTGCAAAGTCGGCATTGTCGTACCACCCTGCGAATTTGTGGCCTGTCTTGGTTACGTCGCTTGGCAAATTGGCACCCACGCCGAATGTGTAGCCTGTAACGTTGCCGGAATTGATTGTACCGCCGTTGTTTACGAACGTCACGTTATATGTGTTAACTGTCCATTTCGCCCAGAATGACTTATTGCCCGTTGCATCCGCCGAAATTCCCGTCTGTGCCGTGCCCGTGCAGCTTGAGTTGTCGTACCAGCCCTTGAACGTGTAGCCCGTCTTGCTGATTTGTTCCTTGGTCGGCAATGTTACTGCATTTCCGAACGTGTATGCCATCACGTTGCCTGCCGATATTACGCCGTCGTTCGTGTAAAGCGTGACCGCATATGCAGTGTTTGACCAGCCGGCATAGAATGTCTTGTCACCCGTCGATGTTGACGATATGATGCTTACTACATCGCCCTCACAAGCCTCGTCGGCGTACCAGCCCGTGAACGTGTAGCCCTCCTTGCTCACATTCGTCGGAAGACTTGCCACCACGCCGTAAGTGTATTCGGCGAAGGCTCCGGAGTTGATTGTGCCGCCCTTGGCATCCAATGTCACCTTGTAAGACGACGCTGTCCATCTCGCCCAGAAGTTCTTGTTTCCTATCTCATTGTCGGCGATCTCGGTCATTGCTCCGCCGTCGTAGCTTGAGTTGTCGTACCAGCCGAGGAACTCGTAGCCCGTCTTGGTGATTTGTTCTTTGGTCGGCAATGTTACTGCAGTTCCGAACGTGTAACTTGTCACGTTGCCCGCGTTGATCGTTCCGTTATTCGTCTGTAAGGTCACGCTGTAGGTCTTTGCAGTCCAGTGAGCCGTGAACGTCACATCGCCGATGGTTCCCTTGCTTATCTGAGTGACTTTTTGATTCTCCGAGTCGAACCAGCCCTCGAACGTATGACCGACCTTGGTCACGTCCTGGGGAAGTATCGTCAATACGTTATATGTATATGAGGCAACGTTTCCGCTGTTGATATCGCCACCGTCCACATCTAGCGTGACAGCGTATGAGTTTACCTCCCATTTCGCCCAGAATTCCTTGTTGCCAGTCTCGCTTGCCAAGATCTCCGTGAACTTGGTGCCTACAAGGTTCGAGTTGTTGTACCAGCCGGCAAACGTATATCCTTCGCGGGTCGGGGTTGGCAACGTCACTTCATCACCATAACGATATGAATTGACTGGAGTTTCTGCAAAGTCTCCGTCATTGGCATTGTAGGTTATTGTGTAGTTTATGGTATCCCATTTTGCATAAAATGTTTTATTCCCAGTATCTATTAACGAGATAGATACGACGGGTTCGCCAGAACAATCTTTATCAACACACCAGCCGCCAAATGTGTAGCCAGTGCGAGTCACATCTGTAGGAAGCATTACTCCATAACCATATGTATAAGAAGTGATTTTCCCGCTATTTACGGTTCCACCATCCGTTTGCAGAGATATAGTATAAACACATGGTATCCACTTCGCATACATTTCCTTATCTCCTTTTTCACCACCCGAAATCGAAGTTATGACCTCCGAAGTGTAATTTGAGTTACTATACCATCCTTTGAATTCATATCCTGTACGGACAACTTCGCTTGGTAATGAAACGCCTTCGTTTTCAACATAAAATGTTATATCGTCACCATAAGAACCGCCATTGGCATGTAATTTAAGAGAATACACTTTTCTTTTAAACCCAACTTGTGCAGATTCTTCTCCTATATTTTTTAGATACGGATAAAAATATAGTTTGTAACCATCAACTATTTGTGGTTCTCTCACCGTCCAATAGTTTGACGAAAAACCTACGGGTAATACGCCAGAGCATAATTCTATCGTGGTCAGTGGCATAGATGAACCAGCAAAATCGGCATCGCCTATACCTTTCCAAGTATTTTTATCGGAATCATAATAACAGTTAACTGCATCCGATTCAGAGCCTGATTTCATAATCGAGCCCGCATTACCTTCTGCTACAAGCACACCTGCATTATACGATTGTGAGAGTTTTTTTCCAGACAACAACAGACCTCCAACATAATCGTGCAACGCTTTGACTGTTCCAAAATTACATACAGCTTCAACAACAGTATTAGATGACATAGTGCTACCAACACCTCCACAATTAACACTTGTAGCATTTACATTTCCCGTATTACAACAAGAACGAATCGTTCCTCCTGTAGATTCACCAACAACACCTCCAACAATTACAGAACCCGTCACATCACCAGAATTCCAACAATTCTCAAGTCTGAAATCTATGTAATAACTACTTTGATACACTTCGCCACAAATACCTCCAACAGTCGAAGCCCCCTCCACTTTCGATGTATTACGACAATTCAAAATCATACCACCCGAAGCCCTATTAACTATTGAACCAAGAGCAGATGCCGTTGTATAAAAATAACAGTTTTCGGTTCTCACATTCATTATTGTACCGCTACCTAATTTATCGAACAACCCTTTTCCATATAAACCAGAAATCACATGATTATCTCCACTAAATTTACCCATAAAATTGCCACCACCAATCGAAGTCCATGTTTCTGTAGGAGAATCAACTATTGTACCGTCGGAATTCAAGTTCTCTAAAACTGATATATTGTTCATTAGCACATAATTGGCTCTAATATCTCTTTCTATCGCCTTTAAATCCTGTACGGAGTATATTGGAATAAACAATTGCCAATCTTCACTCCCATCAATTCCAAAATTATAATATGTTTCGTACACATTTTCATTGATTACAGGAACATTCTTCAAATGCAAACATTTGCCTACGACTTTTCTTTTAAGCATCGTTCCAAGCTGTTCGTATTCAGCATTTTCAACAGCCGAACCAGGCTCCCATACCGACGAACTGAAGCCATCAGGCAACGTAGCACTATAAAAATCCGACAACGCCAATGGCATAGCAGAATTCTCCACATCTTCTCCTGTAATACCTTTACACAGACAACTATTGACATAGTAGCATTTCGACGTAACAGGATTATCTCCATGATACACAACTCCTATAATTCCCCCTACTTCGGAGTAGCCTTTTACATTGCCAATGCTATAACAAGAAGAAACTGTTGACTCTCCAGATTGAAGTCCCAAAATACCACCGACAATGACATTACCTTCTATAAAACCTGTATTGAAACAGTCTTGTACTGTTCCATCCCAGATATGACCCGCAATTCCACCCGTTTGGCTTCCACTTCGCGATGTTGTATGTATTGAAGCATAATTGGCACATTGTTTAATTGTTCCTTCACCCGAACAGCATATACCTCCCGCCATGTTATTTGCAATGACAGTCGCATTATTCACCGCTCTATAAATACTTCCATAATTATAGACACAAATTGCCCCACAGTCCGTCCCTTTTACAACACCATTTTGTAAAACTACAGACTCAATTTTCCCATAACTATCGTATATAATTCCCGAATATGAACAATATAAATATACATCGGTAAAAATAATATTCTTGACTATGGCGTCAGCACCTAAAAGTCCAAACATATTGGCAGTTTTGTTCGGAGCATTCGCATACAATCCTTGAATAGTATGACCTGCACCATCAAACACTCCATTAAACGACAGCGACAAATCTCCATGAAGCTGCGTGTTTCTACCAATTGGCGTCACCGTATTCAATTGCTGTGCATCGAGTGATTCATTAAACTCACCATTGTCAAGAAACAAATTCTCATTTATAATTATGTCGGTGGTAAGTACAGCATTTGCCATATATTCGCCAGCATTCACAAGAGACGAGAATGCCTCCAAATCGTCGTAATTTGTTATGGCATAATAGTTTGTATACTGAGAATAGTTACCAGCGGAGAAACCAAATGTTGCATAATTGTCACTACTGATTTGTTCTATGGCAAAACACGTCTGACCAGCAAAAATAACGGCACATAAAGCCGTCAGTAATCTTTGTTTCATATCGTAAAATTTGCTGGCAAAAATATAAAAAACTGCTTAAATATATTTGTTAAGCAGAATTATCTTGCTCCATAGGTTTTAGGAACGTATACTAGGCAAAACACCATATAACACCTCCGCATACGTCACGCTTTGCTCCCGTAACAGTAGCAAGGCAATTGGGTTTTTCTTCCACGCGCAGATAACCCAAATAGGCAAAAATCAACGCTTCCTTAAAATCTATGACTTGTGCGTGGGGGATTATCAGCTCCGATTCGGCATAATTGGCAATTTTTTCCATCAAGAACGTATTTTTCACGCCACCACCCGTACAAAGCGTTTTGGTGTTTTTTCCTTGCAACGATTTTCCGATTTGCATGGCACAATGTTCATAATACGTTGCAAGACAATCATATAGGGAATCTTCTTGACATAAAATCGGCTGAATTTCTTGTTCCACCCATTCCCTACCCAATGATTTTGGAGCCGAGGCTGCATAATACGACAAACTATTCAGTTTTTGTAATATCTGTTCGTTGATAGTGCCTTTTCTTCCTAATTGTCCATCTTTATCAAATTCGTACCCAAGTTTTTGGGCAAAAGAATTCAATACGATGTTGGAAGGGCAAATATCCCACGCAATCCGTTTCCCGTCAACATTGGTCGACACATTGGCAAATCCACCGATATTCAAACAATAGTCGTAGTCCGAAAACAACAACTCATCGCCAATAGGCACCAGCGGGGCTCCTTGCCCACCCATAGCCACGTCCAGTGTACGAAAATCGCAAATTGTGGGAATACCACATTCCGCAGCAATATGAGCACCTGAACCGATTTGCAGAGTCAAACCCGTTTGTGGCGTATGAAACACCGTCTGTCCATGGCTTGCCACATAGTCGGCACGAATGGAGTGTCTTTTGACAAAATCTTTCACTTTCCTTCCACAATACACGCCAAAGTCAACGTGCAATTGTGCCAACTCCAATGCCGACAACGTATGTGCGTTAAGCAACTTTTCGTGTAATTCTGCAGGATAGGGAATTGATTCCGCCGCCAAAATCTCATAGTTTTTTCCCGCAAATCGGGCTGCACACACGTCAAGACCGTCAACCGACGTTCCCGACATAAGACCAATGTAGATAGGCGAATCCATCGTATTTTTTTCAAAGATAGGAAATTCAACAATATACACCACTGTTGTTTCGTTCTTTTTGTTAACTTGCATTTAAATTCATGCTATGGATATTGCATTATTGTTCTTTTGGACTATCGTTTTTCTCTTTTTGATTTGGAAACTTCCATTTTTCAAAATCAAAGGCATACCCCAGTGGACGATTATCGCTTTTTTCATATGTAAGATACTGGCATCGTGTTTGTTACATTACATTTACACCGAATATTATCATTGTAGAAGTGATGTTTTTAAATATTACAACGACGCTTTGGCGTTGTTTGACTCTATCCATTATTCTTTTACCGACTTTCTTAAAATCCTTTTCGGCATTGATATGGACAGCCCGTCAATTCAGCAATATATATTGAATACCGACGATTGGACCAGACAATACGCCTATGGTTATATAACTGACAATCAAACAATTATCAGATTCAACATGCTTCTTATGCTGATAAGTGGTTGCTCTATGGAAACCCAATATCTCTTTGCCAATTTCATTTCACTGATAAGTTATTTTCTCATTTTCAAGACGTTCTCTTTATTTTATAAAAACACTTATATCTTACTCATATTCATCTTTTTAATGCCGTCGTCAATACTTTGGAACGCTGCAATGCTCAAAGAAGTTTTGGTGATGTTGGGCCTGGGAATGACAACATATGGAATGGTACGAATTTTGCGTTCATTCTCATGGAAATATCTTATTTTGTTTTGTATGGGGTTACTCATTCTCGTCGGCATAAAAATATATGTATTGGTTGCATTAAGTCCGGCTCTTGTGGCTTATTTCTGCAACGAACGGTTTGCATTACGACGAAAATGGGTTTTATACGTAGCACTTTGCATTGTGGGCGTTTTGGTTCTTGGCATAGGAGACTTTGCACTGCATAAAATTCCTTTTTTTGAATCTTTCGCGGGAAAACGAGGTGACTCTATAAACCTTGCCATCGTTGAAAATGCAGGAAGTCTACTCCCCATTGAAAAAATTGAATCCACTCCATGGAATTTCATTCGCGAAACGCCGACGGCAATTTGGAACGCAATCGCATTACCTTACATTTGGGACATAAAAGGCATTATCCAAATAGCACCGGCACTGGAATCACTGCTCTTTTTCGTTCTTTTGGCATTTGTGATTTGTTTTTATAAAAAACCCGAAGAATCGCAAAAAAACTTCATCTGGTTTTGTCTTTGTTTTTCACTCGTCTTGATTTGGGAAATAGGAATCGCGACTGCTGTCGTCGGAGGAATCGTGCGTTACAAAATCCCGATTTTCCCATTTTTATACACGACCTTAGCGCTTTTAATCGCAAAATTACCATTCTTTACCCAATGCAAGTAAAGATTACTTATCGCTCTCCATCTTCAACAAAATCCCATACAACTCAGGATAGCGACTTTCCAGAGAAACGAGTTTTCCGTTTTCAAAGAAACAATGCGTACTCGTACCTGTTCCGACCAATTTTCCGTCAACTTTCATTGTATATCCAAAAACCAATTTGAGTGTGGAACATTTCTCAACCGACAATTCAATCGTGATTTTGTCGGCAAAAGTTGTTGACTTTTTAAACTCAAAGGTCAGTGCCGTTACTGGCGAAACTATGCCATCAGCCTCCATTCGTTCAAAACCATAGCCAATTTGGTTTAAAAAATCAATCCGTGCTTCTTCCATAAAACGGATGTAGTTGGAATGGTGCGTTACGCCCATTTTATCGGTCTCGTAATAATTTACGGTATGTATATAGGGATTCATAGTTCAAGTTTTACAACATTTTTTCTGCCAGTTGTTCCATTGCCGGCATATCACTTTTTTTCATTCTGCTACGGATAGTCACCATAGGCTCAACAACCTCAACGCCTTTCATGGTCGAAAGCAATTCTTTCATAGTTCGACCAGCCGACGGAGCCCACGAGCCATTCTCGACAATGGCAACTTTTCTATTACAATATCCTTTGATTTGCAAACGATGAAGGAAATCATACATCGGTGTGAACACACCTCCGTCGTATGAAGAGGCAGCGACAATCATTTTTGAATGACGAAATGCATCTTCTACATTTTCTGCAATGTCGGAACGACATAAATCACTCACAACCACACGTTTGGCACCTTTTTGTTGGAGAATTTCAGCCAACTTGTTTGCAGCCTCCAACGTACCTCCGTGAATAGAGGCACACGCAATGAAAATACCTTCGGTCTCCACTTCGTACTTGCTCCACGTGTCGTACAACGAAATGTACGAACCTAAATCGCTTTCCAAAATTGGTCCGTGAAGCGGACGAATGGTTTTGATAGGAAAACCACCTACTTTTTTAAGAAGCGTCTGCACGGGAACACCATATTTCCCGACAATGTTGAAATAATATCTTCTTCCTTCACAACTCCAGTCATCATCATCCTTTCCATAAAATCCACATTTCGACAAAGCGCCGAATTTTCCGAAGGCATCGGCACTATACAAAGCGCCATCTTTTGCATCAAACGACATAATCACCTCTGGCCAATGTACCATAGGAGCCGTAACGAACTGCAACGAGTGATCTCCCAAAGAAAGCACATCGCCGTCTTTCACAGCTATTGTCCGGCCTTCTAAGTTAATGTCTTCAAAAAACTGAGGCAACATCTGAATAGCCTTGGCACTTGCCACCAACGTGACATTTTTATAGGTTGAAAGTACCCAATTCACAAGAGCGGAATGGTCTGGCTCCAAATGCTGAACGACCAAATAATCGGGTTCTTTTCCTGCAAGAGCAGATTGCAGATTTGCCTTCCACTCCTCGCCTTTTCGAGCATCCACAGTATCCATTATGGCAATCTTCTTATCCATAATAATATATGAATTGTACGCCATTCCTTCTGGTACAATGTACTGACTTTCAAATAAATCTATGTCTAAATCGTCAACGCCTATATAAATCACGTCGTTTTGTAAAGATGTATTCATCGTAATCAAATTTTATGACACAAATATAAAAATAATCCGTTGTCATTTCAGATATATGTTTAGATTTGCAATAGACAAAAATGATAAACTTTTAAAATTTGCACGTATGAAAAAATATGTTTGTAAAGTATGTGGCTACGAGTACGACCCAGAAGTGGGCGACCCTGATAACGGAATCGCAGCAGGAACAGCGTTTGAAGATTTACCGGAAGATTGGACTTGTCCGCTTTGCAGCGTAGGAAAAGACGAGTTCGAGGAAGCCTAAATGTAACGATAAAAAGTCCAACCCCGAAAGGATTGGACTTTTTACTATTATTACTTTTGAATAAATTGTTCTATTCTTTTATGCGTTTCTGAAAACAATTTGTTCGTTTTCAACGTCAACCACTATTTTTGAATCCTTCACGACTTCGCCAGAAAGCAATTTCTTTGAAAGTTCGTTAAGCAACTCCTTCTGAATGATACGTTTTACAGGACGAGCTCCGAATTGCGGATTGTAGCCAAGACGAGCAAGTTCGTTCACTGCATTTTCGGTTATTTCAATCTTAACATCCATAGCAGCAAGACGTTGAACAAGACGGTTGAACTGCATACGGACAATTGATTTAATGTCGTTTTGCGTCAACGGAGTGAACATAATCGTTTCGTCAATTCTGTTCAGAAATTCAGGTCTCACGCTCTTTTTCAACAAGTTGAACACCTCGTTCTTCGTGTTTTCAATTGTTTCCATCTTATTCGACTCGTTCATCTGCTCAAAACGTTCCTGAATAATGTCGGAGCCAATGTTCGACGTCATTATGATAATGGTGTTCTTGAAACTTGCCGTTCTACCCTTGTTATCGGTAAGTTGCCCATCGTCAAGCACTTGCAACAAGATATTGAACACATCGGGGTGCGCCTTTTCTATCTCGTCGAGCAACACAACCGAATATGGTTTACGACGAACGGCTTCGGTCAACTGACCACCCTCATCATAGCCAACATATCCCGGAGGCGCACCAATCAAACGCGAAACAGAGTGGCGTTCCTGATATTCCGACATATCGATACGAGTCATCAGATTTTCGTCGTCGAACAAGAATTCAGCCAAAGCCTTTGCCAATTCCGTCTTACCCACACCCGTAGTTCCCAAGAAAATGAACGAGCCAATCGGTCGTTTCTCGTCTTGCAAACCTGCACGGCTACGACGGACAGCGTCGGCCACGGCGGCAATCGCCTCATCTTGTCCAACAACACGTTTGTGCAACTCGGTCTCAAGATTCAGCAACTTATCCTTTTCGGCTTGCAACATCTTACTTACAGGAATTCCTGTCCAACGGGAAACCACATCGGCAATGTCGTCAGCCGAAACCTCCTCGTCAATCAAGCCACCATTGACCTGTTTTTCCTTCAAATCCTCAGCAAGTTTCTTCGACTCCTCTTCGAGCGTCTTCAACTTTCCGTAACGGATTTCGGCAACTTTGCCATAATCACCGTCACGTTCAGCACGTTCCGCCTCAAATTTCAAGTTTTCAATCTCCTGATTATTGGAGTGAATTTTAGCAACAATCTCTTTTTCCGAATTCCACGTCGCCATATACTTCGTCAACTCCGACTGCAAATCGGCGATTTGCTTGTCAATCGTTTCGGTACGAGCAGTTTTGCCATCACGTTTTATGGCTTCGCGTTCAATTTCCAACTGACGGATTTTTCGGTTCAACTCATCAATTTCTTCAGGAACGGAATTCATTTCCATACGCAATTTTGCAGCGGCCTCGTCCATCAAGTCGATTGCCTTATCGGGCAAGAAACGACTTGTGATGTATCTGTGGGAAAGTTCCACAGCTGCCACAATCGCCTCGTCGAGAATACGAACTTTATGGTGATTTTCGTAGCGTTCCTTCAAACCACGCAAGATGGAAACAGCATTTTCCACGCTTGGCTCATCAATTGTTACCGTTTGGAAACGACGTTCAAGTGCCTTATCCTTCTCAAAATACTTTTGATATTCGTCCAACGTAGTGGCACCTATTGCACGAAGTTCACCACGGGCAAGGGCAGGTTTCAGGATATTTGCCGCATCCATTGCGCCGTCGCTTTTGCCAGCACCGACCAAAGTGTGAATTTCGTCAATGAAAAGAATGATTTCACCGTTTGATGAAATCACTTCGTTGACAACCGATTTCAAACGTTCCTCAAACTCTCCCTTGTATTTTGCACCGGCAATCAACGCACCCATATCGAGCGAGAAAATCTGCTTTGACTTTAGATTGTCGGGCACGTCACCTTTAATAATACGATGTGCCAAACCTTCGGCAATGGCAGTCTTACCAACACCCGGCTCACCTATCAAAATCGGATTGTTTTTGGTACGACGCGAAAGGATCTGCAACACACGACGAATCTCATCGTCACGACCGATTACAGGGTCAAGTTTTCCCGCACGGGCTTGTGCGTTCAAATTGATTGCAAACCGCTGCAACGCATTGTACGTGTCTTCGGCCGACTGCGAAGTCACTTTGCTTCCCTTACGCAATTCTTGAATGGCGGCAATCAAATTCTTTTCGGTCACGCCGTTGTCTTTCAACAACTGTGACGTTTGGTCGCCACATTTAAAGATACCAATTAAGATATGTTCCACCGAAACATATTGGTCACCAAACGCCCTGAGCTGATTTTCCGCTTCGCGAATCACCTTGTTGGCATTCGACGACAGATATGGCTCGCCACCCGAAACCTTCGGATAGGATGCAATAATTTTATCAAGAACAGTTTTCACGGCGTTTTCATTCACATCAAGTTTCTTGAAAACAAATGACGTGATGCTATCAGCTTTTTCAAACAAAGCTTTTAGCAAATGCCCCGTTTCAACTGCTTGCTGGTTATTCGCTTCGGCAATACGAACCGCT
>JAFZTG010000175.1 GCA_017618935.1 Bacteroidales bacterium | reverse complement strand
CACGTTCGTCGGCTATATAATAAAAAATTGCCTTGGTCTTGTCGCCTTGAAACTCCACATCGCCAATTTTCATATTGAGTTTCAAATCCTTGGCAATCTGACGAGCACGAATCATAGTTTTATGTTCCAATGCCTTCGCTTCGCGCCATTTTTCTATATCCGACGGTTTTGCCTTACGATATATTTTACCGAATTTTTCAGGGATTTTCTTGCCATACGCTTTTTTCATCTGAACGTTAACCAATTCGCCCAACATCGAAACAATGCCGATATCGTGTCCGGGAGACGCCTCCACGGCGACAATGTCGCCAATTTCCAACGGCAGATTCGATTCGTTCATATAAAAATCCTTACGAGTGTTTTTAAACCGTACTTCCACCAACTTACTTGGTTCGCCTGGTGCAGGAATATGCTGCATCCAGTCGTAGTCGTACAATTTGGCACTTCCACTCCGTTGTGCTGATTTTTTTATTTTTTCAGCATATTTTTCGGCTTCTTCCGACGAAAGAGCCGATTCATCATTCTTTATATTTGACAGATTTATTGTATCCATTCTATTAGTTTTCAAGCAAAAATACGAAAGTTACCGCTTTAAATAAACAATTATTTTGAGAAACATATCAAAGAAAATGATTTTCGGGTTACCATTTCTTACAATATGATAATGTGCCGCATTGAATTCTTTGGTGAAATCAGCCACATTCCGCTCGTTGATAAACGGGCAAAATTTGCTCGAGAACGCACTTTCCTGATTATCCATATACAAAATTTCGGGAATGTTCTGATTTCGGATAAAATTCTCACGAATCTCACGAAGACAATATTGCAAAAAAGCCTTTTGCCGTTCTCGTCCCAACGCCTCCAACTCTTCGCCCAAAGCGGTCAAATCCATAATGTCCTTTTGCCACGCCGAACGCATCATTCGTTTAAAGTATTCGAAATATTGAGATGGTTTGTCTCCGAAACTTGCCATTTTGAATGCCTGACAGTAGTTTCCGTTGGCATTCTTCACCAACGACTGTAATTCCTCGCCTTCCAACATAAAATCGGAACTGATTCGTTGCGACAAACTTGCATCGTCAATCTTGGGAATGCGAACAATCTGCGTACGCGACAAAATGGTCGGCAACATATAGCGAGTGTCTTCGGCTATCATCAAAAACAAGGTGTTCGGGTTTGGCTCCTCCAAAATTTTAAGAATCTTGTTGGCACAAACATCATTCATCTTTTCCGCCATCCAAATAATCAGCACTTTGTATTTAGCACTGAAATTACTCAGCGATAGTTTTTGAATGACACCCTTGATTCGTGGAGCCGTATCGTCGCCCGCCGCCTCCGACTCATAAATCATAGGTTGTTTGTTTTCCACACCAATATGCGTTTGCCAAGCCTCCAAACTCAAATAGGGATTTTGTTCAAACAATTCACGCCATTGCTCAAGATAATCGTCGCAACACAGTTTATCGGTTGCCTTATCTTTCACAATGGGAAACACGAAGTGCAAATCGGGATGCTGCAATTTAGCAAACGCCTTACACGACGGACATTCACCGCACGAATCCGTTTCGGTTGGATGTTCGCAGTTCAGATATTGAGCGTATGCAAGTGCCAACGGCAACTTTCCCGAACCTTCGGGACCAGTAAACAAATATGCGTGAGCCACACGATTCAACGCCACCGTTTCCAGCAAATCTCGTTTTATCCCCTCCTGACCAATAACCTCTTGAAATCGCATATTTATAAACCGTTAAAATTTAGGAGCATTGAAACCTTTCATAAAAATTTCGCCGACATTGTTCGACTCATACACACGTTCGCCATAAAAGAACAGATTTGGCTGAATCGATTCGCGAGTCATATATCCGGGAACGGGAGCAATCACATTCATTTTGTCAGCCATAAAAATGGTGGTCGGGTAACTCAACTTTCCACCTAACAATTTGATAGCCAAATCGTGAGTTTTTCCCTTGTTCGTATAAACCGAGTCACGATACGTGATTTTCTCGTGCCCTTCGGCATTCATTTTCACCGCATAAAAATGAGAATTGATATATGCCACGACGGCACTATCCTGATACGTTGTGGCATCAAGCCGTTTGCACCAACCGCACCAGTCGGTATAAACATCAATGAGCACGGGTTTTCCGTCCTGATTCGACAATTCCATCGCTTTTTCGAACGGAATCCAATTGATTTGTGCGAAACCACACACAGACAAAAATGCGATTATAGTAGTAATAACAACCTTTTTCATCAAATTAACGTTTTATAATTTTGACAATGCAAGTTTAAAATTTTTATTTGGTATTTTCCCCTCTTCGTCTTCGGAATATTGTGGCAAAAATCTATCAACGAAATACATATCTATGTCATCTTTATGTTTTACAGGCATTTTCCCCCGATACGTACATTGGAAAAAATCCTTCACATAATCATATGTCGTTCCTGAAATGTTGATTTTTCCGACATCGCACCCCGTTTCCATTCTGCTGGCCACATTCACCGTATCGCCCCATATATCATACAAGAACTTTTTCTTTCCAACCACACCTGCAATAACCGCACCAGTATGAATACCGATACGGACAGTCCACGGAAAATCGGATTCTTGTTTTGCCCTGTCGTTCAGATATTGCAATATATCAAAAGCCGAAAGCACCGCGTCAAACGGGTGACTATGGTTCAGCATGGGCATTCCGCCGGCACACATATACGCATCGCCTATCGTTTTGATTTTCTCGAGATAATGTTTCTCGCAAATGTCATCAAAACAAGAGAAATGCGTGTCCAAATCACGAATCAGCGATTGTAATTCAATTTTTTCGCACATAGCAGTAAATCCCACAAAATCTATAAACATAACTGTCACATTCGAATAATATTGTGGAACTACCTTGCCATTTTTCAACAATTCGCGATATACTTCGTCGGGGAGCATATTTTGCAACAGCGCCTCACATTTTTGCTTTTCTGCAAAAATTTCCGACTGCTGACTCTTCACTTGTTCGCGCAAAACGGCAATCTCCTGCTCCTGCAGAGATATTTTTTGTTGTAACGCATTGACAAATAACGAGTTTGAAGTATCCATCGCATCAGTTTATCAAGTAAAGATACAAAAAGTATTTGATAATCACAAAAAATATCTAATTTTGTGCCGTTCGGGGTATAGCTCAGTCCGGTATGAGTGCTTGTATGGGGTGCAAGAGGTCGCTGGTTCGAATCCAGTTGCCCCGACAATAAAAAAAAAGGAAATCGCAAGGTTTCCTTTTTTATTTAAAGAAATACTTTCATTGCTTGTTTATCACTTTTTTTCGAACACCCTACATTTACTCTTTCAGTAAAATATCAATCATCGGTTTTTAATATGTTAATAACTCTTGCCACAAAAGGTCTATATTATTCCGTAAAACAACTATTTTTGAAATTGGAAAGATAAAATAGAAAGATATGGATAATTACAATGACAAGGAGGAAGTGTTCTCAAAGCCAGTAAAAGCTGGTAAAAGAACATATTTTTTCGATGTGAAGAAGACAAAAAACAACGATTATTTCTTGACAATTACTGAAAGTAAGCGTGTTTTCGACACCGAAGATAAGCCAACGTATGAAAAACACAAGATCTTCTTATATCAAGAAGATTTCGAGAAATTTGTTGCAGGAATGAACGAGGCAATTGAATTTGTTGCCACCGAAAATCCGAACTTCGTTCCTCGAAGCGAATCACACAAAGATGATTCAGAATTTGGTTTTTAATTTATTGAGCTGGTTATTTTGACCAGCTCTTTTTTTATACATTATATTATGAGCAAGATTAAAAGTTTAGTTTCCATCAGCGACTTCGACCCCGAAGAATATCTGAAAATATTGGAACTTGCAGCAAAATTCGAAGCAAACAGTTACAAAAATCTGTTAAACGGTCACGTCATCGCCTCGTTGTTTTTCGAGCCATCTACCCGTACCCGACTGAGTTTCGAAAGTGCAATAAACCGTCTCGGTGGTCGCGTCATCGGTTTTTCCGACATTGAAACAACAAGTTCCACCAAAGGCGAATCGTTGCACGATACCATTAAAATCATTTCCAACTATTGCGATTTGATTGTAATGCGTCATCCGCTCGAAGGTGCCGCAAAATTTGCAAGCGAGGTTGCCAATGTTCCCATCATAAACGCTGGCGACGGGGCAAACCAACACCCTACGCAAACCTTGCTCGATATGTATTCCATCTCAAAAACGCAAGGTTCGCTCAACAACCTTTCGATTGCACTTATCGGTGACTTGAAATATGGACGGACGGTGCATTCGCTGATTATGGCAATGAAATACTTCAACCCGACATTCCATTTGGTCGCTCCTCCTGAGTTGGCACTTCCTGTGGAATACAAGAACATTTTGAAGGACAACAACATCACGTTCTACGAACATACTGATATGCAGTCGGTTCTGAACGAAGTGGATATCGTGTATATGACTCGCGTGCAGAAAGAACGTTTTTCCGACCTGATGGAATACGAAAAAACGAAAAACTTGTATATCCTTAAAAATGATATGCTTACGAATACGAAACCAAATATGAAGATTTTGCATCCGCTTCCTCGTGTAAACGAAATCAACCAAGATGTGGATATAAATTCCAAGGCATATTATTTCGACCAAGCTCGCAACGGTGTCTTCACCCGACAAGCAATCATAAGTTACTTATTGAACCTTAACGTGTAAGAATATGGGAAACATTCAAGGTAAACAAATGGTGGTGAGTGCCATAAAAAACGGCACCGTAATCGACCACATTCCAAGTAAGAACCTCTTCAAGGTTATTTCTATCCTGAAACTTGAAAATATCGATACTCAAATCACTTTCGGGTTAAACCTCGAAAGCAAGAAACTTGGAAGCAAGGCAATCATAAAAATTGCCGACAAATTTTTTGAGCAAGACGACATCAACAAAATCGCCATTCTTGCGCCAGAAGCGAAATTGAGCATTATCAAGGACTATCAGGTGGTTGAGAAAATGGTGCTGACCTGTCCCGATAAAATTCAAGGAATCACAAAATGCTTCAATCCCAAATGTGTCACTAATCACCAAAATATTACACCAAAATATTCCGTTATAGGCAAAAAACCTGTTATCCTAAAATGTGAATATTGTGAGAAAAATACTGATTTTGAGCATTTTAACTTCATATAACTTGATACATTGACGGTTTAGGCACTGTGGCAAAGATTTTGTACTAACAAAATCACGAAGAGTCAAAGGTAAAAGTTCTTAATACATTGATTATGAAAAAAATAGCATACATATTGGCATTGCTTTTTCTTTCCTTGCAGATATTCGCCCAAGAATATTCCTCAAAGAATAAAAAAGCCATTGCCGCCTACGAACTTGGTTTGCAAAATTATCAATTATTGTATTACGACAAGGCCGAGGAAAATCTTCGCACCGCATTGAAAAACGACCAATATTTTGTCGAGGCATACTACCTTTTAGCTGGTGTATATACGCAAAAAAAAGACACGACACAGATGCTGAACACGCTCAAAGAATGTGTTGACAAGTGTGGTGGCGCTCACCTATGGTCACGCTACAAATTGGCATACGAAGAATATAATTTAGGTATGTATAGCGAAGCATTCGCACAACTGCAACATTTCAAGCGAGCAGAGGAAATGCACTCATCTTCAACACTTTCCAAGATTGAACAGATGAATTTCGATGACTTGTATCTCAAAACGACAACAGCGTTGGAAATACAGAAAAATCCCATCAATTTTGATCCTAAAAATATGGGAGCAAACATCAATACGCAATATGATGACTATCATCCGTCAATCACCGTTGACGACAATACGCTCATTTTCACGACAAACCTTCCTACGGCAAATCCTCGCGTAAAACAGGAAGATTTATTTTCTGCACAAAAAACGGCTGACAAATGGGCTAAGAGCATTCCCCTCTCTGCCATCAACACCACGTCAAACGAAGGTGCGCAGTCAATCACGGCAGATGGAAAAACAATGTTTTTCACTATTTGCGGAGCACCCAACGGTATGGGTTCATGCGATATTTATATGACGAAAAAATTCAACAACACGTGGACAAAACCCATCAACCTCGGAGCACCAATCAATAGCAAGTATTGGGAATCGCAGCCATCGTGCTCGGCTGACGGTCGCACGCTGTATTTCGCATCAAACCGACCAAACGGTCAAGGAAAGAAAGATATCTACGTCTCTCAACTTCAAGCAAACGGACAATGGTCAACGCCACAAAATTTAGGCCCAGAAATCAACACAAAGTATGACGACGAGTCGCCATACATCCACGCCGACGGCACTACGTTATATTATGCAACCGACGGCCGTCCTGGAATGGGTAAAAAAGACATTTTCGGCACGAAGAAAATCGACAAAACAACGTGGGCAACACCCGAAAATTTAGGATACCCCATCAACACGAACGACGACGAGGCACATCTGATTATCAACGCCGAAGGTACGAAAGGATATTTTGCATCAAACCGATATGGCGGACTTGGCGGATTCGACATCTACGAGTTTACCATTGACGAGACATTCAAGGTAAAACCAAATCCTGTAACCTACGTGCAATGTATTGTTTTTGACAATGATACAAAATTAAGACTTGGGGCAAAAGTCATCTTGTCGGACATTGCGACTAACGATAAAGTATTCATCAACAATTCCGACCAATTTACGGGAGAATGCATCGTGCCGTTTATTGAAGGACATGAATACGCACTCTCGGTAGAACGACCAGATTATCTGTTTTATTCCGAAACGGTTTCGTTGGCAACGTTCAAAGGAGCCGAGAAAGTTGACATTCCATTGCAAAAAATCATCGTCGGAAATTACGTTGTCTTGAAAAACCTGTTTTTCGACACCGACAAGACCAATTACAAAAAAGAGTCCGAACCAGAATTGGATGCAATCGGCCGTTTCCTGAAACAAAATCCGACGGTACATATAGAAATCGCCGGTCATACCGACAATGTGGGTAATTCGGCATATAACCAAAAACTTTCGGAAAACCGCGCGAAGTTCATTGCCGACGAAATCATACGAATCTATGGCATTCAGGCAGACAGAATCACGTGGAAAGGCTATGGAAGTACAAAACCGTGTGCGCCCAATGATAGTCCCGAAAATCGGGCAAAAAATCGGAGAACCGAGTTGATTATCACAAAAAAATAAGCGTTTGGAGATTTTTTTTCTTCAAAAACGCTTGTAATTCGCCAAAACTCCGTATTATTGCAACGGTTTTGAAGACATAGCTAAACCAAATCCTAACGTTTTGAAAACTACAAAAAAATAAAATCTTTTGTCAATTATAATGCGTACACATTATATAATCATTAATTTAATTTTTAACTAAATGGAATCGGAAAACCTAAACGAAACCGAAAAAATGCCTATGGGCGAAAATCAAGAACAAGGTGTCAAAAAAGCAAAAAGACCCAGAACAGCAAAAAAACAAATCGAGACTGAACCCGTCGCTATAGAAGAAAGCCAAGATTCAGTTGCGAAAAGAGGCAGAAGACCAAGAATACAAAAACAAATGCCAGAACCTGTTCAATTAGAATTAAATACGACAGCATCTGTTTCTTCCGAATCAATCAAAGAAGAAAATATAACCACCGAAGTTGTTGAGAAAGCCACTGAAAAAACAGAGAACAACAACACTCCACAACCGCAAGCACAACCAAAAACACACGAATTTGACGGAATAATTACGGGATGTGGCGTTCTTGAAATAATGCAAGATGGTCACGGATATTTGAAATCAAGCGATTACAACTATCTCAATTCACCCGATGATATTTATGTGAGCCAATCGCAAATCAAACTATTTGGCTTAAAAACAGGTGACACAGTTGAAGGTCCGATTCGTCCGCCAAAAGAAGGAGAAAAATATTTCCCTCTTGTTCGTGTTGAAAAAATCAACGGAAGAACTCCCGAAGAAGTTCGCGACCGCGTTCATTTCGACCACCTTACGCCATTATTCCCAGATGAGAAATTCAATCTTACGGGAAATGGCCATAACGACTTGTCAACCAGAATTATAGACCTATTCACCCCTATCGGTAAAGGTCAACGTGGTTTGATTGTTGCCCAACCTAAAACAGGTAAGACAACATTATTGAAAAACATTGCCAACGCCATTGCCGACAATCATCCTGAGGTTTATTTGTTGATTTTGTTGATTGACGAACGTCCAGAGGAAGTTACCGACATGAAACGAAGCGTTCGTGCCGAGGTAATTTCTTCTACATTCGACGAACCGTCAGACCGTCACGTAAAAATCGCAAATATCGTGCTTGAAAAAGCAAAACGTTTGGTTGAATGTGGTCACGACGTATGTATCCTTTTGGATTCCATCACCCGTTTGGCTCGAGCATTCAATATGGCTCAGCCAGCGTCAGGAAAAATCCTTTCCGGTGGTGTTGATGCAAATGCACTGCATAAACCAAAACGTTTCTTCGGAGCAGCCAGAAACATTGAAGGTGGCGGTTCTTTGACAATCATTGCAACTGCATTGACGGAAACTGGTTCAAAGATGGACGACGTGATTTTTGAAGAATTCAAGGGTACGGGAAATATGGAATTGCAATTGGATAGAAAAATTGCGAACAAACGTATCTACCCTGCTGTTGACGTTAATCTTTCAAGCACACGTCGCGATGATTTGTTAGTTGACAAACTACGCCTGAACAAATGTTGGGTTTTGCGTAAATTCTTGTCTGATATGACAGCTGTGGAAGCAATGGAATTCCTCAGCCAACAAATGCCTTTGACGAAAGACAACGACGAATTTTTACTATCGATGGGAAAATAACATCTGTTCGTTATAATATAAAGACTGTCCAAGAATTATTTGGCAGTCTTTTTTCTTAATAGTTATTAGATTTGGAGAAGAACATTTACATAAAGAATAAAAAGGCATCGTTTGATTACGAGACGATTCAAACTTACACTGCCGGCATTATCCTTACAGGAACGGAGATAAAATCCATTCGGGACGGTAAGGCTAATGTGACTGAAGCGTATTGTTACTTCAACAAAAACGAACTTTGGTGCAAAGGAATGCACATTTCGGAATATTCCTTTGGCAGTTACAGCAACCACGTCCCCGATCGCGAACGAAAACTGCTGCTCAATCGTCGTGAACTCAACAAAATGGAAGAAAAACTGAAAGATAAAGGAATTACCATTATCGTACTCAGTATGTACCTCACACCTCGCGGTTGGGCAAAAGTTGACATTGCCCTTGCCCGTGGTAAGAAACAGTTCGACAAACGCGAAGATATGAAGGAACGCGATGCAAAACGCGATATGGACAGGGCAAAACGAAGATTTTAATGTATTGATATTCAAAAACGTAGCAACAACAGCGTGTATCAACAACGATAACTATTACAATTAAGGCAAACATTTTTCCTCTTTACGGTTTTTTAATCCACAAATAATTCTTACTTTCGTTGAAATTTTATTCGACAATGAAGATCAAGAAGTTTTTGCCGATAGCGGTAATTTTAGTCATAGCAACTGCACTACTTGCATTTTTTGTTTATGAAAACGACGAGCCCAAAGAAAAACTCGTCATGAAATCGACTTACGAGATTCTCAAAGAATTTCATTATAGTCCGCAGGAACTGAACGATTCGTTCTCGGAACGTGTGTTCACCTTGTATATGAAAACATTGGATTTCAATAAGATATATTTCACCAAAGACCAAATTGACATACTTTCGTCGTACAAGACTCAAATTGACGACGCTATAAGAGTCGCTTCGTTGGATTTCTTCAATTTGTCATTGGAACTGCTTGACAAACAAACAGATAAAATCAAGAAACTCTATGCTCAAATTCTTGAAAATCCGATTGATTTCTCGGTAAAAGAAACCATAAATCTTGACATGGAGAACCGTGCTTACTGCGAAAACGAAGCGCAATTGGAGGATTACTGGCGTAAATACATCAAATACCAAGTTCTTTCGGAAATTATTTCCATAGAAAACGAACAAAAGAAAGCCGATTCGCTTGCGACAGATTCTGTAAGAACGCCCAAGGATTTTGCTACGATAGAAAAAGAGGCTCGTGAAAAGATATTGAAACGCTACGACACACGTTTCAAACGAATGAGCAAAATTACCCGTAGCGACCGTTTTGCCGACTTTGTGAATGCAATTGCAGGAGCGTTCGACCCGCACACAAACTATTTTCCTCCAACAGAAAAAGAGGATTTCGACATTTCAATGTCGGGTAAACTTGAAGGAATCGGAGCAACTCTTTCTGAAAAAGACGGCTACATAAAAGTTGTGGAAATCGTTCCCGGAAGTCCGTCGTGGAAGCAAGGCGAACTGAAAGCCGAGGACATTATCTTGAAAGTGGCACAAGGCGACAACGAGCCTGTTGAAATAATAGATATGCGACTGGACGAAGCCGTTCGCCTCATTCGTGGTCCTAAAGGCACAAAAGTCGTTTTGACCGTCAAGAAAATCGACGGAACAATCGTGCAAATTCCTATCATACGCGACGTGATTGTGTTGGAAGAGAAATATGCAAAATCAACGATTCTTACTACAAACGACAAGAAAGCTTACAAAATCGGATATATCTATCTTCCTCAGTTCTACGTAGATATGAATGATTCTCGTGGTCGTAAATGTTCAAAAGACATAGAAATTGAGGTTACAAAACTCAAAAATGCCAACGTTGACGGAATCATCATCGACTTGCGCAACAATGGCGGTGGTTCGCTGAACGACGTGGTCACTATTGGTGGTTTATTCATAGACAAAGGTCCTATTGTACAAGTTAAAGACCTGAAAACTCCTGCCACACAATACAACGATACCGACGGAAAGACTTTGTATGACGGTCCTCTTGCCATTATGGTCAACACGTTTAGCGCATCGGCGTCGGAGATTTTGGCCGCTGCAATGCAAGATTACAAACGTGCGATAATTATTGGAACGGAATCAACATACGGAAAAGGCACAGTGCAACGTGTTGTTGACTTAGACCGATTCATCTCAAACGAATATCGCATTCACAAACCAATTGGTGCGCTGAAACTGACTATTCAGAAATTTTATAGGATAAATGGTGGCACAACGCAGTTCCAAGGCGTGAAACCCGATATTGTATTGCCTGATTTATATGACAAAATCGACATCGGTGAAAAAGAATTGGATTATCCGCTTCCTTGGACGGAAATTAAACCTGCTCAATATGTTACGTGCAAAAATGCACCAAACATAAAAGATTTGTCAAAGAAAAGTGCGGCACGAATCCAAAAAGATTCTTCGTTCCTTTTGTTGAAAGAAGCAGCCAAATGGCTTTCCGACACGAAAGACCAAAAATCTATTCCTTTGGAACTGTCGGCATTTAGAGAAAAAGACGAGAAAGACATTGCCCTTTCTAAAAAATACAAGAATGCCGGCAAGGCAAGCGTTCCTTTTGAAATCATCAGTTGGAATGTTCAGTCGAAAGACAATCCTACGCTTGATTCTGTCGAAAACAAACGTATTGAGGACTGGAACAAATCCATCAAGGAAGATGTCGGCTTATTTGAATCGTATCAAATTTTGTCGGATTACATCAAAACTATTCATAAATAGAAGGCAATATGACGGTTGCTGTCGCCATATTGAACTGGAACGGGAAACATTGGTTGGAAAAATTTCTTGCCAATGTCGTTGAAAATTCTCTAGAGGCGACGGTCTATGTCATTGATAATGCGTCAACCGACGACAGTGTTTCGTTTCTACACGCTCAATTTCCCGAAACACCGATTATTCAGTTAGACAAAAACTATGGTTTTGCCGATGGCTACAATCAAGGATTGGCACAAATTCAAGCCGATTACTACGTTCTGTTAAATTCCGACGTGCAAGTCGGTGAAAACTGGATTTCACCCATTATTGAACGAATGGAGGCAGACGAGAAACTCGCCGTTTGTATGCCGAAACTAAAATCGTTCGACAATCCCGAATTATTTGAATATGCTGGCGCTGCCGGCGGTTTTATTGACAAATTCGGTTATCCGTTTTGTCACGGTCGATTGTTTTCATCAATCGAAAAAGACGAAGGACAATACAATCAAGAATGTGATATTTTTTGGGCTTCAGGAGCCGCTTTATTTGTAAAACGACCAGTGTATCAACAACTTGGTGGATTGGACAAAGATTTCTTCGCTCACATGGAAGAAATAGATTTTTGTTGGCGTGTGAAAAATGCTGGCTACAAAATCAAATATATACCTCAATCCGAAGTGTTTCACGTCGGTGGCGGCTCGTTACCAAAGGAAAATCCGTTCAAAACGTATCTGAATTTCCGTAACAATCTTTTTATGCTTCACAAGAATCTGCCTGAAAATTGTTACAAACGAATCATTTTCAAACGGCGATTACTTGACGGCATTTCGTGGCTGAATTTCATAGTGCATTTCGATTTCAAGAATGCGAAAGAAATACTCCACGCACACAAAGACTATCGCAAGGCGATTCCCAATTTAGAGAAAAAACGCGAACTGCAACCCTCAAAAATCGTACATAAAGAAATGTACCCGAAATCAATCGTGTGGGCATATTTTGTGCAACGGAAAAAACGTATCTTGTTTTAGCAATGACAAATCTGTTACTTCGCATATACGCTTTTTTTGACAAGCATTCCATCTTGCTTCGTTGCTTGCTTGTTGGAATCATTATGCTGTGTGTGTGTGCCATTTTACGCATTTCGTTCATTGAAGACATTAGTTCATTTTTGCCACAAAATAAAGAGAATGAGCGTATTCAGTATGCTTCACAACACATTGGCGGCTCCAATAAACTGATGGTTTCGGTTGCGTCGGAAACGGCTGACGAATATGCCATAATGGACGCCGTTGATACTTTTGTGGAAAAACTGCAAGAAAAAGATTCTACCGAACGAATACAAGACATACTTTATATGATTGACCAACAACAAATTACTGAACTTGGTCAATTTATCATTCAAAATATGCCCTACTATTTGACCGACGAGGATTACCAGCAGATTGAACGTTCATTGTCATATGATTCCATACACGCAAAGATTTATGGCAACAAGCAAATAATCCTTTCTCCCATGGGCGGTTTTGTAAAAGATTTTATTACACTCGACCCGCTCCATTTTGCTTCTCGCCCGTTAGCAATGCTCAAACAATCAAATTCCAACGCGAACTACGAGATAATTGACGGTTACATATTCGACAAATCAGGAAAAGAAGCAATCATCGCCGTCAATTCAAAATTGCCCGTCAGCGAGACAAAAGAAAATGCGAAACTCATTGCCGACATTGATTCCGCAATGGCTGAAACAATGCGAGAAATGCCTGATATTCAAGTAGATTGCATTGGAGCTTCGATTATTTCTATTGGCAACGCAAACCAAATTAAGAAAGACAGTTTTATTTCTACCGCAATCGCCTTAATCCTAATTCTTTTCGTGCTGTTGTACTTCTTCCGTGACGTGAGAGCCTTGATTATCATATTGTTTTCTCTCGTTTTTGGTGGATTATTTGGCATGGCTTTCGTGTCAATTTTCAAAGATTCAGTTTCCATTATCGCAATCGGAATTGGTTCCATAATTGTGGGAATTGCAACAAATTATCCATTACATTTTCTGGCTCATTACCAGCAAGGATATAGTAAAGAACAAACGATTCGTGACATAATTGACCCGCTCGTTACGGGAAACGTCACAACGGTAGGCGCATTTCTCAGTCTCATTTTCATTCATTCCAATGCAATGAAAGACCTTGGATTATTTGCGTCATTCTTGCTTATAGGAACTATTTTATTTGTTCTGATTTTTCTGCCACATTTGTTCAAGAAAAAACTCTTTGCTAACCAAGAACGACTGAGTACCAATCTGACATTCAATAAAATAGCGTCTTACAATCTTGATAAAAACACATTCATTGTTGTAACCATCATTCTTCTGACAATTCCTTTGTTCTTTATGAGCAAACGTACATCGTTTGAGACCGATTTGCATGCAATAAATTATATGACGGAATCGCAAAAAGAGAAATTTGCCAAAATCAACGAACAGACACAAAGCGGAAAGCCCTCTTTTTATTGTGTTTCCGAAGGTACAACGATAGAAGAGGCATTGCAGAATTACGAACAATCCCTCCCCGTTATTGATTCGCTCAAACGAGAAAATTTGATAGCAAACGTATCGGGAATCAACCAACTGATTCCTTCGCAAAAAATTCAAAATGAGCGACTTGCGAAATGGAACTCATTTATGAGTCAGCATAAGGAAACAATTATTGAGAATCTTGAAAAAGCAAGAACCGCCAACGGTTTTAACGAAAATGCGTTTGATAATTTTATAGCCATTCTTTCTCGCGATTACACAGTTCAGAATACTGACCACTTCGCTCCTATCTTACACGCTATCGGGAATAATTTTATATCAAACGAAAATGGTAGAGTTTTGATTTACAATATCATAGAAACGAATAGTAACAAAGAACGTGCTGAATCAAGATTAAATGAGATTCAACAGAATGTTTTCACATTTGACAACACGTCGCTCATAACACAAATGGTTGACGCCCTTTCCGACGATTTCGACTATGTTCTGTACATCTGCGGTTTGATTGTATTCTTGTTCCTGACATTCTCTTTCGGGCGATTAGAATTAAGCATAATCTCATTTATTCCCCTCACCATCGGGTGGATTTGGATTTTGGGACTGATGGGAATCTTCGATATGAAATTCAACATCGTGAACATTATTCTTGCAACGTTCATTTTTGGCCAAGGCGACGATTACACCATTTTCGTTACCGAAGGAATGATGTACGAATATACCTACAAGAAAAAAATGCTCGCTTCGTACAAAAATTCCGTATGGCTTTCGGCAACCATAATGTTTATCGGCATTGGTTCGCTCATTATTGCACAACATCCTGCGATGCGTTCGTTGGGAGAAGTAACAATCGTGGGAATGTTTTCTGTCGTCCTTATGGCGTATTTGTTTCCTCCGCTACTCTATCGTTGGCTGACGCAGAAAAACGGGAAAAATCGACTTATGCCAATCACTCTTAAAAATCTTGGAATCACCATTATCTCATTCATTGGATTTTTAATCGGTAGTATTTACCTCACGTTGGCAGGATTCATAAGTTTAACCTTGTTAGGTAAGACCGACAAACATAAACTTTGGTACCACAAACGTTTGTGCGATATTTTTAGATTTCTCGTAAAAATCATTCCGAACATTGATTTTGAACTGCAAAACACGGCAAACGAAACGTTTGAGAAGCCGGGAATCATCATTGCCAACCATCAGTCGCATTTGGATTTGATGTATTTATTGCTCCTAAATCCCAAAATAATCTGCCTCACAAACCATTGGGTTTGGCGTTGTCCGTTCTATGGATGGATTATCCGATACGCCGATTTTTACCCTGTGGAAGACGGCATTGAAGACAATGTTGATCAACTTCGTGAAGCCATTGCAAAAGGATATTCCATCTTAGTTTTCCCCGAAGGCACTCGTTCCGAAAACTGCGACATTCTTCGTTTCCACAAAGGGGCTTTCTATCTTGCACAACAACTCCATGTTGATATTATTCCGACAATGATTCACGGCATTGGGCACTTTTTCCCAAAAACGGAATTTCTGCTTCGCAAAGGGAAAGCAACCGTTAAGATTTTCAATAGAATAACACCCGACGACGAAACATTTTGTTCGGGAAAAGAATGTAGAGAAACGGCGAAACTTGTTCGTCAATTCTACGAACAAGAATATGCAAAACTTGCACAAGAGGTTGAAAATGCTGATTATTACAAAGATTTAGTCTTGCACAACTACATTTACAAAAGTCGACAGATTGAGCAACATGCACGCAAAGTTTTAAAAGATAAAAACCTTGTCGCCAAAATAGCAGAATTGCCCGACGAAGGCACCTACACCATTGAAAATTGCGGTCAAGGAGAATTTGCATTGCTTGCCGCTTTAGTAAAGAAAAATCTTCACATAATTGCCACCGATAGCGACGAAAACAATATTGCCATTGCAAGAAATTGCACCTCGGTTCCGAAGAATCTGACATACGAAGTAAGTTAAAACCAGAATTCATGTTTAAGAGTTAAAAAAAATTACCTCTTTCGCTCTCATGTTGTACACGGCAAATATAGCATTTTGCCAATCGGTCAACGACATGATTATGTGGACGCCGAGTGGCGCCGTGTGGCACCCATTGAACACGGCACAGGCCGTCTTGCAAGGATTGGAGCTTTCGTTGGAACAAAAACACTCAACAACAATAAACAAACCTATAGCATTTAGTAATAAACTACAGATAAATATAAACAACCCGCATATCACGAAAACGTATGACACGACGACAACCACAAATCAGGAAAACGAGTCGGTCGGTCATATTTTGTATTACGTTCCACGCTATGCCATTCACTTTCAGCCACGTATTTCCTATGGAAGATGGGAATGTGCGTTTTTTGTAAATTTTGAAGGAAGCATACAAATTATTCTATAATCGAAATTGCTTTCGTAACTCTTTCAAAAGATACTCCAACCCGTTCAGTTTTATTTCGTACATCAGTCCCAATTGTTGCCCCAACTTGCCTTTAGGAAATCCGTTTTGAGAAAACCACGCCAAATACGGTTCGGGCAAGTCGCACAACGGCCAATCCTTATATTTTCCGAATGGCATTTTTGTGGTAATGAGCTCCAATAAATCCTTTTGTTCCATTAAAACTGAAAATAGATAAACTTCTGTAAATCAGCCGTTACGAACTGATATATCACGAAAACTATCGTAACAGCCACGACTGCCATTATCGGCAAGGGCAATTTGGCGAACGAAATGCGGTAACGACGTTTGAAATTCTCTGGCAACCAGTGAATTATCATTCCTAAAAAGAACAATATCAATATGTTGGCACAACTTGACGCTATTTCGGGAACTTGTTGCAGATTCCACGGTGAACCTATTTGTTGCACCATATTCTTTGCCGTACTCCACGCCTTCTCGTTGGCTTCGGCTGGATCGAGATTTGAGCCAGCACGGAAAAACAATCGTGTCCACGTAATGAACACAAACGTGAGAAATACAGCCCACGCCCGTTCCAACCAAGGTATAGGGTTCTTGAAACCGATAAAATTATACATAAATCGCAGGAAGGTTCCTATCCATATCACACCAGACCATACCAAGGCGATATTCCAAATCGGAGCAGGAAAATATTCCGTCATTTTATATGCGCCAAACGTAACGATGCTAATGGAAAGCAAGCGTAACGGGTGATCCCAGTCTTTCCAAAAACGATAGATTATCATTCCTATGCCGTTCAACCCTCCCCATATCATAAAATTCCAACTCGGACCATGCCATAAACCACCCAGCAACATCGTATTCATACGGTTCATATTCGACGTGAGCGCTTTCTTCTTTTCAGGAGATTTTCTACAATAAATCGTGACAATCAACGCCAACGAAACTAAAATAATAGCAACCCAAATACTTCCCGACAAAATAGTTCCTATGAGCGAAATGGTGAGAATACAAGCATATGTGCCCACCGAAGCTGTTCTATTGCCACCAAGCGGAATGTACAAATAATCCTGTAACCATTTTGAAAGCGATATATGCCACCGTTTCCAAAACTCGCCAGGATTGGTCGCCTTATACGGAGAATTGAAGTTTTTGGGCAAATGAAATCCCATAATCATCGCCACCCCGATTGCAATGTCGGTATAGCCCGAAAAATCGGCATAAACTTGCAACGAATAAGCAAACAACGCCACCAAATTTTCAAATCCCGTATATAACAGAGGATTTTCAAACACACGGTCAACAAAATTCACGGCAATGTAATCGCTCAAGATTATCTTCTTCGCCAATCCGTTGAGAATCCAAAAAACGGCAATTCCGAACTGTCGGCGCGAAAGGAAATATTTTTTGTAAATCTGTGGCACAAAATCGGCAGCACGAATAATTGGTCCTGCCACCAATTGCGGGAAAAACGTGATATAAAAGCCAAAATTCAGAATATCTTCGACCGGTGCAACCTTTTTGCGGAATATATCCATAATATAACTGACACACTGAAACGTGTAGAAAGAAATACCCACGGGAAGTATTATCT
>JAFZTG010000174.1 GCA_017618935.1 Bacteroidales bacterium | reverse complement strand
GGGGGGGGATAAAATCTAAAAAAATAGATTAACGCTTAGTGGCTCTGCGTCGTTGTTTGGGTGGTTGCATTTCTTTCTTTGTTGAATCTTGCGTCGAATCGGTTTTCATTTCTACGAATATTTGTGGCAGACGGTCGTTACATTTTTTGTCTGCGTTAACAGAGTCGCTGAATGGAATTAAGGCAAGTCCGAGGTTGACGATTTCCTTGGCGTTAGGGACTTCGTCATCGAAATTTGTCGCGTTCCCGAGTTCCAGTGAACGAATCGTTTTCTTTTTGAAGTCGAGAATATTGATACCGAATGTATATCCATCCAATACAAAGCTAAATGTGTATTCCTTGTGATATTTCTCTGCCAATTTTTTGAGTTGAAGCAATGTTGCTTTTTTCTCATGTGGCAATGGTTCCCACCGGCAGATATTCCGTGGCGTAGCTTGTACGGATTGTGTGTCGCTGCTTGCCGAATCTTCAAAAAAAAATGTTACACCGGTGCACATTCTATATTGTTTGCAATAAACGATTGAATCTTCACTAGAATCGGTCAAGTGCTTTCCTCGCACAGAGACGGTGTAATGGTCGTTGCCCCATGCGTCGGCATAGTCGAGTTTCACCTCGTAATCAAAATTTGCATTGCTAAGACTGTCCGGCAAATCTTTGTCGTTGATATAGCCAAAAGGCTCCCTGAGTTCGTAATACTCAAAAGTAGTGAGCAATGCAAGGGAACTGGGGAGAATTAAAATTGCAGCGAGACAAAGGATTGCTTTTTTGTTGCTAAAACGATAGCCGACAGCGATTGACGCTGCGTACAAAATCGCAAGTGCACTAAAAATTATGAAAATGTAGATAAATGTAAAGGAACAGAAAATCAGCAAATAGCATAATACGATTGACGGAATTGCTGTTAAAATGATTTTCAGTTTCTTTTTGTCATTTCTGAATATTGCTGTAAAAATCAACGCCAAAAGGCTCGGCAAAAAAATGCAGAGCCCATAAATGTTTATATCTGAAATGACTAATTTGAAAGTTTCGTACATGCTTTTATAAAAGAATTATAGTCTTAATTCTTGGCGTACTGACTCAGCAAATTCTTTGTTTCTTCTGTCGGGAGTCCCTTTGTGCATTCGTAGAATTCGTTATTGTTGTCGATATTGAAACCTTCTACAGGACCTTCTTCATAGTAGAATTGCTCTTCGCTTTTATCGCGGTCGCTCAGCAAAAATTCTGCACTTTCTTCTTTGCACAATTTCTCGTTGATGAATCCCAATCTTTGCGTGTTTGTACAAGTCTTTCCGTTGCTAGACATCGTTGTAATGTAGTTCATTCCTGATGCATCAAATTTAGGAGCAGAGACAACTTCAAAGAGTTGGTTGCCGATAGAGAATGATTGCTTTAATAATTCTTTGGGTTCCTTTGTTATCGTTTTTTCAACAAGCAGTTGCTTGATGATAGCGTCGCCAATATCATAACCAAAATTGCGATCCAAAATGGCTCCGATGTTGATATCATTTTGTTCTAAATTGTCCGTATCAACGGTCGTTGTGATATAAACGGAGTCTTTGGTAATCTTCATGGTTCTTGCGATTCCGCTCATACCACCAATGAATTTTGAACACTTGATATCAGTTTCTCCGAGTTGTCTTTTGCAACCGGTGACTTTCCACGTTCCGTAAATATCATTGTGGTCATTGCTCAGCGACAACGTTTCATAGTTACGGTATAAGTCAAGAAACTCTTGTTCGTCCGGATTGTCTGAAACTTGCTTTTCGGCTGGCCCCATCCAAAGCGAATCACCGACAATCTTGTAAGAACCCGGATCCAATGATTCTGGATATTCTTCCCAAGCAAACGTTTTTGTATCGGGGTGGTAATTGCAAACGTATGTTCCTTGGTAAACACGTCCCGTTGTTTCATCGTACTTAATCGGGATGACATAAGTGTATCCTTCACCGAAATCCGTTGTTTGAGTTGCAGGCTTTGTGGATTGAGTGTTGTCGAGACTCGATGTCGGATTGTCTTCGCTGCAAGCGACGAACATGAACATACCGAATAAAACTGCGTAAGTCTTTTTCATATTAGAACCCTTCTTTATTTAAACGAAATATATTAAATTTGTCTATTAAGGAGGCTGTCATGGCAAAAAAGAAAGATAAAGTGTTCAGCAAGGTTACTGAAACTGCCAAAGAAAGCGATGCGATGCGCATGCGACGCATAGACGGCTCCCAAAACGGAGCCACATTACGGACAAGAGTTGTCCGAGACAAGACGAAGTACAACCGAAACATTAAACACCGTAAGTCCCTCGCAGATGC
>JAFZTG010000173.1 GCA_017618935.1 Bacteroidales bacterium | reverse complement strand
TGAATGTCACCGTCATCGTGTCGCTTGCGGAACAACCCTCCGCATTCGTGACAACAGCGACAATCTCTTGTTCGTTCTTGTTTGGATAGTATGCATATATTAAGGCTGTATCAACCTCCATTGACGACGAACGGCTTACATAGTTTCCGTTAGCGTACCATTTTGCTTCTGAGCCAGCATTTAATACCACGCTTTCGCCATAGCATACTGTTGTGTCATTTCCTAAAGAAACCGTTGGAATTTCGGCTACGACAACCTTTGCCTTCGATGATTGGTAGTCGGCGCTACAGTATGCGTCCTTCATCGATACGATTGAATAGTTGTAGGTACCTACTGCTGTCGGAGCAGCCGTTTGAAGCGTCGCCTCATCCTGAGAATCTACGGTTGTCGTTTCTACACCGTCTGTATAGGCGAAAGTAAACGGTGCTGTTCCCTTCAAAATTATTGTGACGCCTTCAACACCTTCTGTACCGCAGTATGTTGCACTACCCGATATTGTCGCACTTGGACGTTCCTTGAATGTCACCGTCATCGTGTCGCTTGCGGAACAACCATTAGATGTTGTTTTTGTTGCAATAATTTCCTGTACGTTTGAAATAGGGAAATTATTATTTACAATTGCTGTATCAACAAGGAATGACGCCGAAGTAGTAATGTGAACACCGTCACGACGAGGACTCCATACATACGAAGCCCCTTCTTCAGCATTCAATTGTAATGTAAGTTCTTCGCCATAACACAATGTTGTATCGTTACCTAGAACAACCTCAGGTATTTCGGCAACAACAACGCGTGCTTTACTTATTTGAAGATCGGCTGTACATGTTGCGTCTTTCAATGAAAGAATAGAATAATCATATACGCCAACTGCTGTTGGTTTTTGTGCCTGCAGCGATGCTGTTTCCAATGAATCCACATTCATTGTTTCCTCACCATCGGTATAGGTAAATGTAAACGGTGCTGTTCCTTTCAAATTGAATGTTGCACCTTGTGCTTCATCAAGACCGCAGTATGTTGCTGAACCTGTAACTGAAACAGATGGACGTTCTTTAAATGTCACCAAAACTGTATCTTTTACAACACAACCTTCTTCACTCGTTACAGTGGCAACAATTTCCTGAATATTTGATATCGGAAAATTATGGTTTACAACAGCTGTATCGACGATATATGAATCCTTCAACTCTGCGTGAACACCGTCACGTAATGGCAACCATGAATATGTTGCACCATCATTGTGAACATTTAACGTAAAACTTTCGCCATAACACAGAGTTGTATCTGCACCAAGTTCCACAGTCGGTAACGCAACAACTTTTACTATGGTAGTCTGACTTGTAGTATCAGCCGAGCAATACGCATCTTCCAACGTATTCATTCTATATGTGTATTCACCGATACCTGGAGCAGTAGGAGTAAATGTTTTTTCGCTAAAATCTTCTGTGAATTGCTCTACACCGTCGGTATATGCAAATCGGAACGGAGCGACACCCGAAACAGTGAACGTAGGTGCAACAGATTCTTCCTTACCACAATACAAACCTCCTTCACCGAAGGTAATTGTTGGACGAGAACGGAAGGTCAGGACTACTGTGTCGCTGTTCGAACAGCCAAAGTTGTCTTGCACCTCAACGGAAAGTTTACGTTCGTTGCCAAAACCATGAATTGTCTGCATCAAAATGGTGTCGGCAATAAATGTTCGGCTTGTTTCTGCAGTTTCAAAGTCGCGAGTTGCCGACCAGGTATATTTCAAGAAACCAGCACCTGCATCAAAAACGATAGTGTCGCCATAACAGATAGTTCTATCCTCACCCAAATTAACCACTGGCTTTGGTACAACATTCAACACAACACTTTGTGAAGATTCGCAACCGAGTGTATCCGTTGCAGTCAAACGATAGGTATTTGCTTCGCTGACAACTATGCTTCTTTGAGTACTTATCACATCAGTTCCATCACCATTGTCCCAACTATATGTTGCATAGTCATCAATAGGTGCAATAGTGGTGGTAACTCCATCACAAATAGCACGCACATCGTTGAATGACACAGGTTTTCCAACAACAACCGTTACTGCGTCAAGATATGGGACACCATCTTTATATGATATTGCAGAAACAGATTGCGTTTCAAGCATATTGTTTATCGTAACAGTTTCACTGTGTGTTTTGTTCGCGTCATTCCAAACAACACTATCCATAGAAGCCGCCGCATTCAAAGTAATATTTTCACCATAGCATATAGCCAAATCCGTTGTTGTAATACCATATACCGATATTTCTGTTGAAGCGCTACTTGTACAACCATCTGCATCAACAGTTTCAACAGTATATGTACCTGGCTCGGAAACCGAAATGGAAGAAGTTGTTTCGCCAGTTGACCACGAATATGTTTCGTAGTTTCCTTCGGCTTCAACCTCCATGGTATTACCAATGTGAATACATGAATTTGGAGTTGTGCTAACAGGTGTAGAAACCTTAACAGTTACCGTATCTATAAATGCAGCTCCATTATTCATTGTAACTACATACGTAGTTGTTTCTGTCGGACTTACAGTAATTGAACTTGATGAGCTTCCATTACTCCAATTACAAATAAAACCAGGACTATAAGTTTCCAATGAAATGCTTTCACCATAACAAACGTGTGGCTGACGATTGCTTATACCGACAACACTAAGTTCCTTAGTCTCAGAGAACGATTGGACTCCATTTACTTCATCTATACTTGTAGCTGTAAAAGTCAACGTATAGTCACCGACCTCTGGAATTTTAAAGATTTGCCAAAATGAGTTTTGACTCAATATTACCTTAGTATATTCTTCTGATGTTCCTTTCTTAACAAGAGACCACCTCGTTCCATTACTACGACCAATAACCGTAGCATCAATACGGAACAAATCATTAGGTGTACCTACGGTACGAAATGCACTCAATGATACTTTTAAGTCTGTTGAAGCATTGGGGCTAATGTATTTCTTTTCATATTTAATAGGTACATCAATTTGAATAACCGTTCCTTCTGCATCCTGCACTATAGTGGAATATGTTATTACCTCTGTACCCATCCAACTATCATGGTCCTTATCGGTTTTTGATGTTACATAGGCATACCCATTCGTGACGGAATCTACTTGGAGATACTCTGTTTGATTGTAACTCCATGTGGCATTTTCCGGTGCAAAAGCCAACAAGTTTGCGGCTGGGAATAGCGTGTCTTTGGGAAAATTCGTTATGTCATAAACTATATACTCACTCAAAGTATATTCACCATCAGGACGAATGTTTGTAAATGCATCCGTTCCATTAGGATATACATATAAACTATTGAATACAGGCCAAAGTTCACCAGTTTGCAAGTCAATATTTTGTGTAAACAACACATCCTCGCACTGACTGCGTGTTTCTGGCATTCCGTTCAGCATCCAACACACTTTACCATTATTAAAGTCTGTTTCTGTAGCACGAGTTAAACCAGTAGCGACCGTATTCAATGTGGCTGTTTTTGTAATATTTATGTAACAGTTGGTCATTTTCGTTGCATTATTTGCAAACGCATTACCCCCCGTTTTCAACACACCCGTAATTGTACCATAGTTATGTACATTTTCTATAATCAACAAACCAGTTGCTTCATCTGGTTTATTAGCAATTGCGGCCAAATAACCATCAGCCGAAGATGAAATTTGAGCAGAGTTGTAGCAATTCCGTATCGTAACATTTGTATTTCCTGCATTACCAACAAAAGCGGCAGCTCCACTTTGTGTGTTTGATTTGGTTTCGACATTGACATTGTTGGAACAATTTTCGATAGTAAGTGAGCCCGAATTAGTAAATCCTACAAAGCCAGCAGCTGTGTGTAATGCTTTTATGGAACCATCTATACTTAAATTTTTAATTACCACACCATCGCATGCCGCACCAAAAAGACCTACACTCGAAGAATTTTGCGTATCACAAATCAAACCTGTTATGCTATGACCACCACCATCGTATGTTCCACGGAATGGATTCGTTGCAGTACCTATTGGTGTATGAACACCACGTTTTATATCGCATGTTTGAACGAAAGTACATCCTGCCGCATATTTTGGCAAAGTTACACCATGATAGCTGAAACCATTCGCTGAACCTGCATTAACACCCGTTGCCAAATCAGCAAGATCTTGTGCGGAAGTTACTGTCAATTTACGAGACTTATTCCAAGCAATAACAACATCAAGGTAGCGTTGGGCATCACCAGATGTAATATAGATGACCTCCTCACCAGCACCTACATATGTTGCCGTACCACCTTCAAAATCGATATAATCATTTTTTGTACTAAACTCAACATCGGTATTGTATGCAAACGATGGTGATTTAGAACCTGCGGTGTTGTACATTTCATCTGCTTGTAAATAGACAGGTGTAGTGGCAACACGAACAATATCGCTCATTTCTATTCCCTTTGGACAAGGATAACGACCTTCTTCAAAATGGAAATATTCATCCTGGTTTCCTAATTGGGCAGAACCGCGTTGTCTCAGACCGGCAATGCCTACGGTCGGCAATTCAACAAAACCACCCAATCCCCAAGAAGAAGATGTTACAGCATCTGAATCACTTCCGCAATTTGGATGAAGTTTAACCTGAGAATTAGTAATACCACCACCAATTTGCTTAGATTTAGAATTTCTACCAACAAGGGTTCCCACATAAGTTCCTGTTGAAGAAACTGCTGCCACATTCAAATTTCGTTGTACTGCGTTGTAATAATATTCTTGACTCGCATAACCAACACAACCAACAATACCGCCGGTTTCTTGAGAAGACGTCGTTGTAACATTGCCGGCATTCAAATTACCATATATACCAGTATTATCGATACTTACAGAACCAACTATACCTCCATATCTATAGGTGGTAGATGTTGTAGAATAGTTACGAATAGAACCAATATTCACATTGTAATTAACTTCACCGTATGTAGTTAATTCACCAACTATACCACCGACACCACCATTTGCAGTAATAGTACCGGCATTCGCACATCGTTCCACATAACCTTTATACGAACTCGTAAAAGTGTTGTTTAACAGAGCCGCAATTCCACCTGCGTAGAAACCTGCCGTTGTTACGTTACCATAGTTACGACAATCTTGAATATAGGAGTTGCCTCTGCTGGATGGATACGGATTTGTATAGCCATTCCATTCAATACCTGCTTCAACCCTACCAACAATACCGCCATTGTAGTTTGTATTGGCTCCTGTTGATGATGTAATATCCAGACGGTTGATACAATTGCTCATCGTTCCACCTGCAAGTGCACCAGCAATACCAGCATTTACATTACTTGAACCAGTAGTAATGCTTCCACTACGCGCCTCGCAATTTTCTATAATAGCATAGTTGGCACGGGCAACCACTGCACCGGCAAAAGAGTAGGCATCTGCATTAATAGGACGCTCTATATTTACATTCGTAAGGATGATATTCCGAAGTTCTCCTCCAAGAACCATTGCAAACAAACCTGCCGCCCCGAGTTGTGTTGATTGAATAGTCAAATGATCTATCACATGGTTTCCACCATCAAAACAACCCCTAAACGGTTTTATATCGGTAGCCGAAGTAAATCTACCAATAGGTGTCCATGGTTCTGTCGTCAAATCTATGTCGTTTGCAACAAGGAAATAGTAACCTTCATACGTAATACCCGAATTAACCTTGGTGGCAAGTTTCTCCAAGTGAGCACGGGTTCGTATAATGAAAGGATTGTTTTTAGAACCAGTTCCTCCGCCATACAAAAAGTCGTCGGTAGGCGTGTTTGTATATGTAGTATTGGAAAGATATACAGTATTATCCCCAGTTTCATTAAAATGAGGAAATGCATCGATTCCTATTTTTTGAAACCAAACTCCGTTTTGTCCGTTATTAAGCAAATATGTAACTTCACCGCTGGCAAATTCCTCTACAGATTTTTGAGTACCTACTCTTGGAGTCATTACACTATAACAATTACTAATTGTTGTTGATGGATTGTATCCAGCAATCCCACCCACATAGGAAGAAGGAGCAGTAACATCACCTGAATTGTAGCAGTTTGTGACAACAGAACCACTTCTTATCTCACCCGCTATACCACCAGTATCATTAACGCTACCATGCACGGTTCCTTGGTTATAGCAATTGTTTATAGTTGCATAACCATAGCCTAAAATACCACCAACATCAGCCCTTGAACTATATATTGTAGCCGTATTGTAACAAGATTGGATAACTGTGTTTACAGAAGCACTATTACCAACTATACCACCTGTTCCTGATGCTTTCGAACCTACAACATACGAATTCTCCATAGCACAATTTGTTATAGTAGAACCATCTGCTTTTGCCACTATACCACCACAAATCGCACCTCGAATATATGAATCTTTTATAACCACATTCGCAATAGTTGAACCACTTCCTGCATCCGCAAATAAACCAGCAGGAGACCCTACATTGATATATAGTCCCGTAATGCTATGTCCTTGCCCATCAAATGAACCAGTAAAAGCAGCTATTGGTTGCCATGTATAAACCGTAGTTTCTTCATTCACGGTTGCCACATTCACACTGTCTAATGTTATTTTATTAAATAAATTGTCATTGTAAACAATATCTGCAACAAGTACCGCTTTTGCCGACTGATTAGTGGTGTTTACATAACTACTAAAGAAATCCAAATCTTCTTTGTTGGCAATCTGAAACACACCATTGACTTGCAAACATCCAAAAACACCACATATAGAACAATGCCCATCGGCTTCATACACATGGCCATATTCTGCCAATGAATTATTTGAATACTTGTTTGAAACACACTGCGCCGGATATACACGTGGTCCATTGACATTTGGTCGAGGAAATGCATCCACATCTAATTCCTGACGCCATACTGTATTTTTTTCATACATTGCATTGGCAAGCGATCCATCATCAAGTTTCAGTGTTGAATTCGGCGTACAATTCGTTACCGTTCCCTTGTGGGCATCCGAAGTGGTACCTGCAATTTTATTATCACTAATACAATCAGTAATAGTACCTATTAATGTATTCGAATCGTTTCCATTATCACCCACAAGATAACCAACTCTGCTATGTGCTTGCAACGTATTATTAAACGTATAACAATATCTTATTGTACCACCATAGTTACCACCTGCCACAGCACCTCCAATATGACCTGATACATTTATAGAGGAACCTATTACTCCACAATTTTCTACAACAGCACCAGGTTGAACAACACCTGCAACAACACCAAAACGAACATCTTGATTTACTTGGTCGTAACGACAATTTACAAATACGGTGTTTTTAATTGTACCCGAAAGATTGCCTATGAAACCAGTAACCACTTCGCCCCTAACTCCATCAATAGTAAGATTACGAATTGCATAACCTTGACCATCAAATGTACCAGCAAATCCCTTTTGAGTTAATGTTGACACATCATATTCCAAGATTGTACCAAGCCCAATAGGCGTAAAAGGTTTTCCAGTCATGTCTATATCGTTCATCAAACGACCATTAATGGTATTGTTACCTTTATTTACCTGATTGGCAAACCACTTAAGTGTATTTTCATTATAAATATTATAGTATCCATCCACACTAAGAGAAGGCACCTCTGTTTTTTCAAATACAGGAGAAATCACCACCTCACTCGTTGGCATGGTAAAACTTAATGTTGTACCATTTTCAGTGACAGGGATTTTTCCCAAAGCATATTTTACGGAACAGCGTACAAAATCACAACCTACATCAGGAGTAACGGTAAAAGAAACTGGTGTTCCCGGAGCAACTTCAATCGAAGAATTACCATTAGGATCCATTTCTGTGGTACCCATCCATTTTACCGAACCATTAGAATACATTTCGTTGGTAACGGTAAACTTAAATTCATCGTTTGATTGGCACAAACGAACCCCCATACCGGTGAATCTTGGTCCATACTGTCCAGCCCAAAATTTTGCATCCTTACCTGTAATTTGGTAGCGAACATATCGTGTACCCACTGGTAAATCAGCCTGTGTGTTATATTCAGTCCAGTCAGGAGCTGTGGTAAATGTAATATCTACCAATGTTACTGTTTGTAAAACATTTTTATTTGCATCAAGCAAATACACAATCATTTTCATGACACCTTTGCTGGTACCAGAAACACCACCGCAGGCATGCCCTTGCAACATAGCTTTACAACCACCATCGAGTTCTGTGGCAGAAAAACCTTTTGCTTCAAGATCTATATCCTGTGTAAGCACACAGTTAGAGTAACTTGACACGAACGCATTTGATTCTTCATTAGCAAAACCAACAGCCCAGCCAGAGCCTCCATTCGTAGTTTTAGTCCAGCCGTCAAAGTTTCCACTTTCGGCACTACCATTTGTTAAAATGTTTGTCTTCCAAGGCGCTTGTGCATAAACTATTGTGCACAATGTGAGCGTCAGCATAAGAGATAAAAACTTCTTCATCGTTTCTCAATTTTAGTCGATGCAAATATAATATAATTAATCAATTTTGTTAGAGATTTACCTTGCCATCTTCAATACCAAAATCCTTTTTCCCTGATTGCAACAAAAGCTTAAGGTTAATTTATGTAAATATCATACTGCCTTGTTACACATGTTTCCGTAATTTATGAATAAAGAGGGAAAACATTTGAGAGCAAAAGGTATTGTTTTATAAAAAAATGTACTTTTGCACCATTGAACACGTGTAATATGCAATCAATAAACATTATAACACTTGGTTGTTCCAAAAATACGGTTGATTCCGAACATCTTGCCCGACAACTGGCAGCGATGAATTATGCGTTATACTTTGATTCCGAGAAATATACCGACGTGGTGATTATCAACACCTGTGGATTCATTCACGATGCGAAACAGGAGTCTATCGACACGATTTTACACGCTGTACAGGCAAAAGAGGCGGGAAAAATCAAGAAATTGTATGTAATCGGCTGTCTTTCGCAACGCTATGCCGACGACTTGCGTGCCGAAATACCCGAAGTTGACGCATTTTTTGGTGCTCGTGGTTTCAACGACATTTTGCAGGAATTGAAGATAGAACAAAAGAATGAATTGCTGCAAGAACGTGTCGTTACAACGCCTAAACATTTGGCGTATTTGAAACTTGCCGAAGGTTGCAATCGCACGTGTGCGTTTTGTGCAATTCCTTCCATACGAGGAAATTACACTTCGGAACCGATAGAAAATTTAGTAAAAGAAGCCAATTTCTTAGTTCAGAACGGTGCCAAGGAACTGTCGCTGATAGCACAAGATTTGTCGTTTTTCGGATATGATTTGTATAAAAGAAACGTCTTGCCCGAATTGCTTGAGAAATTGCAACCAATCAATGGTTTGGAATGGATTCGCCTGCATTACCTCTATCCGAACAATTTCCCGAAGGAAGTGCTTGATTCCATGAATCAACTTTCGAAAGTGTGCCATTATATTGACATTCCGTTCCAACACGCGTCTGACAAGGTTCTAACGAAAATGCGCCGTTTTTTCTCCGAAAAAGAAACGTTTGCTTTGATGGAGGAACTAAAGACGAAAGTTCCCGACATTGCCATTCGTACAACCTTGATTGTCGGGCATCCCGGGGAAACGGAGAAGGAATTTCAGAAATTGGTCGATTTCGTGCAACAAGCCGAATTTGACCGTCTTGGCGTGTTCACCTATTCCCACGAGGAAGGCACGTATGCTGGCGAGCATTACAAAGACACGATTCCTGAGCACGTGAAACAAGAGCGACAGGAAATCATTATGAATTTGCAGCAACAAATTTCATTGAAAAAGAATACGGAGAAAGTTGGCAAAACATTTTCGGTATTGATTGACAGAAAAGAGTCCGACGGATTTGTCGGTCGCACGCAGTACGATGCGTACGAAGTTGACAATGAAGTCTTTATACCAGAGAAAAAATTACATATAGGGGAATTTTATCCCATTAGAATCACCGAAGCCGATACTTACGATTTGGTCGGCTGTATAGCGAAAAAATAATGACATTTGAAGAGTTACACATAGACGAAAAATTACTCGAGGCGATTTCGTATATGAAGTTTGAAAAGGCCTCGCCAATTCAGGAACAAGCTATTCCCCTCGCATTGGAAGGACACGATGTGCTTGCATGTGCACAAACAGGAACGGGAAAGACTGCCACATTTCTGATTCCCATCTTACAAGATTTGATTACAAACGAAGCCCACGGTCTAACCTCGTTAATCATTGTGCCGACGCGAGAACTCGCCATTCAAATTGACCAAGAGATGCAAGGATTCTCGTACTTCACCGACACGACGAGCAAGGCGGTGTATGGCGGTGACAAGGGAATGGATTGGGACGAACAAAAACGTGCGTTTACCGAAGGAACAAATGTCATTATCGCCACTCCAGGACGACTCATCGCTCATTTGCGTCTTGGTTACGTGAATTTGAAACATATTCGTCATCTTGTGTTGGACGAAGCCGACAGAATGCTCGATATGGGCTTTATTGACGATATCCGACAGATTTTGGGCTATATTCCTGTCAAACGACAGACGATGATGTTTAGCGCGACAATGGCTCCCGAAATACGGAAATTGGCAAACACGATTCTGGTCAATCCCAAAATGGTTTCCATTGCCATAGCAAAGCCGGCAGAAGGAGTTACGCAGTCTGCCTATATGGCTCATCCTTATCAAAAAGTTGATTTGATAACGCACATATTGGAACAAAACCCCGATTACGACAGCATTCTTATCTTTACCTCAACCAAACGTATGATTCATTCCATTGTCTCGGCAATAAAGAAGAAGATTCGCAAGGTGACGGTGGAGGGAATTTCGTCGGATTTTGAACAGAATGAACGCGAAGAGGTTTTGCTGCGATTCAAGGCAAAACAGACAAAGATTCTTGTTGCCACCGACGTCCTCAGTCGAGGAATCGATATAAAAGGTATCAATCTTGTCATCAATTTCGACGTACCCAAAGACCCTGCCGATTACGTTCATCGTGTCGGACGAACTGCACGTGCCGATGCCAAGGGCGAAGCCGTGACGTTTATCAGCGAAAGCGATATCTTACGTTTTCAAAAAATTGAAGCACTTATCGAACGTCCTGTCAATAAACTGCCTTTGCCTGCCGAATTAGGCGAAGCGCCCGTTTGGAAAGAGATTCAGCCGAAACCCAAGAAGAAGCATTTTCATAAAAAAGGAAATAAACCATTCTCCCACAAACATTTTCATCACAAGAAACCGAAAGAGTAGGGCTGTTGAGGTTCTTGTTGTAAGAATGGAATGGGGCAGAAATATTTAGAAATCCAATCCTAACGAGAATTGATTCATTCTCTGAATGTATCCTTCATCGTAACCCCACGCAATATCAAAGCGAACAAAATAACCAAACAATCGGGTGCGGAACCCAAATCCGTAACCGCATACAAATGGTTGACGCATCTCGTCAATTTCCACATAAATCGGTTCCTGATTGATAATAGTATAGTTGTACGCATTCTCCTTCTTACCCGGAATCAGCCCGCTCCACGCACCGCCAAAGTCGGCAAAGCCAATCACTTGGAAATGTTTCAAAACCTCCGATTTCAGAGGTCGTAAAGTAAGGTATTGGATTATAGGCCAGCGAAGTTCCACATTGGCAACGGCAAATGAATTTCCATTACGGATATTTTGAGAAAAACCTCTCATATTGGTACCAATCGCCTGATATGCCCAATCAACAGAATGGTCGTATTGAATGGATGAATTGTACGTATCGTAGCGCCCAAACAAATTTATCCAGTTATCGACGGCGCCTAAGTAATACAACAACGGCGACGTTCCCCACGAAGTGCTATATGCCACACGTGCTGCCAATGTCAAGTTTCTATGGATTTTTTGATAATGACGGGCATCAAAACCCACGACAAACAAATAGGAATCGCTCGAAGTAAGTTGCGAAAAGCCTTCGGCAAAGACTTTTGCCCGACTTCCGTTATAAATGTTCAAGTCCAGTTTCCGAACATTGTCGAACACATAATTGCACGACAAACCAATCCAGAACTCGTCATTGTTCGGCTCCTGCAACGAATTCATATCGGTTGCCAACGTCACATTTCGTACAAAACGGAAATTGGGATTCACCGAAAAAGAACGAATCTGGTCTAGGGGATATTTGTAGCGACAAATAAAATTATTGTCCTGCACACGAGTAAAATACCTTGAGGAATTTACGCCGTACGTCAATCCCGATTGCCTATGGAAAACATATTGTCGGTCAAGGCGTTTGCGAAGATTTTCTACTGAAACGAGGTATTCGTTCGTACCCAACGAACCGGTAAAACGATAGGCGCCTGTCACACGATAATCCTCAAACAAATCGATGATTCCCAGTTTCAGCAACACGTTCAAATTCTGCGTATAATCGTATGCTCCACCCGTAAACGCCTGATAGCCAGTGTTTAGAAAAGAGAAATCAATTTGATTACCCAAGGAATTGATATAGAAATTGGTTTTATACAAATTTGCATTTTCCCGTTCGTAGGTAAGCGTGTCGAAAAGAGAAATCAATCGTTGAGAAACAGCCGTGTCTTGCAAAAGTTGAATCGGCGCAAAATCTTGCTTTTCCAATCGTTTCAACTGTAAAAACTGACGATTGTTTTTGGTAGTTACTTCCAACAAAGTGGAATCAGCAACTGCATAATTCACAATGCTTTGCGACGTGTTTTTCAACTGAAAGTCATTGGTGAAATAGGAATAATGAAACGCCGTATCGACGGCACGGATGGTACTGTCCATTTGTACGGCAAACAATTCCGAGTTATTTTCCGTAGTAGAAAGATAGACAAATGTGCCCGATTTCGCCTCCATAGGTTTTTGTTCCGAAGCGAGCGTTGTTGCTATGCGTTCCAACGATTTACCTGAAATGAGGAACAAATCGTAGGAAGATTGCAAACCGACAAACTGATTTTGCAAATTGTCGTCGGCACGATTGGAAACGTACAAAATCTTGTTTCCATTCTGCACAAACGAAGGATAGCGGTCGTCAGCCTTGTCATTCGTGATTTGCGTTGATTCAAACGTTTGAATGTTATAGGTAAAAATATCGGTTACGCCACCCTGAACGCCCGAAAAAATCAAGGTTAGCCCATCCTGTGAAAATGAAAAATCCAACACTTTTTCAAAATGATGAAACTCTCGTGTCACCAATTCCTCTGTCTCGGCATTGTAGATTGCCAGCCACAATTTTCCTTTTTTCTCGTAAAAAAACAAGAGTGCATTTCGTGTGGGGTGCCATTGTACAATGGGATTCGAATAATCCGTAATTTGTTCGATAACCGACCCCATGGCAAATATCCTCTGATTTTTCTGTGAGTCAAAATCATAGAGCCAAACGCCCGTTTTCCCTAGTTTGTTCGTTACATACACCATTTTAGAGCCGTCAGAGTTCAGTTCCACATCGGAAATCACTCGTTTTGTCAGTCGTTTGGGAATCGGAACAATTTGTTCCTCCTGCCCTGCAGGATTATCTTGTTTCAATGCGCTGTAAAATGTAGCCATTTCAGCCAAAACCGTCTGAAATGATTTGCCCATAACGTACTGGAAACTTGCCTCTATGTCGCCAGTCAATTTGCTCATATACAAAACGTTGGAGATTGTTTTCTCGCCATATTGCACCGACATGAAATTCCAAAATGCGTGTCCAACCACAATCGCATCGTCGCCATATAATTGTGAAAACTTGCGATACGAGCCACCGGCAATCTTTTGTACAATATAATCTTGTTTTCCCGATGACCAACTCTGCGAAAAATACTCGGTCAGACCATCGAAAAACCAAGGCGGATAGGTAGCCAACGCCGAATTTGAAAGTATTCGCCTATATGAGCCAACACCATACAAAAATTCACTAATCATAACTTCGGCAAGTCCTTTCCGAATCTGACGAATCAAATCGGCATGGTCGCCCGAAAAATAGAGAACCACCTTATTATCAATTATTTGCGTCGTTCCTCCCACGTTGTAATCTTCTTCCGAGGTAGAAAATCCTATGTTACTTTGCCTAAAATCGCTCAACGTGTTATACACCACAAAAACAATTCGTCGGGAATATTCAAATTCAAGGATACGAGCGATTTCCGCATAGTTGGAATCAACGTTTTGGGCAACAAATTCCGCCAAATTGCGACCATTTTTGTCAAAATAAATGTCGAATTTTTCGTGGCGAAAAAAGAACCAGAATTTTTCATCGAACTGCACCCGATTTTTCCCGAAATCTTGTTGATAACCATTGTAGAATTGTGCCGTCAAACATTGACAACACAACACAAACAAGATTATTGAAAACCATTTCTTCATTGTTGAAAAAAGCAAATGCCAATCTCCGAAACCAACGTAATTAAATTCTATTTTTGCAAAAATAAAATTTTTGTGCTATGCGACAATATTTAGACTTGGTTAAAAAAATCCTTGACGAAGGTGTTTCAAAAGAAGATCGTACAGGTACGGGTACATTGAGTATTTTCGGTTATCAGATGCGATTCGACCTTCAAAAGGGATTTCCGTTGCTTACGACCAAGAAACTCTATACTCGTGCCATTTTTCACGAATTGCTTTGGTTTTTGAAAGGCGACACCAACATAAAATATCTGCACGATAATAATGTAACGATTTGGGACGAATGGGCAAACGAAAACGGCGACTTGGGTCCTGTTTACGGTTACCAGTGGCGTCACTGGCCTACATACGACGGTGGCGAAGTTGACCAAATCGCAAATCTTGTACAACAAATAAAGACAAACCCGAATTCCCGACGACTGATTTTGAGTTCGTGGAACGCCGCAATGGTTGACAATATGGCGTTACCGCCGTGTCACACGTTGTTTCAATTCTACGTTGCTAACGGAAAACTCTCGTGTCAGCTTTACCAACGCAGTGCCGACTTATTCCTCGGTGTTCCGTTCAATATTGCGTCGTACGCTTTGCTCACGCACATGATAGCACAAGTGTGCGGATTACAAGTGGGTGAATTCATTCACTCGTTTGGCGATGTGCATATTTACAAAAATCACATAGACCAATGTAAACTGCAACTTACTCGTGA
>JAFZTG010000172.1 GCA_017618935.1 Bacteroidales bacterium | reverse complement strand
CGCGACGGACCTGAAATGTGATTGGCATCGTTCGCCATGGCTCCGTTTGTGAGGATTATGCTATTTTGAGGCAACGATTTTTCTGATTTTCCATAAATGATAGTTGCAGCCGCCTCGCCTAAATTCAATCCGACACGATTTTTGTCGTATGGCTTGCACAACTCTGGTGCAAGTGCCTTAAAAGACTGAAACCCAGAGATAATGAATTTTGAAAGCATATCGGCACCCACTACGATTGCTATGTCGCACGCATTGCTTTGTAGTATTCGCATTGCGGCAATTTGAGCTGACGCCCCTGATATACAGGCATTTGAAATGATTATTGGCTCATTGGTGTTTCCAAAAAATTGAGCGATGATTTCTGCCGATTTCCACAACATTACTCGTTCTTCTGAAAATCCTTGCAAATCTTCTAAAAGATGAACATTCCCTTTGGTTGTTGAAAGAATGAATTGAACGTTCGGTGATTTTGGGTTGATGTCGGTTCTTTGGAGTGCTTTTGCCACACTCACAATCGCCATTTTTTCAAATTTGGTATATTGATTTTTTGTGTTATTAATCTTCTCAAATTCAGCATTTAACAACTCGTTGTTAACCAATGCACCAACAAACGGTTCTGGCAAATTAAACGTGTTTTCTTCTAATCGGAGATTTGTCTTTCCCGATTTTACGGCGTTGTAATTGTCTTCCGAAGAAAAACCGAGCGAAGAGACTATATTATGTGAAATCTGATAAATCATTAAAATTGCGTATCCATTGTTGTGAATTCAGCGTCGCATTCGTTTGACACAGAATCAATTATCTCTTGCTTTAATTTTGTTGTGTCGGCAATAGCCTTGACTTTCTCATACACGCAATCACAGTAGGCTGGCGTTTTGTCTCCGTAAAATATAGCGTTGTTTTTGTCTTTCAGACATGTTTCCTTGACGCTTTCGGGAGAGGGCGAACAAGCAACTCCAAACGATATTAGCAGTGCAAATGGTATGAATTTCTTCATTGTCAGTTTTATTTTGTGCGAATTTAGTTTTTTTTTCAGAGTCTTATAACTTGTTAAATAAAAAAACACAACATATTTATGAAACAACTGTTGAATCTGTATTTTAGTTGCAAATAAAATTAAGAATATACTATGGAACAACAAACTGATACAGAAAAAGTTACGTGTCTGATTATTGGTAGCGGACCTGCTGGTTACACGGCGGCAATTTATGCTTCGCGTGCAAACTTACATCCTGTTTTGTATGAGGGAATGCAAACGGGCGGGCAATTGACCACAACGAACGAGGTGGAGAATTTCCCGGGGTATCCTAATGGCGTTTCGGGTACTGATATGATGGAGGATATTCGTAATCAGGCATTGAAATTCGGTGCCGATATTCGCGAAGGAAACGTGACATCGGTGGTTTTGACCGATTCTGAGAAAAAAGTTGTTGTTGATAGCAAGAAAGAGATAGAAGCACAGGCAGTCATTATTGCAACTGGTGCGTCGGCGCGCTATTTGGGCTTGGAAAGTGAACGCAAGTTCCGTGGTATGGGCGTTTCGGCGTGTGCGGTGTGCGACGGTTTCTTTTATAGAAAACAAACTGTTGCCGTTGTTGGTGGCGGCGATACTGCTGTGGGCGATGCTCTCTATTTGGCAGGAATTGCAAATAAAGTGTACTTGATTGTGCGCAAGAATTATTTGCGTGCCTCAAAAGTTTTACAAGAAAGGGTAAAAAATACGCCCAATATTGAAATTTTGTTCGAGCACGTGACGAAGGAAGTGCTTGGCGACGATAGCGGTGTGACGGGACTTTTGCTTGAAAAACAAGGAAAGGAATCTGTTCAAATTGCGGTTACAGGATTGTTCCTCGCTATCGGACATAAGCCAAATACCGATATTTTTAAGGATTATATCTCGTTGGACGAAAACGGTTATATCATTACTGAAGGCAAGGGCTCTCAAACCAATGTGAAAGGTGTTTTTGCATGTGGTGATGTGCAAGATCCGACCTATCGCCAAGCGATTACTGCTGCCGCTTCGGGCTGTAAGGCCGCCTTGGATACGGAAAGATATTTGCAGTCGCTGTAATTATTGCGAATCTTTCGCTTTACTTTTGTTAACAAGGAATACGCCCGTAAAAACAAGTACGGCGGCAAGTATTTTCTGCCAAGTCATTACGTCCATTCCTATTATGATGCTCACAATGGCGGCAATGAACGGCTGCACATAGGCGTACATGCTCACAATTGTCGGTCGTAGATTCTTTTGCCCGATGGGAACTAGGAAATATGCAATGAATGTGGCGCAAATCACCGTAAATGCCAAGTTCCAGTAAAATTCCGCCGTAAGCAGGCTATAATCGGTTGATATCATTTCCTTTACGTTGAACGGAACAGCAACAAGCATCGAAAACAAAAACATCCATTTCATAAACGTGATGGTTCCGTATTTTTGTACCAACGGCTTGAATGCACCCAAATACAATGCAAAAAAGAGACAATTGCAAATCATGAGGAACAATCCGAACGGATGACTATGCTCAACACCGTTTGGCGTATGTACACAGTTCAAAATCAATAAAATAACGCCAATAAAACTGGTTGCGACACCACCTGCTTTTTTGAATGTGATGGGTTCTTTCAAGAAGATGGCTGCAATAAACATGGTGAAAATAGGCGTAAGCGTCGTTATGATTGACGCATCGACGGGCGTGGTGATTATCATTGCCTTGAGAAAACTCATCTGCGTGAGAAATAATCCCAGCATGGAGGCAAGAAAAATTTTCGGCAAGTCTTTTTTGTCAACTTTTTCTTTCGGTAGAAAAAATGAAACAACCCAAAAACAGATAGTTGCTCCCAATGCTCGTAGAAAGAATATTCCAATAGGGGAGATTACTCCAAATGAAACAAGATTCTTGCACGTGATGATGTTGAAACCAAAAATGGTGTAGGCAAGAAATATCGCTATATGACCGAGCAGTTTGTTATTCTTCATCGGGGTTTATAAGAGTACTATACGATTTGAAAATAGATTGTAAATCTTCGCCTTTGTTTTGTAGGTGTTCAAGCCACCACTTCAAATGGTTTTCGTTCCAATCTTTTGTCGATTCAGTCTTGTTTTTGTACATTCCAAAACCGTGACCACCAGTTGTTAATTCGGCGTAATAGTACATATTGATATTCTTTTCTTTCAGCGATTGCCAAAGGGCACGGCTGTTCCGTACGTCAACCACGTCGTCGTCGGTGCAGGCAAGCACAAAGGTCGGAGGCATGTCGTCAGGAATATTTTGCTCTATGGAAAACTTGTGAATGTCGTCTTGCGTATATTTTTTTGTAAGCAGATTTTTCCGTGATCTTTGGTGTGCAATGCTGTCTTCCATAGAAACCACGGGATATATCGCCATAATATAGTTGGGACGCAGACCATATTTTTCGGAGGATGGAAATTCATTTTTTATGTAGTTGTGCTTTTCAATGCCGCTATGTAACACTAAATGCCCACCGGCAGAAAAACCTATCGCACCAATTTTAGTGGTGTCAATCAATTCATTGCCAAACTTTTTTATGAGAGCAATGGTCAACTGCAAATCCTGAATCATATCGGGATGGTGCGCTCCGTGACTGCTCACACGATACCGAAGCACAAAAGCTGCATAACCTTTTTGTGCAAACCATTGTGCCACCTGATAGCCCTCGTGTTTCATGCCAAGGTGGTGATAACTTCCTCCCGGACAGATAATTACCGCAGGCACTTTCTCGTTGTCTTTGCTATAGTTTGTTGGTAAAAACGTGTAAATCCGTGTTGTTTCCTTTTTGTTTTTTACCTTTCCGTTCGATGTTACACTGTGAACATATTGCCATGGAGCAACTTTTGATGTGCACCCATCTTCTTTACAACGTGTAACGTACTGGGAGAATGATATTTGGCTTAAAAAAACAAAGAAACAGAGTAGTGACAAAAACCGTCTCATAGCGTAATCATTTCTTTTGCTTCTTCTTGCGAAAGTTGTTTGTATTTTGGTGTTCCCGCGAATTTTCCGTCAACAATGTCAAACGTCACTTGGAAAAATTCTTCGTCGTAAAACGATAGTTTTGAACTTGTGTCGGGATTACATTCAATATAAATAATGTCGTTTACGTTGAATCCTTTTGCCTCGCAAATCTGGTTTGCAAGCGACGTACCTGCGTATGTGACCGATGTGCCAGGGTTGTCTTGATACAATTCAGTCACAAGTACGATTTTTTTTCCGTTATAGTCTAAAATTTTCAATCCGCACGTCGATGGCATATCCCATTGACCTTTGAAATTGAATTTTTCGTCATAGTATTTTTCTGGAACTTTCATCTTTTTTAATTGATAATTGATAATTGACAGTTGAGAATTATTTATCTGTTGTCAGTTTAGTTGTTTTTATTATGCTTGTTAATATTTTTATTATTTCAGTTAGTTCATTTTGTATATTGTTAAATATTTCCTCATTAATGAATTTACTTGTATAAAGTAAATCTAACCAGTAATCGGTCTCGTCAGCTTCTTTTAGTGCAATATTAAGTTTATTGATAAAATCAAGACGACTCTGAGCATTTTTACTCTCCCGTACGTTCGCACCAATGCTTGTTCCACTTCGTAAAAGTTGCTTGCTTAAAACATATTCTTTTTTTTCTTCGATGAGAATTTTATAAAGAGAAATAATGTGTAAGGCAAAATCCCGCGTCTTCGTTTGAATTATATTATCCCCACTCATAATTGTCAATTCTCAACTTTCAATTCTCAATTCTCAATTCTCAATTACTTAAAGTTTCTTACCACGTCCTTACCAAACGATTTGTTTGCAAGTTCGCGGTTTCGTGGGCGGTATGTGCCATCGTTCATTTCGCGAAGAACCACATTGGTGAATAGTTTGAACATTTTTTCCTCTTGAGTCTCGTCTTGGTAGAACGCTTTCCAAGCATATTCATATAGTTCTTGTAAACGTTCTGCGCTCATGTGCTTGGGATGATAGACAACTTGTCCTGCGTTGTAGTGGTCCCAATCAAAGTCGAAAATTCTTCCTTGACGGAGCAAATCGTCGTACGCCTTGGTGTGGGGGAATGGAGCCAAAACGGTAAATTCCGCCAAATCCAAGTCAATTTCCAACAAAAAGTCAATCAATCGTTTTATGTCGTCTTCGGTTTGGTTGTCGAGTCCGAGTAGGATAGTGCCTTCCACGCCGATTCCATAGTCGTGGTAGCGTTTCACACGTTCACGAATGTATTTCGACGTGTCGTACACCGCCTGATACACGTACCAAGCACCTGCTTGTGCCGCCAAATCAAGCACTTGCGGGTCGTCTTCTATCGTGTGGCTAATCCATTTCTTTTTCAAGGGAATCATTTCTTTGAAAAGTTGCATTTCCCATTCCTTGTTTTGTGCCAACGAATTGTCAACAATGAAAAGTCGGTTGTTGTCAATCGTTTCAAGGTCGGCGATTGTTTTGTCGATTGGACGGGGACGGAAACAACGGCTACCCAGATATGAAACTGCGCAAGGGTAGCAACTGAAACGGCATCCGCGTGAAGCGTGGAACAAGTCAACCATGGGAACGCCCTTGTGGTTGTAGAGTTCACGTTTGTATAAATCGCGGCGGGCTGGACCCACGAGCGAAATGTCGGGCATATTGCCCATATAATTATAGACTTTTTTCAATTTACCATTTTTCCAGTCGTCCATCACTGCTTCCATACGGCCTTCCGATTCGCCAAGAAACACTGAATCAGCGTGTTGTATGGTTTCTTCTGCATGAAGCATGGTTGAAATACCCCCAAACATTACTTGCTTGCCCATTGCACGATATTTGTCGGCAATAGCCCAACCACGTTTTACTTGCGTTGAAAGCATCATGGAAATGGCAACCATGTCGCATTCCTCGTCCCAATCAATTTCTTCGACATTTTCGTCGGTGAACGAAACATCAACCCATTCGGGAAGTGTCGCCGCAAACACTACAGGTCCGTGAGGAGGCAAGTTGAACGTTGTTTGTCCAGGAAGTTTTTTCCAACGGGGATAAATCAATTTCAGTTTCATACAAATTCAATTTTGTACAAATGTAAAAAATAGTTTTGGGTTGGGGATGAAAAAAAATCGATTTTTAAAACAAGTTTGGTATTGTTTTTGTAAAAAAGAAAAATAAATGAATAAATTTGTTGCGATATGAAAAAGGTGTTTTTTATAGTAGTTGCGTTGATGATCGCATTTATTTCGCAGGCACAAACCTATACGTTGCCGTGTGTGTTGGTGAATGGCGATACGTTGGGATTGGTTAAAATTCCCAAGGTGTATATATTTCCTCCTATGAATTTTCAGTCAAAAGAGGAGTATTTAAAATACAAAAAACTCGTTCGTGATGTGAAAAAAGTGTATCCGTATTCTCAAATTGCGAAAAACACGTTCAAGGAGATTCAAGATATTATGGATTCGCTTCCGAATAATCGTCAGCGTAAACAATACATCAAGGCAAAGGAGGATGAATTGGTTGAACGTTATGCAAAGGAACTTGTTTCAATGACCGTTCGTCAGGGCGAAATTCTCTCAAAGTTAGTTGACCGTGAGCTGAATAAAAATGCTTACGATTTGATAAAAGAATTGCGTGGAGGCGTTGCTGCCACAATGTGGCAAGGTGTTGCGAAAATGTTCGGGGAATCTCTGAAAAACACCTACGACGCACAAGGCGAAGATTTGCTGATAGAACGCATTGTGATTCAGATTGAACAGGGGACGATTTGAAGGAATTACATTCTTTCAGGAACTTTGATTCCCAACAAATTCATTCCTGAAGCGATGATTGTAGCAACTTCTTTCGACAATGCCAGACGGAACGCCTTTGTAGCTTGTTTTTCCTCGTTAAGAATTGAATAATCGTGATAGAACTGATTATACAATTTCACAAAATCATAAACATAATTGGCGATATACGACGGAGCATGGTCTTTTGCCGCTGTTTCAATCACATAGCCGTAACGAGAAATTGTCTTTAACAACTCTTTTTCTTTATCGTTGCATTCGCTTACCGAGAAATTCTCGTTCACCTCAATGCCTTGTTCTTTTGCCTTACGCAACAACGAACAAATTCGAGCGTGGGTATATTGAATGAACGGTCCCGTATTTCCGTTAAAATCAATTGATTCCTTAGGATTGAACAACATTGTTTTACGAGGTTCAACTTTCAAAATGAAATATTTCAACGCTCCTTGTGCAATAATTTCGTGTACTTCGGCTGCCTCTTCTGCCGGCAAACTGTTCAATTTTCCCAATTCGTCGGAAATTGCCTTGGCATCCTGCAACATCGATTCCATCAAATCGTCGGCGTCGACAACAGTTCCTTCACGAGACTTCATCTTGCCTTCGGGTAATTCAACCATACCATACGACATATGGTAGATTCTGTTTGCCCACGAATATCCTATTTTTTGAAGAATCAAACTCAATACTTGGAAATGGTAATTTTGCTCGTTGCCAACAACATAGATTAATTCGCCCATTTCGCCGTACTCGCGGAAACGTTCTATTGCCGTACCAATATCTTGTGTCATATACACAGAGGTTCCATCGGGACGCAAAAGCAACTTTTGGTCCAAGCCGTCGCCCGTCAAGTCAGCCCATACGGATTTGTCTTCTTTTTGGAAAAGTATCCCTCTCTGCAAACCATCCATCACAACTTTTTTGCCCAACAAATACGTTTGCGATTCGTAATATACGTGGTCGAAAGAAACGCCCATACGTTTGTAGGTAGCATCAAAACCTTCGTAAACCCAACCATTCATTGTCTTCCAAAGTTTCAACACCTCCTCGTCGCCTTGTTCCCATTTCACCAACATATCGCGGGCTTGCAACAAAATCGGAGCTTCGGCCTTGGCTTCGTCTTCCGACTTTCCTTGACTGATTAAGGCGGCAATTTGCTTTTTATATTCTTGGTCAAAAATCACGTAGTATTTTCCTACAAGATGGTCGCCTTTCATACCAGAGGACTGTGGGGTTTCGCCGTTTCCAAACAATTTCCACGCAATCATCGACTTACAAATGTGAATACCACGATCATTCACCAAATTTGCCTTAATCACACGATTACCGTTTGCAGCCAAAATTTGCGAGATTGAATATCCCAACAAATTGTTGCGAATATGCCCTAAATGCAGTGGTTTATTGGTATTTGGCGAAGAAAATTCCACCATAACCGTAGGAGAATCCGTAGTTATTGGCTTTTTTCCATAATTTTCGCCCTGTTTGAGAGCATCTTGTAACAACGACAACCAATATTTCACCGAAACGGTAAGATTCAAAAATCCCTTTATGACCGAATATGATTCAATCGCTTCGATATTATCCACCAAGTATTTTCCAATTTCATTGGCAGTTTCTTCGGGAGATTTTTTTGAAAAACGAACCAAAGGGAAAATCACGACGGTTTTATCCCCTGCGATTTCCTTTTTGGTTTCTTGTAATTGAATATTTTTTGATTCGATTGTCGCTCCGTACAATTCAGAAACGGCGCGAATCAATTCCTGTTCAATAAGGTTGTCTATCGTCATTTTATCAAAGAAATATATTAGCAAGCAAATAATGGGTATTGAGCCATCATTTCGTTTACTGTCTTGCGAACTGAAGTAATAGTTGCTTCAGTCGGATCACACAAAACTTTGTCAATCAATTCTACAATAGTCTTGATTCCATCTTCTTTCACGCCACGAGTGGTGATAGCCGGCGTACCGAAACGCAAGCCAGAAGTTTGGAAGGCACTACGAGTATCGAAAGGTACAAGGTTTTTGTTTGTCGTAATGTCGGCTGCTACCAACGACTCTTCAGCAACTTTACCTGTCAATTCAGGGAATTTCGGACGAAGGTCAACCAACATTGAGTGGTTGTCGGTTCCGTCAGAAATAATCTTGTATCCATGGTTAACAAATTCCTGAGCCATTACAGCAGCGTTCTTCTTAACTTGTTCTTGATATTTCTTGAACTCTGGAGTCAATGCCTCGCCGAAAGCAACAGCCTTAGCGGCAATCACGTGTTCAAGAGGTCCACCTTGCATACCTGGGAATACGGCAGAGTTAATCAATTGTCCCATAGTCTTAACGACACCTTTTGGCGTTGTCTTTCCCCATGGATTTTCAAAATCTTTTCCTATCAAGATAATACCACCACGAGGACCACGCAATGTCTTGTGCGTCGTTGATGTTACAATGTGAGCATATTTCACAGGGTTTTTCAACAAACCAGCGGCAATCAAACCAGCAGGGTGAGCCATATCGACCATGAAAATAGCGCCAATCTTATCGGCTATGGCACGCATTCTTTCATAATCCCATTCGCGGCTGTAAGCAGAACCACCACCAATAATCAATTTTGGTTTTTCTGCCAATGCGATTCTTTCCATTTCATCGTAATCCACACGACCAGTTTCCTTGTTCAAGAAATACGGAACTGGCTTGTAAATCATACCCGACGTATTTACTGGTGAACCGTGAGACAAGTGACCACCATGATTCAAATCCAAGCCCATGAACTTGTCTCCTGGTTGCAAAATTGACAACAACACGGCACCATTTGCCTGAGCCCCCGAGTGAGGTTGTACGTTTGCAAATTCAGCACCATACAATTGTTTCAATCGTTCAATTGCCAATGTCTCAATTTCATCGACAACCTCGCAACCACCATAATGACGTTTGCCTGGATAACCTTCAGCATACTTGTTTGTGCAGTAGGAACCCATGGCTTCCATTACTTGGTCACTCACGAAATTTTCAGAAGCAATCAATTCGATGCCTCGCAACTGTCTTTGATGTTCTTTCTCGATTAAATCAAAGATTGTAGTATCTCTATTCATCAGTATAATATTAAGTTAAGCGTGACAAAAATACACAAAAAACGCACACTGAAAAGAAGTTTTTGAGATAGTTATAAACATATTATGAGCGAATCTCTTTATTAAAATGTCATACGTAAAAAACATGTTTTCGTCTATATTTTTATTGTTTTTTCTGCGTTAGCGCTTTTTTCCTAAATTTACAAAATTCAAGTTAAAAATTCTTTCAAAATTTTGTTTGATTCGATACTTGCAGTAATTTTGTGAAAAACAAAAATTCATGTCTCATTTACCTGCCTTAGTATCGGATCTGGCCTTAATTCTTGTTATGGCAGGTATTGTGACTGTAATTTTCAAGAAATTACAGCAACCGTTGGTGTTGGGATATATCGTCGTCGGCATTATTGCCGGACCGTATATCGACTTGTTGCCTTCCATAAGTGACAAGACCAACATATCCACGTGGGCAGACATTGGCGTGATATTTCTTTTGTTTGCCTTAGGTCTCGAATTTAGTATAAAGAATCTGATGAATGTCGGCGCTTCGGCATTCATTACTGCATTTACCGAAGTGATATCAATGTTGACCATAGGTTTCATTTTCGGAAAAATGGTGGGGTGGGGCAACGTGGAAAGTATTTTTCTTGGCGGAATGTTGTCAATGTCATCTACCACAATCATTATCAAGGCATTTGACGACTTGAACGTCCGAAATCAGAAGTTTACGGGCATCGTATTCGGGACGCTGGTGGTGGAAGATATTGTCGCCATACTTATGATGGTGCTGTTGCCGACAATTGCTGTCAGTCAGCAATTTGCGGGAATGGAGATGATTGAAAGTTTTTTCAAACTCGGCTTTTTTATGGTGTTGTGGTTTTTGGTGGGAATTTTTCTCATTCCCTCACTTTTGAAGAAACTTCGCCCATTGCTCACCGAGGAAATGTTGCTGATAATATCGTTGGGCTTGTGTCTTGGAATGGTTGTCTTTGCCGTGCGAGTAGGCTTTTCTGCTGCATTGGGGGCATTCGTGATGGGTTCCATTTTATCGGGAACAGCCGAAGGCCCTAAAATAGAACACATGATAAAAAGTCTGAAAGATTTCTTTGGCGCTGTATTCTTCGTTTCGGTGGGAATGTTGGTTGATCCGCACGCACTGTTGGATTACTGGGGAACCATCTTGATTATAACACTTGTAGTTGTTTTGTTTAAACCCGTATGTTCTGCCTTGGGTGTTCTCATCTCTGGACAGGATTTGAAAGTGTCGGTACAATCGGGAATGAGTCTTGCCCAAATAGGCGAGTTTGCCTTTATTATCGCGTCGGTAGGCGTTTCGCAGAAGGTTATCAGCGAATACATCTATCCTATAATTGTTGCCGTTTCGGTTATAACGACGTTTACCACACCATACTTTATAAAAGGAGCGGAACCTTTATATGAATGGATAATCAAGAAATGTCCGCCCGAATTATTGGAAAAAATAGGAAAAATATCACAAGGAACGCGTGTCATAAATCGTGAAAGCGATTGGAAACAGTTGATAACGAGAACATTAGGACGAGATATTATTTATAGCGTCATTATGCTTACGATACACGTTGTTGTGTTTAATTTCATTCAACCAATGTTGCAAAAGGCATTGCCTGAATTTTGGAGTGGGGTTGTGGCTGGCCTAATCGCATTAATAATAATGTCGCCATTTCTGCGTGCCGTTCTTATCAATAAGGGAAATGGAAATTACATTAAGAAAATGTGGGGACAAAACTATATCAATAAAGGTGGATTGATTTGTCTCATTATTTTCCAGTCGGGTCTGACGATGTTTTTTATCTGCACCGTTTTGGCAAAAATGTTCCATATGTCGCAACGGCTGGAATTGGTCGTTGGATTTGCCGTTATTGTGATTGTGGCTGTTTCCCGAAAAATTCTGATGGGCTATAATAGGATAGAGCAGCGTTTTGTGGATAACCTGAACGGACGCGAAAACACCATGGCTTCGCCGTTAAATGATAGTCTCAACAAGCGCCTGATTGATAGAAATATCCACTTGGTTGAGGTAAAAATACCCGTTTCGTCACAATATATAGGAAAAACCTTACAAGAAACGAATGTTAAACAACAATACGGAATAACTATCGTTAAAATAACACGAGGTTTGCTGGAAATTGATATCCCCGAAGCCGATGAAATGGTGTATCCGCAAGATGTGTGGATGATTCTGGGAAATGACGAGCAAATTTCTCGTTTTTCTAACGATATTGACGTGGAAAATAGCAAGACGGCACAGTATGAGAAAACCGACATCATATTGGACTCGTATTTGATTGAACCACAGTCGATTCTGTGTGGAAAAACGATTTTGGAGACAGGTTTGAAGGAAAACCAGCATTGTTTGATAATTGGAATAGAGCGACAAGGCAAGTCAATTATGAATCCGCATTATTCTACAGTGTTGGAAGTCAATGATTTGATATGGATTGTGGGCGACAAGAAACGTCTGCACAAATTTTTAAAGAACAATTAATAGAAAAAGATATGGATGCAAACGTATTATTTTATGTAATCATTGTCATTTTGGTCGTAGATTATGTATTGGAGCGAATTTTGGATTCTTTGAACGCACGAATGCGACACGCCGAGTTGCCTCGCGAAGTTGCCGATATTTACGACAAGGCCACGTATGAGAAGCAACAGCGTTATGAGCAGGCAAAGTCAAAAATCGGCTTTTGGTCGAGTACGGTTGGCTTTGTGTTGATTATGGCATTATTGCTCACTGGCTGTTTCGGCATTTTGGACAGATGGATAGAGTCAACATTCCAGTGTGGCGCAATCGTAAACGGATTGTTGTTTTTCGGCATATTATTCTGGGTTACTGATTTGTTGGGTATTCCGTTTGAATGGTACAACACATTTGTCATCGAGGAACAGTTCGGTTTCAATAAAATGACGCCTAAAATTTTTATTCTCGACAAAGTAAAGTCCTGGTTGTTGACTGCCATTATAGGCGGCGGCTTGTTGGCAGGCTTGATGTGGCTCATATCGGTGTTTGGCGAAAATTTCTGGGTTATTGCGTGGGGCGCAGTGTCCGTATTTCTTATCTTTATTAATATGTTTTATTCGACGTTGATAGTTCCCTTGTTCAATAAACAAACACCTTTAGAGGAGGGAGAACTGAAGACGGCGATTTTTGAGTTTAGCCAGAAAGCCGGTTTTGCATTAGATAATATATATGTAATAGACGGATCAAAACGTTCCACCAAGGCAAATGCGTATTTTAGCGGATTGGGTTCAAAGAAAAGAATTGTTTTGTACGATACCCTGATACAGAAGTTGTCGGTTGAAGAAATCGTAGCCGTTTTGGCTCACGAAATAGGACATTATAAAAAGAAACATACCTATATGATGCTTGGCGCTTCGGTGTTGCAAATGGGATTTATATTGTATTTGTTCGGTCTCTTTGTTTCAGAACCAGCGTTTACCGAAGCGTTGGATATTGCGTATTCGCCAGAGAAATCGTATGCTTCGTTTTACGTATTTTCAATATTATTTACCCCGATTTCATTTTTGATAGGTTTGTTAGTCAATGCGATTTCACGGAAAAACGAATATCAGGCTGACCGCTTCTCAGGCGAGAATTATTCGCCCAAAGCGTTGGAAAGCGCATTGAAAAAATTGTCAAAACAGAGCTTGTCAAACCTAACTCCACATTCTTGGTACGTATTTTGTTATTATTCTCATCCGACGCTCTATCAACGAATCGTAGCGTTACGAAGTATTAACAAATAAAAGGTACGAAAATGGAGACAAAAGAAAAATTCACGGCTCTTTCGACGGTGGTAAATAACATTGAACAACGAAAAAAGACATTTACCCGCGGAGCATTTTCGGCTGATACGAAAAACGACATCGTCATTGCTCCGTCAGTGTTCGAAAGAATGTATGAGATGAAGGTAAAGAAAAAGTGGAAGGAAGTTGTTGGACCGATGTTCGCCAATGCTGCAACGTCAATTGTTCTAAACAACAAGTTATTGATTGTCAAAGTAAATTCGGCTGCCATACGGAATGAATTGCTCTTAAATAAGACGACAATTATCAACCGAATGAACGAAGAATTGAAACGACACGCGGTTTCAGAGATTATTTTCAAATGATATTGTTATAAAGATGTTAATATATTTGGATAATCTCTGTCGAAAACAAAAAAAAAATATTTACATTTGACGCACTAAAAATTGAATAGAAATGAAAAAAGTAGTTAGCATTTTATTGGTCGCATTATTTGGAATGGTGGGAACTTCAGTGTTCGCACAAAACAACTGTCTTAATTTCCACAAACAGAAATGTCAGTCAGCATCCACAAAGGGTTATATCATGTCAAATGATTCTCGTAGTGCAATGATGCGTAAAGGTCAAACATCTGAGTTTAGAATCACAATTTATCAAGGAAAGGATTATAGAATATCTGTTTGTGCAGATGAAGCAAGTTTGGGTAGCACAATCCACATGCGTCTTATTGATTACGAAACCGAAGAGTTGCTTTATGACAACAAGGATTTCAATTATGTGAAAGATTTTGAATTTACAGTTGTTCAAAGTCGTCAGATTAAAATCTCTATTGAAATTCCTGAAGAACAAAATTCTAAGGCAGCTGCAAATACGACTGGTTTGATTTCTAAAAGCATCAATCAGGGTTGTGTAGGCGTAATGATCGAAGAAATGAGTACGCCAAAAACGGGATTCTAATCGTCAGCACATATTCTATAGCGAAAGGCAGCGACTATATTATTGTATAGTTTAGGTTTACGTTTCTTATATTTTTACAAAACGGACTATGAAAAAATCAATCTCTCTCATCATAGCGTTCTATAACGATATGATGTTTTTGGAAATGATTTTTGAACAACTGAAAAAGCAAACATTCAAAGATTTTGAAGTTGTCATTGCTGATGATGGTTCGAGAGAAGATGTTGTTAAACGTATTTTGCAAATCAAAGATGAAATGCCTTTCCCCGTACAACACGTGTGGCACGAAGATTTGGGCTGGCGTAAGGACGTGATTTTGAACAAGGCAGTCGTTGCCTCTAAAACCGATTATCTGGTATTTATAGACGGCGACTGCATTCCTCATCATAAATTTTTGGAAGAACACTGGAAATTTAGAAAGGAAGGTGAAGTTGTTGCCGGCAGACGAGTTCCGCTGACAAAGAAAATTTCCGATTCTTTGACAGTGGAAAAGGTGAGGGACGGCATTTTGTCAAGGATATTTATTCCGACGTTGTGGGCTGGGGTAACCGAAGAAGAAAGTCATGTTGAAAATATTATTCGTATCACTTCACCCTGGATACGGAAGGTATTTCTCAAACAAAAAATTAATGGTTTGTTGGGATGCAATTTTGGCATGTTCAAAAGCGATTTATTAAAAGTTAACGGTTTTGACGAACGATACTTGATTCCTGCAACGGGTGAGGATACTGATTTGGAGGCTCGTCTGAATAGAATAGGAATATATTGTCGTATATACAAACACGTGTTGACAGTATTCCATAAGCATCACAAGCGTTTAGAAGTTGATGCAACCGAAAATATCAAATTGTTACAGTACAATGAGGAGCATAATATAAGTTATACGCCTTGGGGTATTGTAAAACAGTCTGATAATTAGATACCTCTATTAGCCGTATTTATTCCTTTGTAAAGTTTTTATTTAAACAGAGATTTTTGTATATCATACAAATAGTGTAATTTCGCATCAAAATTTGAATCTATGTTTGTTGAGATAATGGACACGACGTTACGCGATGGGGAACAAACCAACGGCGTGGCGTTTACCGAAAAAGAAAAACTTTCTATCGCTCGGCATCTCCTTACCGAAGTACAGGTAAATCGGTTGGAGATAGCTTCTGCTCGTGTTTCAAATGGTGAATTTGATAGTGCGGCACGAATTATTCAATGGGCAAAAGAGGCTCATTGTCTTGATAAGATTGAAATTCTTGGCTTTCTCGATAACCATATTTCTATTGACTGGGTTAACAGGGTAGGGGGAAAGTGCGTCAATTTGCTGTGCAAGGGTTCCTTGCGCCAGTTGGAAGGACAGTTGCGTAAGACCCCCGAAGAACATATTGCCGACATAAAGGAAAACATTGCATACGCCGAATCGCTTGGAATAAGCGTTAACGTGTACCTTGAAGATTGGTCGAACGGAATGCGCCATTCCGAAGACTATGTGTATTATCTACTTGATAATCTTGCTCTTTCGTCGGTAAAACGATTTATGTTGCCTGACACGTTAGGCATTTTATATCCCAAGGAAACATATAAATTTTGTAAAGATATTCGTGCTCGGTATCCGAATCTTCATTTTGACTTTCACGGACATAATGATTACGGTTTGGCGGTGGCAAACACGACTGCTGCATTGACTGCTGGTTTCAACGGCATTCATACTTCGGTGAACGGTTTGGGTGAACGTGCAGGAAATACGGCATTGTCAACCATCGTTCCGTGTATTCACGACCATTTGCGCATGGGAACAACGGTGAAGGAAATTTATCTGAACAAAATCAGTAAGATAGTTGAAACGATTTCGGGTATCCGTGTCGCTTCAAATATGCCGATTATTGGCGAAAATGTGTTCACGCAAACTGCCGGTGTTCACGCCGACGGTGACAGGAAGGGCAACTTGTACTGCAACGAGTTGATTCCAGAACGATTTGGCCGTGTTCGTAAGTATGCGTTGGGAAAAACGTCGGGAAAGGCAAATATTGAAAAGAATCTTCAGGAATTAGGTCTTGAACTTGATGCCGAAGTTAAAAAACTTATTACCAAACGTGTTGTTGAATTAGGCGACAGAAAAGAGTCTATTACCACGGAAGACTTGTATTTCATTGCTCGTGAGGTAATGGAAAACAAGAAGATAGAGGAAAAAGTGGTGATAGAGAATTATTACGTTTGTAATGTAATGGGATTAAAACCTGTTGCCACCATCAGTCTGAAAATTGACGGTATTCGTTATGAACAAACTTCGGCAGGTGATGGTCAATACGACGCATTGATGAAGGCATTGCATAAAATCTATGACCAAAGAATGGTTGAAATTCCAAAATTGGAAGATTATGTGGTGACGATTCCTCCTGGTGGAAAAACCGATGCGTTGGTTGAGACGGTCATCACGTGGAATGATGGCAATAGAACATTCAAAACACGTGGACTTGACTTGGACCAAACTTCGGCTGCTATCAAGGCAACGCATAAGATGTTGAATATCATTGAAATGTAGCTTATCTTAGTTGCCCGTACCAAACAATCGGTAAATCTTGAGGAACATCAATTTCGTGGTCGAAAATGCCATATACGGTTGCTCCGCTTCCGCTCATTGAGGCATATACGGCGCCAAGGTTGTACATGGTTTCTTTTACAGCTTCAATTTCTGGATGATTTTTGAAAATAGATGTTTCAAAGTCATTTTCAATACAATGTTTCCATTGCGAGATGTCGTTTGGTAGTTCTTCAAGTAACGAATGTTCCCGTTTTCGAGGACTTACGCCGCGGTAGGCCTCTGCTGTGCTGATTGCTGCGTCGGGTTTTGCCAGAAGAATCCAATATCCTTGTAACGAAAGGTTTATAGGGGTGAATATCTCGCCTCGTCCTTCTGCAAATACGGGTTTGTTGTTAATGAAGAATGGACAGTCGCTACCGAGTTGTAACGCCATTTTTTCAAGTTCCTCGTTGCTCGCTTCAACAGAGAAAAAAGAATTTATTGCTGACAAAATGAACGATGCATCAGCCGAACCTCCACCCAAACCGCCGCCAAAAGGAATGTTTTTAAGCAGTTTTATGTGAATAGGCGGAATGTCATAGTGTGACTTGAAAATGTTCCACGCTTTGATGCACAAGTTTTTTTCGGGTGGCGTGTCAATCTGAATACCATAATTTTCAAAACGCAACTCAGAACTTTCAACAAATTCAAGACAGTCGCAAAGTCCGTGGACGGGGTAGAAGATGGTTTCCAAATTATGGAAACCGTCGAGTCGTTTTTCAGTGATTCGCAGACCGATATTGATTTTTGCGTTAGGAAAACAGATCATGCATCAAAGTTAAGGTCAAATTGTTCTTTTAGTTTTGTGAGTAATTTGTTCTCACTTGCCATTGTGTTGAATTTCTCCTGTGGATTCAATTCATATATGATGTTTTTGGCAGGTTTTCGATTGTCAATTGTCGTCGTTTGTGTTGCAATCTTTTTTTCGGATTGCAGGTCCATCATAATGTTATGACGAATAGGCTGTGGTTCTACAGGTTTCGGTGTCGCTTGTGCTTGTTGCACAGGCTGTTTGGGCTCCGTTTGCGTAGGAGTTTGCACTTTGGGTTGGACAGGTTGCTGTTGTGGAGTAACTTGTACTTTGGGCTGAACGGGTTGTGGCTGCGGTTTTGCAACAGGTTGTGTCTTTGCCGCTGTTGTTTTGGCGGTTAGTTCAGTTTTTTTTTTTAGAATGTTGCAGAATTGCAACAGTGCCAATTCAACGTGTAGGCGTTTGTTGTTGCTTTCCTTGTATTTCTCGTCAAAGCGTTGTGCCAAGTCAAGTGCGGTAAACAAGAACTCAATAGGGCAATTTTTTGACTGATTTGCATATCGTTCTTTTGTCGATTCGCTTACCTCGAGCAATGGAATTGTTTTTGGATCTTTGCTCACCAATAAATCTCTGAAATGGCTACACAAACCTTGTAGGAAATTTCTATCGTCGAAACCTTTGTTCAAAATCTCGTCAAACGTGACTAAAGCCGATGCATAGTCCGATTTTAGGAAGAAGTCGGTCAGTTTGAAGAAATACTCGTAGTCAAGAACATTGAGGTTTTCGATGGTATTCTGATAGGTGACGTTTTTGCCCGAAAAACTTACAATTTGGTCGAATATGGAAAGAGCGTCACGCAAACCGCCGCTTGCTTTGGTGGCAATTACGTTGAGGGCTTCCTTGTCAATTGTAACACCTTCTTTTTCAGCGACATTGGCAAGATGATTGACAATGTCGTCAACTTTTATTCTGTTGAAATCAAAAATCTGACAGCGAGAAAGAATCGTAGGCAGAATTTTGTGTTTTTCTGTTGTTGCAAGAATGAAAATAGCGTGTCGTGGCGGTTCTTCCAATGTTTTTAGGAACGCGTTGAACGCTTGCGTGGAAAGCATGTGAACCTCGTCAATTATATAAACGCTATATTTCCCGATTTGTGGCGGGATACGCACTTGGTCAATCAACTGACGAATGTCGTCAACCGAGTTGTTCGATGCCGCATCAAGTTCCACAACGTTGAATGATGCCGATGTGTTGAACGATTTACATGATTCGCATTCATTGCAGGCCTCCAATTCGGGCGAGAGATTTTGACAGTTGATTGTTTTGGCAAAAATTCTCGCACACGTTGTTTTTCCCACACCACGAGGTCCGCAGAATAGGTATGCCTGACCGAGGTGTCCCGATTCTATCGAGTTCTTCAACGTGCGGGTAATTGATTCTTGCCCAATTACGGTCGCAAACGTCGCTGGTCTATATTTTCGTGCCGATACAATGAAATTTTCCATATCACAAATATACGAAAATTGCTTTTACAACCTACGTTTTTTGTTTTTTCTTTTTCGCAGCGGGAAAAAGTACATTGTTAAGAATCAAACGGTATCCAGGCGAATTTTTGTGATTGTCCAAGTTGGTTGGTTGGTCGCCTACGTAGTGGCGATAATCTTCGGGGTCGTGACCGCCGTAGAATGTCCATGTGCCTTTGCCGTATGTCCCGTGAATATATTTTGCCTCTTTCGCCGATTTCAGTTCGCCCATAATCGTTGTGGTAGCCTTGATTAAATCCTCGTTAAATGCCGTCGTTTGCCCCATAAATCCCTTGACGATATTGGTGTGGTTTTGGCATAGCATTGTCGGTACGGGATCCCATTTTGCCGAAAATTCAAAAAGTGTGAAAAAATCCACGTTTTCGTTGACTTTGCGTGTCTCGGTAACGTCAATGTCGGAATATTCGTATTCCATAGGATTGCGTTTGAGCGTGAAGTTTTGAAATGCCAGACATTTTGAGTAGTCAAGTTTTTCCTGGGCTTGCGGGTCGGCAGGGTCGCCGTCGAACATACTTTCACAAATATCGACGTTTTCGGCGGCGAGTGCTATGTCGAACGAGTCAGTTCCCGAACACATCGCAAAGAGAAATCCGCCATTTTCCACATAGAGTTTTATTGTTTTGGCAACATATAATTTTAAGTCCGAAACTTTTGAAAAGCCGTATTTGCGTGCTTCCGCCTCGGCATTTTTCTGTTGCTCAACGTACCAAGGGGCATTATGGTAACTTGCGTAGAATTTGCCGTATTGTCCCGTGAAATCTTCATGGTGCATGTGTAGCCAGTCATATTTTGACAATTCGCCATTGATGATTTCGCCGTCGTATATCACGGTGTAGGGAATTTCGGCGTAGGTGAGCGCCAAAGTGACCGCATCGTCCCACGGCAGTTTGTCTTTGGGAGAATACACAGCCATTTTGGGTGCTTTTTCAAGTTTCACCGCATCCATGTTAACATCGTTTGACGAGACTTCTGCCAATATTGACGATACTTTCACGTCGGCAATGATTTCGTATGAAACGCCCCGAATGTCACATTCTTTCTTGATGTCGGGATTGTATTCTATGAGGAAACTTCCGCCGCGGTAGTTTAGCAACCAATCAATGGTGATGCCGTTTTGCAATACCCAATACGCTATGCCGTATGCTTTGAGATGGTTTTTCTGACTATTGTCCATGGGAATCAGGAAACCAAACGCGAAGCAGAGATTATAGGCACACGTAAGCAATATGGCAAACAGAATCTTTTTCATTTGTTAAAATGGCATAGGTGCTTCGGTAGATGCACCACCCAAGGGATTTTCGTTAGTGTTATTTCCTGCAAAAGCATTTGCTTCGTTAGAGAGTTTTGATTTCTTGTATTCCATTTCTTCGAAATCAAATTTTTGATTCTCAATAGGTTCGTCAGGATTTGTCGCTGAAAAAGTTGTTTCTACATCTCTAAATTTCATGAATTCGCCGATGAATTCCATCTCGACGTAACCATTGGCTCCGTGACGGTTTTTTTCAATGATAATTTTTGATTTCCGGCTGATGTCGTTTCCTTCGCTATCCACGTTGCTTCTTATTGCTTTGGCTTCACGGTGGATGAATAGCACCATATCGGCATCTTGTTCAATTGCTCCCGATTCACGCAAGTCGGATAGTTTCGGCTCCTTGTCGGCTCCTTGACGGCCTTCCAACGAACGGTTTAACTGTGATAAGGCAATGATAGGAATCTTCAATTCCATCGCGATAGACTTGATTTGGCGAGAAATGTAACTTACTTCTTGTTCACGAGCCAATGTCTTGCCCGAGGTCATAAGTTGCAAATAGTCGACCACGATACATTCCACCGCATTTTTCTCGACAAGGCGGCGGCATTTCGAACGAAATTCGTAGATAGAAATACCAGGGGTGTCGTCGAAGAAAATTTTTGCGTTTTCCAGGCGCTCTTTTGCCGTAAGTAGTCGGTCTAATTCCGTTTCGTTGAGATTTCCAGTACGAAGTTTGTTCTGGTATAGTTCCGCTTCGCCTACCAACAAACGGGTAGCAAGTTGTTCGCAACTCATTTCAAGAGAAAACATTGCCACGGAACGCCCATAATCCATTGCCATATTTCTCAGCATGGTCAGCACAAATGCTGTTTTACCCAT
>JAFZTG010000171.1 GCA_017618935.1 Bacteroidales bacterium | reverse complement strand
GGCTGGCGACTACGGCGGCGCGAGCTCTCTGCTCTTCTACAGCAGCGGCGTGCGCACGAACTACTACGGCAGCCGCTACGGCGGGCTATCTGTCCGCCTTGTGCAAGAGGTGAAGGAATAATGCGTAATGCGAAATGAGGAATGCGTAATGAAGGGCTGCCGCGCGAGCGGTGGCTCTTTTTTGTGCATAAACATTGACAAACGAGAGAGATTGTTGTATATTTGCCACGTCCTTGGTGAAAAATGAAGACGAAAGTTTAGAAACACGTGGGCAAAGGCCGATTAAATTCGTGCGGAATTCTGGCTACGGCGCGGAATTCCTGTAAAAAGGAGATTTAATTGTCTCCTTTTTTTATTTCCATAAACGCAAAAAGGTTTGATAAAATTTTTTCGATGTTGCATCTGTCTGTTTTATGAATATAAGTTTTTTGCCTTTAAATAAGAATAAACAACGTAAAGATTCGTTTCTCTCAAAAGCGGTTTTTATAGCAGAAGATAGTCTGTAAAGACTCATCGTATCTGTAAATTGTAATGCAATTGCGTTAGCTTGTTCTGCTCCTTTTTCAAATCGATGTTCAATAGAACTTCCGCCCGAAGATGTCTTTCCTTCAACATAATACAGACAATTTCGCCTGCGAATAATGAAATCGGCGCTTTTGGTTGCCTTTGGATTGGAAAGTAAGAACACGTCATATCCATTTGCCACAAATTTTTGCGCAATTTGCAGATTGTTTGGTATTTCGCCCGTTTTTAGAATTTCGTCATATTGGTTTGTGTATAATGTGTAAATCTTGTTCTCCGCCGTAGAAAACCGTTGTGACTCGGTAAAATCGGGTTGCACAACAATCCATTTCAACACATCAACTTTCTCACGGTTGGTAGTAAACGCATAATAATCTTTCAAGGCGTTGGTGATTGTAGTACCTTGATAACCAATAGGTTTTCCATACTCGGTTGCAGGTTCGCACACGAGCAAACTATATTCTTCCGTACGCTCTGGGTACGGTGTTGCTGTTTCTTCATTCATAATACGGCAAAGATAGGGAAAACGAAGAATTAAAAAGTAAAAATTAAGAATTATTGGGGATTGAAAAATGTTCAGAGTTATTGCTTGACAAGTCAAAATCTTTTCTCCTTAACCTTGCCGCAACTCAAGAAAATATCGAATTGTGGACGGGGAATACATCTTTATGACAATTTTCCTAAAACGCATACACATACGCCACGGCAATGTGGGCGAGAATTCCTGTTTCTCTTGTATAGGATTTCAGTTTTGTACCTTCGTTGTTTGCATCAACAACTTTGTTGCTGATGCGGTCAAGTAATAGGCAGACATTCAGTGAATTATGTCGGTCAAAGGAATAATCTGCACCGAACGCTCCACGAATGCGGTTAACGTAACTGCCACAGAATCCGTCTAAAAACCAGCCCGGCTCGCCAGTTTTACTGTCAGTGTCGGTGAGATAGTTTGTGCCGTCGAAATTTGCCGAAATCACGGGAGCATTCAGCGTGTTGCGTATTTCAAGGTATGCAAACGGTGAGAGTCGCTCGGAATACTTGTATTTCACCGTTAGACGGCTTTTCAATGCAAGGGCGTTTCTCGGATTCTGATACGTGTTCAAATCGCCCGTTCGATGCGTCATTTGCAGACGTTCCTTCAACGAAAACTGCAATTGTCCGAAAACTAAATTTCCCGCCACATCGAATGTAATGCGGTGACGGGCTTTGCCAAACGCCTTGTCGGTTGTGCTGTAGGGGTTGATAAGCGAATATCCGAGACCGATTTTTACATTAGGATGAACCTTGTACTTCGCTCCAATGTTTGTTTGCAGTCGGTCAAAATTAGCAAGATTGTTGTTTTGACGAAGTTCCTCGTCAATCGTTACGTGAAAACCTTTGGTGATTTTTTTGTCAACACCGACGGAAATCCGTCCGCACAACTCGCTTTCCAAGTCAACGTCGGTTTGTGCCGAAACGGTAAATGGCACAAAAAATAACAGCAATATGTAAGCAATACTTTTCTTCATTTTTGTTTTTTACAATACTTGGTTAAAACCTTTCCATTATGGTTTTTCAACTTTAATTCTTAATTTTTAACTCTTAATTATTTAAAATCTTCCGTTAGGTGGTGTGTTTCCACCTGGTCCGCCACCCTGATTTCCGCCCGGGCCGCCACCGCTTTCGCTCGTGTACGAAGAAAGAGAAACCGATTCTCCGCCGTTTACAGAGCCGTCAACTATGAGTATGCCTTCAAAATATGTTGTTCCGCCCGAAACTGTCACTCCCGAAGTCAGTTCCGGCGTGGAATTTCCTGAAACCACAAGTCCCGAGCCACCACTTTGAGGTGTTTTGAAAGCAATGTTTTTCGTGCCGATTGACAGATTGTACCACGTGTTTTGTGCCCACGACGAAGACTGATAGCAGTTTTGCGTGAGCGACGAGCCACGTTCCAATCCGCCAATGGCTATAATTGTGCCACCCTGCACATAGAGTTTGTGTTGCTCCTCGGTGTTTGCGTCAATGGCGACCTCGGGCGAACTTGCACCAATTGCATAGACCGTTCCTCCCGAAATGTAGAAATCGCCGTTTGCGTCAAGACCGTCGTTTTTCACTGCGTAGCCACATACATATCCGCCCGAAATCGTGAAATCAGAGGCGGAATTTATTGCGTCGTCAGCAGCGGAATAACTATACACAACACCGTCGGAAACCGTGATAGTGCCTTTAGACTCAATTCCTTCGTCGGATTTGCAGCTCACCGAAACCAACGCACCCGAAAAGACAAGATTTCCGTCGAACTTGATTCCCTTTGCCGACACGCTTCCCGAGGTATAATTCGTCCCCGTTGTCGCGACCGTAACCGTTCCACCCTTGAAAAAACCTTCGGCGTTGCCCGAAATGCCTTTCCCGCCAGTGCCAGAGTTTGTAATTGCCAACGAACCGCCGTTTATCTCAAATCTGCCATCGGCTTTTATGCATGCCGAACCACTGTACGACTTCGAATCGCTGTCATAGGCGGCATTTCCCGACACCGCTATCGTTGTGGTTCCTCCGTCAATACGGACAACGCCGTCGGACGAAATCCCTTTTTTCATATTGGCGGAAACCGTTATGTTGAGTGTGCCGTCGCTCACAATCACAGAATCTTTCGCACGAACACCGTGACCAGCCGACGAAGTGACCGAGATAGAAGGACTTGCCATAAACCGCACATAGTCGTCGGACACGATTCCCGATTTTCCCGTTGCCGTAACGGTAAGACTGCCGTTGCCGCTAAAAACCAGCTTGCCTTCGCCGAAAATCGCGCCTTTCTCATCTTCGCCCGACGGCGTTTGTGTGTACGAAGCACCGTCAGCCACAGAATTTGTCCCATTTAGCACAATAAACGTCCGTTTTCCGCTGTTCGGTGAATCCATTGCCCCTTGCACGTTGATAGCTGCGCCGTTGCTGTTGGCAAGCGAAAGGTCACTGAGCGCCAACGCCTGTTTCTTGGCACTGTATAGTTTGAAAAAACCATTGCCCGTCGTTCCCGAAAGATTGTATTGCACCTGTTCGTCACCAGAATAGACGATAGTAACCTGATTTCCGTCAATCGTCACCAAAAACGTGGAATCCGTGCCTGTTACCACGGCATTTTCGCTGTTCGAAAATACCACGGAAATGGATTTTACAAATGTTTCGCTCGAAACATCGTCACTACCGTCCTCAACAATGTTTGTTTCGCTTTTCTCAACTATGTTTATGGAGTCTTTCTTACAACTGGTAAGAATACATAACAAACCAAGAATAACACACAAGATTTTTTTCATTTTCCCACTATTAACAAATTCAATTATATGACAACCAAAAATGAAGAAACCCTATTGGGGATTGAAAAATGTTCAGACTTATTGCTTGACAAGTCAAAATCTTTTCTCCTTAACCTTGCCGCAACTCGAAAAAATATCGAGTTGTGGAGTCAGTTGGCGATAAACGATTTCGGAAAGAATTACCCTCTATTCCGAATTATTAAGGATCTTTCTAAAAAAATCCATATTTTTACATCAAAAAATAAATAATTATGGAAACAATATTTGATTTCAAAGTCTTGAACAACAAGGGCGAAGAAGTAGATTTGGCACAATACAAGGGTTCTGTGCTTATGATAGTGAATACGGCGAGCAAATGCGGATTTACGCCGCAGTACGACGGACTACAGGCACTGTACGAAAAATACAAGGACCGCGGTTTTATGATTCTCGGCTTTCCATGTGACCAATTCAAGCATCAGGAACCGGGCAACGATGCGGAAATAGAACAATTCTGCAAACTTAACTTCGGCGTGACGTTTCCGCTGATGAAGAAGGTTGACGTGTTCGGCACCAACGCCAGCCCTGTTTTCACGTATCTCACGACTCAAGTTCCCAACGAAGAAGTTCACGGACTGAAAGACAAGGCGACGATGAAAATGGTGGAAAAACTTGCCGAAGGTCGCAAGGATGGCGATGTTCGATGGAATTTCACAAAATTCCTCATCTCTCCCGACGGCTCCATTATCAAGCGCTATGCCCCCGTTATCAAGCCCGAAGATATTGAGAAGGATATAGAGGCAATGCTGTAAGTTGTACCTATCGGAGATATATACACAATGGAAACCGACAGAATCATATTACGAAAGTGGCGTGAGAGCGATGCCGAAGCACTTTACAAATATGCCAGCGATCCAGAATTGGGACCTCGTGCGGGATGGCCTCCCCATACGTCGGTGGACGAAAGTCTGCACATTATCCGAACGGTGTTCAACACCGAAACAATGTGGGCGGTGGAATTGAAAGAAACCTCGGAAGCAATAGGGTGTGTGGGCTATCTTCCCGCCACGAATTCCAATCTGAAAATTCCCGAAGACCAATGTGAAGTAGGCTATTGGATTGCCCGTCCGTATTGGGGTGAGGGGATTTGTACCGAGGCGCTGAAATTGGTGATAGACTATTGTTTCAACAAAAAAGGCTTCTCCATCCTTTGGGGCGATTATTTCCCCGAAAACCCAGCCTCTGGCCGCGTGATGGAAAAATGTGGTTTTGTGGATACTGGCAAGGAAGTGCTTTGTCCAAACCTTGAAGTAGGAGCAGATCGCCCTGTACGAGTGATGAGGTTGGAGAAAGGACAATAGAAACATTTAGATGGGATATTGAAAATGTGTTGGGCGATATTGCAAACATTTGCGTCATTTTTAATGAATGAAATATGAAAGTTGAAATCAATCCAGAAGAAACCTCTCGTGCCTATGCTTTTGAAATGTGGATGAAGGCACCGAATCCCATGGTTACGTTTTTCAAGACGCTCGACGTGTCTCGTCTTGTGAAAATAAGCCGTCGCACAGGAATGAAGTTCAATATGCTGATGTGCTACTGCATTGGCAAGGCGGCAAGTGGCATTCCGGAATTTTATCAATGCAATTGACAAAACTAAGGGCAATCGGTAATTATTTGAGAAAGCCCCTACCCTAACTATTCCTTTGTATTTAAAATATCATACAACTCTTGTAAATCGGGCGTCAAAATAATCTCTGAACGACGATTTTTTGCACGGGCTTCAGGTGTATTTGATTCATCAACAGGACAATATTGTCCACGACCAGAAACGGTAATGCGTTTCCCGTCTATTTTAGAATTGTCAAGCAAGATTTGAGATATCGCCAACGCACGCTTGGTACTCAATTCCCAGTTGATTTTCGCACCACCCGTGTTGTCAGTATGTCCCTCTATTTCAATATTGATGTCTTGATTTTGTTCCAATACGATCGCAAGATTTTTCAAAACCTCTTGTCCTTTTGGAGCAACATCACTTTTACCCACGCTGAAAAGAAGCGATTCATCAAGAACTAAATAGATTTTTCCATCACGTTGCGCAATATTCAACCCTTGTCCTTCAAATCCCTTCAATGCTTTTTCTATTTTGTTTCGCAACGCCAATGTAGTAGAATCTTTTTTGCGGAGTATTTCCTCCATTTCGGCAATTTGCTTGTTTTTTGCCAAAATTTCATTGTCTTTTATACCCAGTTCCGCACGGATTTTATCAAGATTTTTGCGTTCTTGTTCCAAACTCAGTTGTATCGAATCTAACTCATCTTCACGATTTTGCAGTTTCTCGCGTGCTGCCTGCAATTCCTCCAACGTTTTTTTGCTTTCGGCTGCTTGCTGTTTTATCATTGCCGACTGTTTGTTTGTCAAATTAGCATTAAGTTGCTTAAGTTCTGCATTTTGCGAAGTAAGATTCTCAATCTGCCGTTTTTTCGAAAGGGAATCGGCACGAAGCGAAACCACATTTTTTTCAAGTTTTTCTTCCAAAGCAGTTGATTTCTCCAAATGCTTTCTGCAATTATTGATTTCCCATTGCAACGAATCCTTGTCATACTGGTTTCTCGTAAGCATATCATTATATTGTTTCTTAGAAACGCAAGAGACCAAAAGTACCACACATAGTGTGAAAAAAGCTATCTTCTTCATCGTAATAATTTTTGTCAAATCTACATATTTCTGGAGATGTGGAATTTGTAACGATAAGAATTTATAACAAAATAATCAACAATACGAAAATATCACAATACTATACTATAAAATTTGCTATTTTTGTCACGTATTTAAGCAGTGGAAAGTTTACTCGACCATATTGAAGTTCCCTCCGATTTGCGACAATTGAAAATTGAGCAATTGCCACAGGTGTGCAAGGAATTGCGTGATTTCATTATTGATGAGAGTAGCCGAAATCCTGGACATTTTGGTGCAAGTTTGGGTACGGTGGAACTTACCGTAGCGCTCCACTATGCGTTCAACACGCCCGAAGACAGGATAATCTGGGACGTGGGCCATCAGGCATACGGTCATAAGATTATTACGGGGCGAAAAAAAGATTTCCCGACAAATAGAAAATTTGGCGGCCTTTCGGGTTTCCCGAATCCGCAGGAAAGCGAGTACGACAGTTTTATCGCAGGACACGCATCTATTTCTATCTCTGCCGCGGTGGGTATGGCTCTAGCCGCCAAAGCAAAGGGCGAAAATCGTCAGATTGTGGCGGTTATCGGTGACGGAGCATTGACGGGTGGCGAGGCGTTCGAGGCACTCGATTATGCTGGCGGAAGCAAGGCGAACATTCTTGTTATCCTCAACGACAACGATATGGCTATTGATGCCAATGTAGGCGGACTACACCAATATCTGATTGATGTGATAACATCACCGTCGTACAATAAATTTCGTGACAAGACATGGAATTTCTCTGCCAAGTTGAGCCAATTCGGACCCGATTTGCGGGAAATGTTCAAAAAAATGGGACGTGGTTTGAAATCCTTGTTCTTCAAGGAAAGTAATCTTTTTGAATCTCTTGGATTCCGTTATTTCGGACCACTCGACGGTCACAACGTCTTTCAGTTGACACGAACGTTACAGGATATTCAAAAAATCCCGGGCCCAAAAATCTTACATATTCGTACGCAAAAGGGAAAAGGATTTAAGCCTGCCGAAGAGGAACAGACCGAATGGCACGCTCCTCGCAAGTTCGACAAGACTACGGGCGAGATGATTCCGCTACCCGACAAGGACACCATTCCTCCTAAATATCAAGAAGTGTTTGGCGAAACGTTGTTGGAATTGGCACAAAAAGACGCTCGTGTGATGGGTGTCACGCCTGCTATGGCAACAGGTTGCTCAATGAACATATTGATGCGTGCCATGCCCGAACGGGCGTTCGACGTGGGCATTGCCGAACAACACGCAGTCACTATGTCGGCGGGAATGGCAAAAGAAGGAATGATACCGTTTTGCAACATTTACTCGTCATTTATGCAACGTGCCTACGACCAAGTGATTCACGATGTGGCTATCCAAAATCTTCACGTGATTTTCTGTCTTGACCGTGCCGGGCTTGTTGGTGCCGACGGCGTGACGCACCACGGTATGTTCGATATTCCCTATATGCGTGCGATTCCCAATATGATTGTCGCTGCTCCGTTGAATGAGATAGAACTTCGCAATATGATGTTTACGGCCTATTCCACGCCAAGCCCCTTTGTGATTCGCTACCCTCGTGGCAATGGTGAATTTTTGAAATGGCGACAAGAAATGACCTTGCTCCCCGTGGGCAAAGGCGAATGTCTGCGCGAAGGCGAAAATGTGGCTGTGTTGACTATTGGTCACGTAGGTAATACCGCCCTTAAAGCCGCCGACAAGGTTTACACCGAAAAAGGCAAAATGGCGGGCGTGTACAACATGCGTTGGGTAAAACCTATTGACACGGAATTGGTGCAAAACATTGCCAAATCATATAAGACAATTATTACTGTTGAAGACGGCATTCTTGCAGGCGGATTTGGTTCTGCCGTGCTTGAAACGTTGCAGGAAATACAATTTTCTGGCAAGGTGATACGTTTAGGTATCGACGATGCCTTTGTTCCTCACGGGACACAACAGGAATTGTATAGAATGTGTGGCATCGATTTTGATGGAATTGTAACGTGTATTGGAAATAATCTGTAGAGACGTCACAATGTGGCGTCTCTACAAAATTGACGAATAATCAGGTAGAGACGATGTGCACATCGTCTCTACAAAAACGAACAACCTGTAAAGACGCGATTAATCGCGTCTCTACAACAAAAAAATAGAATTATGAAAAAAATTATTGTTCTTATCGCATCGTGTCTGTGTGTCGTTGCGGCACATGCACAAATTACGGCAAACAACAATGTTCGTAATCCTGAAGAACTGGAGGTAGGAAATCCTCTTGGTACCATTGCCGTTGAAGAGGCTTTTACCGACGATAGTTTAAATTGCGAATTTACCTGTGTAGTTATTCCAGAATCGAATGCCATTCGTTTGACGGCCACGAATCCTAAAGGAATGTATTTGGTGTTCCGTCGTGGTTATACAAAATTATATACTCGCGATTTCGACGACAATGTGATTTTCCTAGATATAAAGGGAACATTCGACGGCAAATACATTATTGACATTTTCGACCAAGATAAAATACGCGTGAAATCTTATGTCATCGAACGGAAATTATAGAAAATTACTGACGGAGGAATTGCAAAGAATTTCTCCCGAAGAATATAAAGCATCCGAGAAACATCCTATCGTCATTGTGCTTGACAATATCCGTAGTGCGAGCAATGTGGGGTCTGCGTTTCGTACTGGCGACTCGCTTCGGGTTGAGGCCGTATATCTGTGTGGCATAACGTGCGTTCCGCCCAATAAAGAATTACAGAAAACGGCTCTCGGAGCACAACTTTCCGTTCCTTGGAAATATTTCAAGGAAACGACCGAGGCCTTACAAGAATTGAAAACTTTAGGCTACGAGATTGTTTCGGTGGAACAAGCCGAAAACAGCACTATGCTTCAAGATTTTCGTGTTCAGAAAGACAAAAAATATGCATTTGTGTTCGGTAACGAAGTGAACGGCGTTGCCGACGAGGTGATTGCCCAAAGCGATGTGTGCCTTGAAATACCTCAATATGGAACAAAACATTCTTTCAATGTTTCCGTAACGTGCGGAATCATATTGTGGGAAGCGGTAAAACAGATGCGCTTTTGACTGCAAACTAAGCAAAACTAATTGAACATTTTTTCCAATTCGTCGGCATATTTTGTCATAATCGCCTTACGTTTTACCTTCAATGTTGGCGACAATAGTCCGTTTTGCGGTGTCCATTCGTCGGCAACAAGGAAGAAGCGTTTCACTTGCTCATAATCGGCAAAGAATTCATTGTATTTCTTCACTTCTTTTTGAATACGAGCAATCACTTCAGGTTGCTTAATCACTTCTTTATCAGACTCGTATGGAACTTTGTGCGAAGAACACCACGTTTTTAAAACCGAGAATTCAGGAACGATTATCGCCACCGGATATTGACGATTTTCGCCACAAACAACGATAGTGCCGATGAACGACGAATTCAAGAATTTTGATTCTATCAATTCCGGATTGACGTATTTTCCAAACGACGTTTTGAACAAACTCTTCAAACGCCCCGTGATTTTCACAAGTCCCTTGTCGGTTATGATTGCCGTGTCACCAGTGTGGAACCATCCCTCGGAATCTATCACTTCCTTGGTCTTTTCTTCATCGCGATAGTATCCCAACATTACGTTGTGACCACGACATAACAGTTCGTCGTTATCCGCAATTTTCACCTCTATACCTGGTAACGGACGACCTACGGTGCCCGGTTCGTGGGTAAACGGCTCGTAACTTGCCACGGCAATTACGGGCGAAGTTTCCGACAAACCATAACCCTCAAACACATACATTCCTATTGCTTGGAAAAATGCACACAACGGGGCTTGCAATGCCGAACCTCCCGAAACAACTTCCTTGATTCTTTGTGCACCAAGTGCTTCACGGAACTGCGAATAGATAAGCTTGTCGGCTATCTTATAACGAACGTTATACCACCATGTACGTTCCTTTTCGTCGATTTTATATTCTTTTGCAAGGTCAATAGCCCAATAATACAATTGTTTCTTGGGGAACGACAATTTCTTGCCAGTCGAGTACAGTTTGTCATAGATTTTTTCAAACAAACGTGGTACCACACACATAATCGTCGGTTTAATTTCCTTCATATTGTCGTTTATCAACGCCAAATTTGAATAATAAATTGAGCAACAATTATAATGATAGGTATAAACCATCATTCGTTCGTATGCGTGGCATAACGGCAAGAAACTCAGTGCCGTATGGCTGTCGTCGTGCATTAAGTCGTGGACGCCCTTCACCTGATGAACAATGTTGCTATGCGAAAGCATAACGCCTTTGGGATTTCCCGTCGTTCCCGACGTGTAAATAATCGTGGCTAACTGTTCTGGTTTTATAGCGTTCTTTATCTCTGCAAGTTTCTCTGGCTGAGCATTTTGCTTACCTAAATCAACAAGATTCTGGAAGAAACGGTATTCATTTTTTTGGTCAACAAACGTGAATACCTCTTGGAGAAATTTTTGGTCGGGAAGAATCGGCTCGATTTTTTTCCGAAGTTCTTTACCTTCGATAAACAAAATCTTTACCTCGGCATGATTCAAGATATATGCGTAGTCTTCCTGACTAATCGTCGGATAAATGGGAATAGGAATAATTCCTGCCTGCATCGCACCCATGTCAAGGAAATTCCACTCGGGGCGATTCCCTGCCACAATACCGATTTTGTCGCCTGGCTGTAGACCAAGAGCCATCAAACCATAACTTACGTTGTTGGCATAGTCAATATATTCGTCAATAGTGTACGAAACCCATTTCCCGTCAACCTTATGGGCTAATGCAACCTGAGGATTAAAATTTGAATTCTCCATTGCTTGCACCTCTGGCAAGCGTGATTTGTAAAAATCTAGAAGGTCAAATATTCTTGTAACTTCCATTTTAAACTCAATTAGCGTTACGCAAATGTATAGAAATTCAGCGAAAAAAAAAGTGCACGTTGATAATTCTCAACCGAAATCAAGAAAACATTGGCTTAATAGACAAAAAACAGAAATGAAACATCTTAAATCAACTAATATCATTATCAACCAAAAATCAATATATTTGCACTGCTTTCTAATAATAGTAAAATGTATAGAACAAAAACCTGCGGCGAACTACGTGCCGCAAACATAGGAGAAACCGTCACATTGAGCGGTTGGGTACAAAAAACTCGTGAACTTGGTGGTATGACTTTCGTTGACTTGCGTGACCGCTACGGCATCACACAGTTGGTGTTCGACGAAAACCAAAATGCCGCTTTGTGCGAAGAGGCAAAGAAATTGGGACGTGAGTTTGTCATTCAAATTGAAGGCAAGGTTGTGGAACGTTCCAGCAAAAACCCGAAAATGGACACGGGCGATATAGAAATCATCGTTTCCAAACTGACGGTGCTCAACACGTCGGAAATTCCCCCGTTTACCATTCAGGACGATACCGACGGTGGCGACGACCTTCGTATGAAATATCGTTATTTGGACTTGCGTCGTCAGTGCGTACGCAAGAACCTGGAACTTCGCCACAAAATGGCATTCGAGGTTCGTAGCTATCTCGACAAACAAGGTTTCCTTGAAGTTGAGACTCCTGTGTTGATTGGCTCTACGCCCGAAGGTGCCCGCGATTTCGTGGTACCGTCGCGTATGAATCCAGGACAATTCTATGCTTTGCCACAAAGTCCGCAAACCTTGAAACAATTGTTGATGGTTGCCGGTTTTGACCGCTATTTCCAGATAGTGAAATGTTTCCGCGACGAAGACCTTCGTGCCGACCGTCAGCCAGAGTTCACTCAAATCGACTGCGAGATGAGCTTCGTAGAACAGGAAGACATCATTACCTTGTTCGAGGGAATGGCAAAACATTTGTTCAAAACAATTCGCAATATCGACATTCAGGAAGCATTTCCACGCATGACCTGGCACGATGCTATGAAGTACTATGGTAGCGACAAACCCGACCTTCGTTTCGACATGAAGTTTGTGGAACTGATGGACGTTCTCAAGGGCTACGGCTTCGGCGTGTTCGACAATGCTGAATACATCGGTGGTATTTGTGCCAAAGGAGCGGCAACGTATACTCGCAAGCAACTTGACCAATTGACGGAGTTTGTAAAACGTCCGCAAATCGGTGCCAAAGGTATGGTGTACGCACGCATAGAAGCCGATGGAACGGTTAAGTCGAGCGTTGACAAATTCTATTCGCAAGATGTCTTGCAAAAGATGAAAGCGGCGTTTAATGCAGAACCTGGCGACTTAATCCTGATTTTGAGTGGCGACGATACAATGAAGACACGCAAACAATTGTGTGAACTTCGTCTTGAGGTTGCAAATCAACTCGGACTTCGCGACAAAGACAAATTTGCGTGCTTGTGGGTGATAGATTTCCCTATGTACGAATGGAGCGAGGAGGAAGGCCGCTTGATGGCTATGCACCATCCTTTTACCAGCCCGAAACCCGAAGATATTCCGTTGCTCGACACAGACCCGGCTTCGGTTCGTGCCAATGCATACGATATGGTAATCAACGGCGTGGAAGTCGGTGGTGGCTCAATTCGTATCCACGACAGCCAGTTGCAGGCAAAGATTTTCAAGATATTAGGTTTCACGCCTGAAAAGGCACAAGAACAATTCGGTTTCTTGATGAACGCATTCAAATACGGAGCGCCACCTCACGGAGGTTTGGCTTATGGTCTCGACCGTTGGGTGAGCTTGTTCGCAGGCTTGGACAGCATCCGCGACTGCATCGCATTCCCGAAAAACAATTCAGGTCGCGATGTTATGCTCGACGCTCCTTCCGCAATCGACCAGAAGCAGTTAGATGAATTGTTCTTGGATATCAAGGAGATAGAAAAATAATTTTTCACGAAGGGAACCTGGTCTATGGAAATGGATTTTAAATGCTGTAGAAATGAAACGGGCTGTTTACATACTATTTCTATTGATTGCGGTTCAAACGTTGGGACAGAAGTCGTTTACGACCACTGTCTATGATGCGGAAACCCGAAGCCCGCTGGCTGGCGTACAAGTCTTGTTTTATGCGAACAACAATGTGCAGATAACCGACGAGAAAGGAAAGGTTTCGTATGATATGCGCAAGCTTCCCGACAGCGTGGAGTTTTCCTTTATTGGTTATAAAGACACGACGGTGATTGTAAACAAGCCGTCAGATAAGATTGTGATTCGCCTACGACCTATTGCCTACAAAACGCAGGAGGTAATTGTCACGGGAAGAAAAAACGACGAGAATGTGACACTCGCCCGTGATGAGGTGTACCTTACCAAGGCGGAACTGATGTCATTGCCAGCGTTGATGGGCGAACAAGACGTGATACGCTCGTTTTCTACGAATGCCGGCGTGCAGCAATTCGAGGGAATGCAAGGAATTTATGTCCGTGGAGGTAGCCAAGACCAGAATCTGATTGTGTTCGACGAGGCGATTGTGTATAATCCATCTCACTTGTTGGGCTTCTTCTCGGTGTTCAATCCCGACATAATTGAAAATGCAAAGCTCTACAAATCGGGAGTTCCTGCCAAATACGGCGGCCGATTGTCGTCGGTCTTGCAAATTTCGTCGCGAAAACCTTCAACAGAACGGTTTGAATGCGACGGCTCGCTTGGGCTCATTTCCTCTCGACTTGCGTGTAACGTGCCTTTGGGGAAGAAATTCGCCGCACAACTTTCGGTACGAAAATCCTACCTGAATTCGTTGATTTTGCCGTTAGTGTATTCTATTATCTCACCTGACGAAAACGCTCCCCAACTCGGATTCTACGATGCAAACGCAAAGATTTTGTTCAATGGAAATCCACGCAACACGTTCACTCTTTCGGCTTATACGGGAAAAGACCATTTCTTTATGAAAGACAGCAAACCTCCGCTGACTGAAAACACTGTTGGCTGGGGTAATTCTACTCTTACGGCGAATTGGCTCCATACGTCAAAGAATAATTTTGTCACTTCCACCTCTTTTTCATATTCGCACTATTTCTTTTCATTCGAAATGCTGCAAAGTTATTTCTCAATGGCAACGGAAACGGGCATTTCCAACTTTGACGTTCGGAGCGTTACCAATAAAAGGGTTGGAAAAAATCTGTTCTCGTTCGGTGCCGAAAATCTAGTGCAACAGTTTAATTTGGGCGACATCAATTTACAACTGGATACGGAAAAACGAACGATAAACAATCCTGAGTCGTGCCGTTCCAACGATTTTTCATTATTTGTCGAAGATAACATTGATATTTCCGACCGATGCAATATTGTTGTCGGTTTGCGAACATCCTTGTATTCAAAAAATGACTCGCTTACGTATATGAATTTAAGCGTAAGCCCAAGAATACAGGCACGTTACATGTTTTCTTCCGATGCTTCGGTCAAAGCGTCGGTTTCGCGGGAAACGCAGAATCTCCACTTGGTTTCCATGGTTTCGTCGGCATTGCCTGCCGATATTTGGTTTCCTGCTTCAAAAAATCTCGAACCTGAAAAGGGAATTTTATGTAGCATAGGATTTTTCAAAAATTTCTCGTCAAATGTGTACGAAACGTCTGTGAGTTTGTTTTACAAGCATTTGAACAATCTTGTGGAATTTAAGGATTGTTTCACCGATATTTATACGCACAATTTCTACGACAGAATTACCACAGGAAAAGGATTTGCGTGTGGCACGGAGTTGTCGGTCGCAAAAAAACAGGGGCAGTTCCAATGGTCTGCATCGTATTCTTTTTCAAGAACGTTGCGAAAATTCACCGAATTGAACGACAATTATTGGTATCCGGCAACGTTCGACCGCCCGCACGACGCTACGGTCACGCTGTCATATACGACAGATTCAAAAAAATGGAAATTTGCCGCTTTCTGGATGTATACCAGTGGGAAAGCATATTCCGAGTTGTCGGAAATGTATCTCATAGCAGGAAATCTTGTACAGCATTACGGAGCAATGAACAATTCCCGTATGCCTGCCTATCATCGTTTTGATTTAAGTGCTGATTATCAGTGGTTTATAAAAGACAAGGTTGACGCACACTTGCAATTCTCCATATATAATGCCTACAATAGGAACAATCCGTACTTTATCTCGTATGACGCGAAACAATCGTCAGAAAAATTATATAGCGTAGAGAAAAATGTAACGGGTTTGTTCCCCATTTTGCCTGCGATTTCATTAACGTTTCATTTGCTATGATGAAGAAATCTCTTGTTTTTATATTACTGCTCTTTTGCCTTTCGTGCTCCGACGAGTTCAGGGATACCGAGAAAACGACTCCTATTGTTGTTGAAGGGTATGTAGAAGCAAATCAGTTGGTAAAAGTATTTCTTACCTTTCCGTTTTCCATCAACGATGAAATTGGTGAGGAAAACTACATGGATTTCATCAATTCATACGCAAAAGTCGTTGTTACAACAGGTTCTGAACGCGAGGTGCTTACGTTCAAGAAAGACGAGAAACTTTTCCCTCCCTATTATTATTCATCATCGTTAATGACAGGCAAACCGGGTGAGACATATAATCTCGAAGTGATTTATCGCGGTGACACAGTAACGGCGGAAACGACCGTTCCTTCAGTACAGGCAGAAATCGACAGTTTGTATTGTATGGATATTTCTGGCGATACGTTGCACAAAAGCGTGTTGCTTTCTATCAATAGAATTGCTCCTGATGAGGTGCATTATTATAAGTTCTTTACCCGTACCCAACGGCAACAAACGTTTTATCCCATTGTTTTCTCTACCTATAGCGATGAAACCTTTGGCTCGAAAATTTTGGTGGAATTGTCGGCCGGTCCAGAGAATTTTATGGATACGAGTACAACAACGTTTTACGCTGTTGGCGACACGGTAACCGTGAAAGTATCTGTTCTTGACGCCATACCAGGAGAATTTTGGCGTGTGTACGACAATCAGCAAGGTTACAATAATCCATTTTCCAACGGCTCGAATCTACCGTCAAACGTAAAAGGAGGATTAGGTGTTTGGACGGGATCGAACAGTATTCAACGGCAAATCATTATAAAATAAGTAGAGACGCCATACTATGACGTCTCTACAATAATACAATTCCGTGATGTCATCGTAGAGACGATGTGCACATCGTCTCTACAACACAATCAATTATCCTTCAGTAACACCGTCGATTGGTTGATAGTTATCGTCAATAATTGGTTCGCCACCATCATCACCACCAATCAAATCATATTGTTCCAATGCTTCTTGGAAATCTTTTGCCATATCTTCGAATGCCTTGCCAACTTCGTTGAATCCTGTTTTGAAGTAGTCTTCAAACGTCATCTTTGATTCGTCTGGGAATACCAACATTGGCTCTGCCTCGTATCTTTCTGCTGTTTCATCGTATTCGTCTTTTACAACAAACAATTTAATGCTTGCAATTTTAGCGTTTTCAGAAACATTCAATACGTAGCAGTCAATAGCATTGTTGGCAGCGTCAACCAAAGCTTGGACTTCTGCTTGTGTTGCTGGTTCTCTTTCATCGATTTTCTTAGAAAGTTCAGCAATACTTTTTGTAGCGGCAGAACCCACGAATTTGAAGTTCATTACTTGTGTTGAGAACGTGATTTTTGAAAGAACATTTGTATATAAATCGTAGTCAACATTGTCATCATCGCCACCTTCAACTTCGTCATCGTCGCCACCGTTCATTTCAGCCATAAGTTTGTCGAAGTTTTCGTCTGTCAAGTTTCCTTCTATTGAGCTGCTTGTGTTCAACAATGTAGTTGTTCCGTGCAAGAAAGAAACGCTTACTTCAAGTTTTGAGTTTGAACGAGTGTAGTTTGTGCTCAGTGAGTAGTCGTCAGCCGACAATGTTTCGGTAAGCGAAGTAGGATAGCCTTCGTTAGTGAAAACGCCCACATAAGAAAGTTTCAAGCATTCTGTTCCGTTAATTTTCAATGTGCAGTTAACATTTGCAGGCATATTCTTTATATTGCTTGCATAGCCAACGGTAGCTTCAACTTCGCAGTCGTTGCTTGTTGATTTGCTACTGTATGGGAATTTGTAGCTTACAGCATTGGTTTTATCACCTGTTTTTGTAAACTCGCCTTTTGCAGCGTCCCATACATACGCACCCGACATTTCTTCAATTGTTTTTGCCAATTCATCCAACTCTTCGGATTCATTGAAACCTTTCAATTTTGCATCAACGTCAGTCGATTTCAATACATAACTTTTCAATTCACCGTTCTTTTGAAGATTTGCCAATTGAAGAAGTGCGTTGAAAGCTTTGCCATCTTTCATTGCATCAAGTTCTTTCGACAAGTCGATACCAGCTTGTTGAATGTCTGCCTTGTTCTGTTCAACTGATTTGGTAGAGTTTTTTATCTCTCCGTTGTCATCACCTTTGTCTTTCTTACATGCTGAGAATGAAAGACATGCACAAAGTGCAATTGCTGTAAATCTAAAAACTGTTTTCATAGAATTTAATTTTAATTAGTTTTACAAAGATATATCAAATTTCGTACCAGAACAAAAAAATGGCATAAATTTTGGGAACCACTGATTTTTAGTTATTTTCGTAAAAATTTTTTCTATGAAACGAGCATTTATACATATTATTGTGTGTTTGTTACTCTTCTCGCTGTCGAGTCTTGGTCAAGACAATAATATATTTGTTCGCAAAGAGAACAACCCAGAGCTAAAAGTTACAGTCACAGGCTATTTTGGCATAAGTCTTATGACTACCTACACTGGTTTTGTCCGTTATGGATTTATTCAAATAAAATCAACGGGAGAAGAAAAAATTACATGGCTTTCACGGGAACAATTTATTCAACAAGCCACTGGTCAAACTATTTCAAAAGCAAACCCCGACAAGAAAAACTTTTTGGAAGAAAAAGAAATTATGTGGCAATCGTTTGAAAACTTATGGAAACTACGTTATGCGGAATATCCCTACGACGGCAACCAAGAAAAGGGTTGGGCCGGTCGAGATTTCACTCCAAGTGAGGCACAATGGAGTTTCCTAAATCGCAATTATCATTATTCAAAAATTGACCAATTCTTGTACGGTGACGATATGTGGAAACTAGTAAAAGACTCGCAAGACCCCGATTGGCAAAATCAATATTCAAGTTTAAAATAGCAGGGCAATGAAGTGGAATATCTTGTCATACGATTCTCCGAAAATAATGGGAATCCTCAACGTCACGCCCGATTCTTTTTACGATGGTGGAGCATATAATTCAGAAAAAACCATACACGAAAGAATTACGGGAATGTTATCAGAAGGTGCCGATATTATTGACATAGGTGCATATTCAACCCGTCCAGGAGCAGAAAATGTTTCGGAACAAGAAGAAATTTCACGACTTCATACTGCTTTGAAAATCATAGCAAAACATTTTCCCGATGTCAATGTTTCTATCGACACGTTTCGTCTTTCCGTTGTAAAATCCATATACGAGGAATATGGTGAATTTATGGTAAACGACATCTCGGGTGGTTGTTTCGACAAGGAAATGTTCCGTTATGTAGGAGAGAAACAACTTCCTTACGTGTGTATGCACATGCAAGGAACACCGCAAACAATGCAGATTCGTCCACAATACGACGATGTTGTTGAAGACATATTACAATTTTTTAAAGAGAAAATTGTAGTCGCAAAACAATGTGGCATTTCTCAATTTGTGGTGGATCCCGGATTCGGATTTGGGAAAACGGTTGAACAAAACTATGAACTGATGAAACAGTTACAGAGATTTGTCGATTTACAATACCCCGTTCTGGTCGGCATCTCTCGTAAATCAATGATTCGTGCCGTGTTAGATTGTACAGTCGAAGACGCTTTGAACGGGACAACCGTACTCAATACCATTGCATTACAAAAAGGGGCTCACATACTTCGTGTTCACGATGTAAAAGCAGCGAAAGAAGCCTTATCTCTTGTACAAAAATGCTACTAACATAGTTTTTGTCATAAAATCCACCTTTTTTCTTTTAAGCACTTGGGAATTGAGGAATGATATACATTATATTCTACGTAATGTCTTATTATTTTTTCCAAAGAGGGAAAATTTTTCTTATTGATTATCAATGATTTAGAAAAAATATTGTAAAATAACCTACCAAACCCATAGGTTTATATGTTTTATTTTATATCTTTGCATTGTCAAATTATTAGAAACAGTACAAAATAGTAAAAACGGAGGTTATTATGGCACAGAGACAATTAAAATTTGAAACATTACAGTTACATGTTGGTCAAGAACAAGCAGATCCTACTTCGGATTCTCGTGCAGTTCCAATTTATCAGACAACGTCGTATGTATTTCATAATTCAAACCACGAAGCAGATCGATTTGGCTTGGCTGATGCGGGAAATATTTATGGTCGTTTAACAAACTCTACACAAGATGTTTTAGAACGTCGTGTTGCGGCTCTTGAAGGTGGCGTTGCGGCATTGGCTCTCGCTTCGGGTGCGGCTGCAATTACATATACTATTGAGGCGTTGGCTCAAAGTGGTGACAACATTGTGGCTCAGAAAACAATTTATGGCGGTACGTTTAACTTGTTGGGACACACGTTGCGTCAATTCGGTGTTGATACGACATTTGTTGATGCTCACAACTTGAGTGAAGTTGAAAATGCAATCAAACCAAACACAAAAGCTATTTATCTTGAAACTCTTGGAAACCCGAATAGCGATATTCCCGATATTGACGCCATTGCGGCAATTGCTCACAAAAACAATATTCCGCTGGTAATTGACAACACGTTCGGAACGCCGTACCTTATTCGTCCTATCGAACACGGAGCAGATATCGTCGTTCACTCGGCAACGAAATTCTTGGGCGGTCACGGAACTACTCTTGGCGGTATCATTGTCGATAGTGGAAAATTCGATTGGAAAAAAGCAGGCAAATTTGCTCCTATAGCCGATGCAAATCCAAGTTACCACGGCATTTCATTTGCCGACGCTGTTGGTCCAGCTGCGTTTGTAACCTACATTAGAGCGATTTTGCTTCGCGACCAAGGTGCCGCTATCAGCCCATTCAACGCATTTTTACTTTTACAAGGTGTTGAAACTCTTTCACTTCGTTTGGACCGACACGTTGAAAACACGAAGAAAGTTGTTGCATACTTGAATAGTCATCCACTTGTTAAGAAAGTTAACCACCCTTCCCTTCCTAATCATCCAAATCATAGTTTGTATGAAAAATATTTCCCGAATGGTGGAGCAAGTATTTTCACTTTTGAAATTGAAGGCGGACAGGAAGCTGCTTGGAAATTTATCGACAATCTTCAGATATTCAGTTTGTTGGCTAATGTAGCCGATGTGAAATCTTTGGTAATCCATCCGGCAACAACGACTCATTCGCAGTTAACGGCTGAAGAACTTGCCGACCAAGGTATTACACCGGGAACAATCCGTCTTTCAATCGGTACGGAACATATCGATGACATTATTGCCGACTTAGACGGTGGATTCAATGCGGTAAAATAATTTAAATTAAATAAATGTAAAATATTCAAAATCATATAGTTATGGCAAAAATATTTAAAACAGCAGATCAACTAATCGGACATACTCCATTGTTGGAACTTACACACATTGAAGAAGAGCATAAGACGCTCGCAAACATTTATGCGAAATTGGAATATTTCAATCCTGCGGGAAGTGTGAAAGACCGTATTGCAAAAGCAATGATTGACGATGCGGAAAAGAATGGAAAACTTAAAAAAGATTCTGTCATCATTGAACCTACCAGTGGTAACACGGGTATTGGTTTGGCAAGCGTGGCAGCTGCCCGTGGATATAGAATTATCATAGTGATGCCAGAAACCATGAGTGTGGAACGTCGTCAGCTTATGAAGGCATACGGAGCAGAATTGGTTTTGTCGGACGGAGCAAAAGGTATGAAAGGTGCCATTGCAAAGGCACAAGAGTTGGCTGATTCAATTCCTAACAGTTTCATTCCTGGACAATTCGTAAACCCTGCAAATCCACAAGCTCATTTCAATACGACTGGTCCTGAAATTTTTGAAGACACCGACGGAAAAGTAGATATTTTCGTTGCTGGTGTGGGAACAGGTGGAACAATCACGGGCGTGGGTTCTTATCTGAAATCAAAAAATCCTAACGTGAAAGTTGTAGCCGTTGAGCCTGCTAGTTCTGCAGTGCTTTCTACAGGCGTTGCCGGTCCTCACAAAATTCAAGGTATTGGAGCTGGTTTCGTTCCCGATGTGCTTGATACCAAGGTATATGACGAAATCATTCCTGTTTCCAACGAGGACGCTTTTGCCACAGGAAAGGAAATAGGTCATAAAGAAGGTGTTCTTGTCGGAATTTCTGCAGGTGCCGCTGTTTTTGCTGCATTACAGTTGGCAAAACGTGCCGAAAACAAAGGGAAAAATATCGTCGTTCTTTTGCCAGATACAGGTGACAGATATTTGAGTACGCCGTTATTCGCTGAATAACTTCGGTTTATACTATTTTGAAAGGAAGAATCTCTATGGAAACGTGGAGATTCTTTTTTTTGACTTTTCTACATCTGTTCTATAGCCCGTTCCATCTCGAAAAACAATTCTTTCGCATAGCGAAAACCGTACACATGCGCATCGGTAACCGACATTGGCGAATACACGTGACTCACCCACTGCAAACCCACAAACGAACTACACAACAAGACTTCGGAACTATCGTAAATGTCCTTTCCTACGAAACGCAAATGTTTCACGATTGTCCACTTCTTATTTCTACTCAGATATTCCGTAAAATAGGTGGTAAACGGCAACATATTTTCGCACACGTGAATCACCGTATCTTTTATCAGAAGCAAGTCACCCTTGTCGGTCGTGTAAGAATGTCCTAACCTATCAATACGGCACAAGGCATCAACATTCAGGGCATATTCTTCATTTGCCGAGAAAATAGAAACGGGAATATAGGGTTGTCGCTCCGAATAGATTTCCTTGAAACCCAATTTGAGTCCCACTTCATTGAATGTGAATTTTGCTCGGTCCAACGGCTCAATGAAAATGCAGAATTGTGGTTGCGTCGCTTCGGGAAATTGTTGCCAGAAAACCAACAACGTACACACTCCCCCACGAAAAACCTTGTTCACATTCAGCAAACGCGACACATATCGGTCAATACGTTCTTTGGTGAACTTTTCGGGAATGGCTACATTTTTTTGTTGCAAACGAGCAATCAGATTCTGAAAATGTAAACCCATGCAAAGCGGTTTTGTATCATACAAACGGATATCCTCCTTTTCGGCATCATTGAGCACAAAAATAGGGGCCGTTTTTAAGGTGCTAATTTTCTCAATTTCACCATTTAAGATACAAAATCCAGCCATGTTATTTGTATTTCTTCATTTCTTGCGGGAAAACCGAAGGATATTGAAATCCTCGTTTCACTTTACTCGTTTTTTGTAATTCACGCAACAATTTGAACAATACATCCTTGTCCTTGCAATAATACGAGAACTCCTCTCCTTTGCATAACACGTTGAACGACAAATCCTTATTGATTTGCACCAAAGCGTGAGCCGAAAGAATGTTGGCAACCGTAACGGTTAGCATATAATTATTTTCCACTTCGATATCTGCCGTAGAAATCGTGTCGTTTTCGTTAATCACAGGAATAATTCCCAACGAAAGCAGTTTTTTGAACGTATTTTTTGCATTGAACTGTTGTTTCGGATTATTAATGATATCGCGAGCCAACAGCACCTGGGCTATCATTTGCGTATATTCGTCGAATATATTCTGATAGCGTTTTATCAACTCCACTTGACCAATCGCCGCCAAGGCCTGTTTGTCGCTCAATGCTACGGGATATTTCTTCAATCCCGCTTGTTCTATTCCCGAAGCGATTGCGCCGGCGGTAATTAAAACCACATCGTTTTCACTATTTCGAACGTTTGAAAGCACCATTGCTATATGGTTCAACATCCCTTTTTGAATGAAAAATTTGTCATCAATCAAGGTTTCTTCTTCAACATTGAAAACTAATCGTAATTTTGTCATCACATTTATGCTTAAAAATTGCTCGTAAATATATATTTTTACTATCGAATTTTAAAACATTTTTCAATGAAGAATTTTTTTTCAACGTTAAAGGACAAGAAAGTACTCATATTCACACTGTTACTATTCTCATTCGGCGTTGCTCTCATCATGCTGATAATGCCAAACGAGAAGAAGTTTGAATATGAATATCAGCAGAATAAAGTCTGGTTTCACGACGATTTGTATGCTCCGTTCAGTTTTTCTATCGATAAAACCGAGGAGGAAATTCAAAATCAACGCGACAGCGCGATGCAAAAGTTTTCGCCGTGTTACAAATATGACTCAACAATATATGCTCGCGTAACAGATTCCATTTTTGTACATTACACACAAGAATTACCTCATTTCGTCCCCGATTCCATCCGCGATTTTCATTCGTTGATGCAATCACAAGGTTTGCAGGAATTTGAAAAACTGCTTGCCGAAATTTATGTAAACGGCATTATTGATGTGCAAAAACCATACAAGACGCTCATTGTGGAACGAGCACCTCTTTCGCAAAGAATCTCGCTTAAAGCGGTACGCACGCTTCCCGAAGCACACGGCGACCTGATGATGAAAATTCCGTCGCATTTCGATTCTACACAACGAGTTAAATTCAAGGAAATCATCTATCAATCGCTTGTGCCCAACACGATTTACAACGACGAACTATCGTCACGACAAAAAGCACAAGTGCTTGCTTCCGTTTCCGAAAAATATGGTTTTGTGAGCGAAGGCACGAGAATCATCAGCCGCGGTTCTGTCGTTACCGAAAAAGACAAGAAAGTGCTTGATTCGCTCAAGAAAGAATACGAGGCGGGAAATGTTTCTTTTGACGGAAAACTCGCCATTCTCGGTGGTCAGTTTATCCTGATTTTGGTGGCTTTTTTGGTGCTTCTGCTCCTTATTCACTATTCCGACCCGTACGCACTGCACAAATTTAAATATTCCCTTTTCATTGTAACGGTCGTTGTGTTATTCATTGGCTTGGCAACGGCAACACTCAAATTCAACCACATCAGCATTTATCTTATTCCTTACGTTGCATTGCCGATATTGATAAAAAATTTCCTCAACGCAAGAGTCGCCTTGTTCGTTCATATTGTTACAATGCTGATTATCGGCTTCATAGCACCGAACCCATTTGACTTCACATTCCTACAGATTTCTGTCGGCGTGATTGCCTTGTATAGTTTGGGAAATCATTACCAACGTAGTTTCCTGTTTTGGACGGCAATTATTGCATTTGGATCATACACAATAATTTACTTTGGACTTTCATTGGTAAAACTTGGTGGCATAGCCGACATTGACTGGAAACAATTGCTTTGGTTTTTGGCAAGTTGCGTATTGTTGCTCACTACGTATCTTCTTATTTTCATCTTTGAAAAAATATTCCGATTCCCTTCGGATTTGACATTGTTTGAACTTTCCGATACGAGCCGTGGAGTTTTAAGAGAACTTTCGGAGAAAGCACCTGGTACGTTCCAACATTCATTGCAAGTTGCCAACTTTGCCGAAGTTGCTTTACGGGAAATTGGAGGTAACGAATTATTAGGACGAATAGGAGGATTGTATCATGATATAGGAAAATTGAAAAATCCTGCATTTTTCGTTGAAAACCAGACATTTAAAGAGAATCCTCACGATAATCTGGAGCCTGAGAAAAGTGCCGAAATCATTATTAATCACGTGATTTACGGTCGTGAATTGTCACGAAAAAATGGATTGCCTTATTCGTTGGAAGAAATCATTTATGGTCATCACGGAAACTCAAAAACGGCATTTTTCCTTGACAAATACAAGAAATTGCACCCTGGCCAGCCCGTCGATGAAAGCAAGTTCCAATATCCTACGTCGAAAGTTGTAAATAAAGAATTGGCTGTCATTATGTTAGCCGATGGTGTTGAAGCTGCTTCACGAAGTGCAAATCTTTCTTCACCAGAATTGGTTGAAGAATTGGTACAAAAAATCATCGACCATCAAATTCAAAGCAAACAACTTGAATTTGCCGACATCACACTTCGCGACCTTGACAAGGTTAAACGGGTATTTGTTGAAAAACTGATAAATATGTATCACGCACGTGTTCCCTATCCAGAAAAAGAAGAAAAATAATGGAACGATACACAATTAACGGCATATTTTTAGGGACTGGCACTTCACAAGGAGTTCCTGTAATTGGTTGCAACTGTGCCGTTTGCCACTCGCAAGACAAGCGCGACAAAAGATTGCGGACAGCATTCTTTTTAGACGTGAACGGCGTGCATTTTGTGATTGACGCTGGTTGCGACTTCCGTCAGCAAATGCTTACGAACAACATAACTTCGCTTGACGCAATTTTCATTACGCACGAGCACAAAGACCATTTGGCAGGTCTGGACGACATTCGACCGTTTAATTTTATGAAATTCGAACCGTTACCGATCTTTGCAGAACAACGCGTTGTAGAAGCCATTAAACGGGAATACGCATACGTTTTCAAAGAACACCCATATCCCGGCTCTCCAATGATGAATCTTCAAGAAATCACAGAAGAAGCATTTTCGTACAAAGGCATTACCATTCAACCATTGCGAGTTAAACACATGGATTTGCCCATTTTCGGATACAAAATCGGACAGTTTGCCTACATCACCGATGCGTCGTTCATTCCCGAAACGACGATGAAACTGCTTGAAGGCACGGAAATACTTGTCATTAACGCATTGCGATTTGAAGAACATTATTCTCATTTCAACGTTTCGCAAGCGATTGAAATCATTCAAAAAGTTAAGCCGAAACAAGCATATCTTACACATTGCAGTCATAGTATCGGCTTCTATGAGACGACCAGCAAGACGTTACCACAAAATATTTTTCTTGCATATGACAACTTACAAATTCATTGCTCATGACCAAAGCTATTTTTCTTGACCGAGATGGTGTAATCAACGATGGTTCATTGTATTACACATACAAAATTGAAGATTTCCATTTTAACGAGGGACTCTTTGACGGGCTAAAAATGCTTCGTGATGCGGGTTTCATCTTCATTGTGATTACCAACCAGGCAGGTGTTGCCAAAGGACTTTATACTGACGATGATGTAAAAAAACTCCACGCATATATGTGCGACGAACTCAAAAAACATGGAATCAACATCGCAGCCGTGTATTATTGTCCGCATTATCCAGAAATTTCTGGTCCTTGTGAATGTCGTAAGCCGGGGACACTGCTGATTGAGAAGGCAATAAAAGAATTTGACATCGACAGGGAGAAATCATTCCTCATAGGAGACGGAAGTCGCGACATAGAAGCAGCCACACGAGCTGGGATCACAGGAATCAAAATCGAGAAAAACGAATCGATTGTGCCTTATTGCAAAAAAATATGTAGGAAAGAAAATGAGCCGTGTTCTCTAAAATGATTTTACCCTTTTCTTTTCAATAACTATTTGCACGGTTCAACGTGAATGATCACTTGTGTTTTTTCACCGTACACATTCCGAAGATTGCGTTCTATTTCGTCGGTTTTGTCGTGCGCAACGGCAACGGTAGTTTCCGCGGGAATTCTTACGTGAATTTCAATGGCGATATTTGCTCCTATTTTTCGTGTCTTTAGATTATGTGGATTGCTAATCAACGGATCTTGACAAACGATTTTCAGTATCTCATCTTCGGTTTCCTTTGGTAACGAACGTTCCAAGAGTTCTTGTATTCCTGGGATAAATAAGTCGTACGCCACCTTGCAAATCAGAATGGAAACAAAAATGGCGGCAACGGGGTCTAAAACAGCCCATTTTTTGCCTAAAAAATATGCTCCTCCAATGCCTATCAATGTTCCGATTGACGAAAGCGCGTCGGAACGATGATGCCACGCATTCGCCACCACCACCGAGGAGTTGACGCTTTTCCCCACACATTTCGTATATTGAAACAATCCTTCTTTCACCAATATAGAAATTGCGGCAGCCAGCAAGGCGATAAGTTCCGGCTGGGCAATTTGCTCTCCACGAATAAAGGCAACTATCGTCTTTACACTCGAAATAAATATTTCTATGCCAACCAGGGCAAGCAATAGGCCAATGATGACCGTCGCCAACGTTTCATATTTCCCATGCCCGTAATCGTGACACTCATCTTTGGGTTTTGACGAAATTTTCACGAAAAAAAGCACGATGATATCTGTCACGAAGTCGGAAATGGAATGGACGGCATCGGCAATCATTGCACCACTATTGCCCACAATTCCAGCGACAAATTTCCCAATTGATAAAAAGAAATTGGCGACAAAGCCGACCAACGTCACTTTCACGATTTTCTGCTCGCGCTGCTGCTCTTCGGAGTCCATAAGGGAATTATCTTTCTACTTTTGTTAAATGAAGAACAAGATTTCCGTCTTCTACCGTAACATTGTCTTTCTTTTCCCACGATTGATCCATTTTCCAATCGCCCTTATTCCAACGAGTTGCGTCGTAAGAATCGAAATCATCTGTCCAGAGTTCTGTAAAATCTTGCGTATCAGCATTGTATTCATACACCTTTACGTAGTCAATATATTGCATAACTGGAAGATTCTTGCTCTTAAACTCCCCTACCCAATCCAAATTGGTGTTCGGTATCCACAAATTGAAACGCAGACTTTGTTTTTCATCTCCATTCATCGCTTCAATTTGTTGTTTTGTCGCGCCAGCCTCGGTTCTACGCAATTCTACTCCGTCAACAGCCCATGAAACGTACTCGGGAGTCCATTCAATTACATACGTATGATACTCGCTGTTAGGAGGCGTGGTCGTTTTGTGCATTTTTTCACTCGTAATTTGAGCACCTGCTTTTCCTGTAATGATATTGGACTGAAATCCGTTTACGTCTTTTCCAAGCACTTCTATATCAATTTCATTCCAAATATAATTTCCTCCTTTATCTGAATTGTTGTAATACAAGAACATGGAACTTACGCAGCCCGGAGCGTATGCCATCTTCATTTTTGCCTCAAAACGACCATATTTGAAAGTTTCCTGAGAATATAGTTCTGCTCCGTAATAATAATATCTTGGAGTCCATTTTGCATAAAGATAGTTGTATTTTTGAGTGACACGGTCATTTTCAAAATCCCACGCTTTCGTACAACTTTTATCAGAATACCATCCTTGAAAAACGTACTCGTCACTTTCGGGATCTGCCGGACGAGTCACAAGAGAAGAATAGTCAAGAGTGTCATTTTTTATCTTTACGTCAGAAAGTTGCGTTCTAAAAACGGCAATACAACAATGTTTTTGAGCCGTCCATTTTGCATAAAGTGTTGTATTTTCAGTCACTTTGTCTGTTTCAAAATTCCAAGGAATGGTTGTTTCAGAATCTTTATACCAACCCTCAAAAACATAATGCTCGTCAGTTGGTTCCCATTGGTTTGTAAGAAAAGAATCTTCTGCTACATCGTAGATGGTATCAATGGGCGTACCCTTTCCTTGTAAGTCAAAAGCTACTGAATACAATGGGGTTGGCACATCCTTATCTTTATTACAACTTATAAAACCTAATGAAAGAATAGCAAAAAGAGCAAACAAAAGATATTTTTTCATAATCATTCCATTTAAAATTTTTGTGAAAATATAAAGAATCTCCGAAGTAACAAATCAAAACGTATTAAATTCAAAAATTATATTCGTATTTTGTTACGACTTGAGATTGGTAAACCGAGCAATTACGCCAAGGGGCAGTTTTTTCTTGAAATCATCTTCCAAATACAATTCGCCAAATTCTTTTTCGGCTTTGTGATTTTTGAAAATCTCGTTTACCAGATTCTCGAGTATAAATGCCGAAAAGCCAAGCGAGTATGTGTTGAGAATAAAGAAAAACTTTTGCTTGTCGAGGATTTTTTCAACGTCTTTTAATAATGCGTTCAAATCACGTTCAAGTTTCCAGTCTTCGCCATTCGCGCCACGACCGAACGCAGGCGGATCCATAATGATACCATTATAAAGATTGCCTCGTTTCACCTCTTTCGCCACAAATTTCCGTGCATCTTCCACTATCCAACGAATGTTGTCCAAGCCCGAACTTTCCATATTCTGCTTCGTCCACGAAACCACCTGTTTCACCGAATCAAGGTGCGTGACATCGGCTCCGGCGGCACGGGCGGCAACCGAGGCAATTCCCGTGTAACCAAACAGGTTCAACACCTTCAACCCTTTGTTCGCTTTGCAGATTGATGAAATATAGTCCCAATTCACTGCTTGCTCGGGAAAAATTCCCACGTGTTTGAACGATGTAAATTTAAGGTTACACGTTAAATTCAGGTAGTCGTACTTTAAATTCCATGCATCGGGAATAGGTTTATGCTTAATCCAGTCGCCACTGTTGCTTGAACGAGCTACAAAATCTATGGTGGAACGTTTTTGCCATTCCGATTCTGGGAGCGATTTGTCCCAAACTGCCTGTGGCTCGGGGCGACGAGTGATTACAGAACCGAATTGCTCAAGTTTCTCAAAATTTCCGGAATCTATCAAACGATAGTCGTTCCAATGCGTTGGGGTTAAATAAATCATACGAATAGCAAAATTCTTTCGACAAAGATAGGGAAATCTCTGAATTGATGACTTTAAAACCTCAATGAAAGATGACAACCGACGTTTTGCGGTGAAAATACGGGAGAGAACGAAATATCTTCGATTTTAGAATCTCGTTTTTCCTTGATTTTTGAAACGGTTTGTATGCCTATTCGTGCTGAAAGCACGCCACATAATGCTCCCGCGCCTACGTCCCAGATGTAATGCCGTTTGTGATATACTCTCGACAAACCCACGGCTGTTGCCAACGTATAGGCTCCCACGCCCCACCACGTGCCATATTCATATCGCACCAATTCCGCACCGTTGAATGCCGTGGCCGTATGTCCCGAAGGAAACGAGTTATTACTCCGTCCGTCGGGTCGTTCCTCGTCAATTACCGATTTCAATGATTTCACGATGACAAATTCCGACACAAAGGCCGTTCCGATTTTGAAAGAACGCAACCAAAACGTGTCGTGTGCGTCTAAACCGACGCAACCGCCAAACTCGGCAACCGCCAAAGGAACATATTGCCCGTAGGTTTCCCAATAGGCATATTCCAAGCGTTGTGCCTTGCCCGAAATTTGGAAGCAAAACAGCAGAAATAGTACTATGCACGAGCGATACGCCTTCATCGTAAACGTTTTTCGGCAACAAAGATATTGAAAATCTCATTGCAATGAAGAATAACGAAAATGAGAGATGCGTTTTTGCATAAAAACGAAAAAATCTGCTTTTGCAAGGATTTTTTATGTATATTTGCTCACTAAAAAATTACAAATATGGGAAAATCTGAAAACGGAGCATTTTCAACAAACTTGATTACATCGGGAACCGTTATAAATGGTGACATTACCTGCGATAGCGATATGAGAATTGACGGCGTTTTGTCGGGAAACTTAACGGCAAAAGGTAAGATTGTCGTTGGTAAAACTGGCGATGTAAAAGGAGAAATCACATGTCAGAACTGTGACGTGGAAGGTTCCGTTAACGGAAAACTTACCATAAAAGATTTGTTGTCGTTGCGTGCAACCGCGAAATTCCTTGGCGATATTATTACGACAAAACTTGCCATTGAGCCAGGAGCAATTTTTACCGGCACATGCAAAATGAACGGCGAAAAAGACGCGACAGTTGAAAAAAAATAACATCAACAATTTCATAAAATATACCAATATCGGTATAGAAATGCTGGTCGTAATCCTTGTTGGTGTTTTCGGCGGGCAGAAATTAGACGAGGTTTTTGAAAACGAAAATCAGGTTTTCACTATCGTTTGTTCTCTTGTGGCGGTGTTTGCCGCAATATATTTGGCGATTAAGGATTTTATAAAATTGGGAAAATGAATTTCTTTCTTCGTCGGGCAACGATACATTGTTTCACATACGCAATTTTGTTTTTTCTTGGCATTACCCTTTCTCCGAAGGAAACGCTCAGATACACTCTCACGCTTATTTCTGCATTCTCTATTGTGAATATGCTTGGAGAACTTGCATTTGCTTTTTTGACAAAAAAACAGGACAAGTCAAGTATGTTTAAAATCATTGTCATACGAACGATTAAGTTTCTGTGTTACTTATTTTTAACCATACCTTTGTTATGGTTTGACGAGGTTTCTTCCAAAGAAATTAAGTTATTTTACGGTCTGTTTATTGTTGGTTTGTTTTTCTTATATGTGTTTATTGAATTTTCATTTTTTTCATCTCGCGAAAAAATGCAAAAGTAATTGTCATTAACACGATGAAAAATGTACCTTTGCTTTAAATTTATTAACGATGTCAACAGCGAATACAATTTCCGAAAAAGTGGTTACCACGCACGTTTTACAAGCGATGAAACAGCGTGGCGAGAAGATTTCAATGCTTACGGCCTACGATTATTCTTTGGCAAAAATTTTGGACCATGCTGGAATTGACGTGATTCTTGTAGGCGATTCTGCTTCAAATGTGATGGCGGGAAATGTCACCACATTACCAATCACGTTGGACCAGATGATTTACCACGCCGCGTCGGTGCAACGGGCGGTAAATCGTGCGTTGATTGTTGTTGATTTGCCGTTTGGCTCGTATCAAAGCGACCCGATTGAAGCGCTTCATTCGGCTGTGAGAATTATGAAGGAAACCGGCTGTGGTGCAGTAAAAATGGAAGGCGGTGAGGAAATTATCGATTCTATAAAACGTATCATTACTGCTGGAATCCCAGTAATGGGACACCTTGGACTTACGCCACAGTCTATCAATAAATTCGGAACGTATGCCGTGCGTGCTCAAGAGGAAGCGGAAGCAAAAAAACTGATTTCCGACGCCCATAAGTTGGAAGAAGCTGGCTGTTTTGCCATTGTGATAGAGAAAGTTCCTGCCGTTTTGGCTGAAAAAATCGCCAAGGAGGTGAAGATTCCGATTATCGGCATTGGAGCCGGTGGTGGTGTTGACGGTCAGGTACTTGTGTTACACGATATGTTGGGAATAAACAAGGATTTTTCTCCTCGTTTCCTACGTCGCTACGCCGATTTGTTTTCTGTGATAACCGAAGCGACCAAAGGATATATCGGAGATGTGAAATCGGGTGATTTTCCTAATGAAAACGAACAGTATTAATGGATTTTCAAGTTTTATACGAGGATAATCACATTCTGGTTGCGAACAAACCGAACAATATGCTTGTGCAAGCCGATACGACGGGCGATGTGGCTCTCGAGGATTTGGCGAAGCAGTATATCAAAATCAAATACAACAAGCCCGGAGCCGTTTTCCTGAATGCGGTGCATAGAATAGACCGACCTGTGAGCGGCGTGGTGGTGTTTGCCCGCACAAGCAAGGCGCTGACACGACTCAACGAGCAATTTCGTTCAAAGGAAATCAAGAAAACGTATTGGGCAATCGTTAAAAATCTTCCCAAAGTTGAATCAGCCACGCTTGAAGACTATATTCGTCGTGATGCGAAAAAGAATAAATCGTTTGTGTGTCAAAAAGATGCCAAGGATGCAAAACTTGCACGGCTGAGTTATTCGCTCATTGCATCTTCAGAGAACTATCATCTACTTGAAATAGACCTACATACGGGACGGCATCACCAAATTCGTTGTCAACTTTCGCACATGGGGTGCCCGATAAAAGGCGACTTAAAATACGGTGCAGAACGAAGCAACAAAGACGGTGGAATTTCGCTTCATGCCCGCTCTGTGGAATTTATTCATCCTGTTACCAAAGAATCAATAAAAATTACCGCTCCTGTTCCCGAAGATAATTTGTGGAAAGCCCTTTCGGAGAGTTTGTGATTTATTTGATAGCCTGTGTCGACTAATTCTCATTCAGATTAATGATATAATCCGAATAGATTTTCTGATACTGCGGTTTCAGTTTTACGGCGTTTTCCTGTAGCACGTCATCGTATTGTTGTTTCTCAATTTCGGTTTGCTTGAACATTTTTTTCGCATTGTCGGACGGGCGTTGTGTGGCCGTTTTCGACTCTCGCTCCTTGTCTTGGTCACGTTCTTTCTCGGCATTTTCGGCTTCGAGCATACGAGTAAGAATTTGTTCCTGACGCATAAGCGTTTGAGGAGTAATATTCTGATTGACAATATCTCGTTCGGTTTGGTCTAGAAGTCGCTGAATGTCTTTTAATTGCTGAACACCTTCGGGTGAAAGTTCGCCATCTTTCATCATTTGATTTCCCAACTGTTTGAGCATTTGTTCCTTCATAAGCATTTCGCTCAGTTGTTTCTGCATTTGTCCCGACGGCATTCCTCCCTCCTTCATTTGCTGCATCATCTGTTGCATTTGTTCTTTGAGCGACTGCTGCATCTGTTTCATTTGTTGGAACGACGGTTTCTGTCCCTTGCCGCTATTGCGTGGATTTTGGCATTGTTGCTGGCCTTCCATTTGCTGTGCCGCCTGCTGTTGCATTTGTTGCAGAACTTCGGAGAAAAGCAGTGCAAGATTATTGGCCGATGTCATGATATACTGCTGACTAACTCTCGCCAGACTTCGTTGTCGTTGTTCAAGATTATCGATTACGGCATTCCCGTTTTTCAGTATCTCGAACATTTCATTATTGATTGACTGCGAAATCTGCGGGACACGTAAACTCAGCGTATAGAGCGAGTCTTTAATTATCTTGAAATTCTCTTGTAAAATGTTTTGTTTGTTTGCCACCTCGGCATATTTTGGGTCGGCATACGAAAGTTTACCCGTTTGCGCCATCAAATCCTCTTGTTGGAACGAGAACGTGAGCAGATTTTCAAGAATCTGCCGCATATTCGCCATATCCTCCATATTCTGATGAGCCATTTGTTGCTGCATCATATTCTGCATATTTTCGGCAAGTTGCTGAGTTTGCTCGGCGGCGTTTTTCATTGATTTCGAGGATTTTGAACGTTGCCCCTGTTGCTGTTCCTCCTGACTTTGCCGCATAGCGTTCTTTATGTCTTGGAACTGTTTGTCAAAACTTGGTAAGTCAAACTTTTGCTGCAATGATTCATTTTTCTTTTGAGCGTCTTCGTATTTTTTCTCAATAGATTCCAATTCACGAGAAATCTCGTCAAGTTTATGTTGAATTTCCTCTGAATTTTTCTCGCTTTTTAACTGTTCCGACAATGCACGTTGTTCCTCAGCAAGTTCTTGCAGGCGTTCGCTCGTTTGATTAACCGATTCCTCAACATCCATTCTGTTCAACAGTTCTAAATCCCTGTCAAGTTGTTTTGAAAGCTCTTCAAACGACATTTTCATTTCCTCAGATTTGCGAATAAACTCGTTTTTATTGTAATTATCCATCATCTGATTAAATTCTTCCATCATTTTTTTGAGTTCGTCATCCATCAGCGCATTGAGCAAGTCTTCAATTTCTTTCTGTTTCCGAAGAATTTCCTCGTCACGTTCCGACAACTTATTCTGCATATCGTTCTTTTGTTCAAGCGATTGCATCAATTCTTCCACATTTTGCTTTATCTGTTCTTGTTTTTGACGCATTTCCTCAAGAGCCTGTTTGCGTTCCCAATCGGAAAGATTCTCGTTGAGCAATTTCTGTTTCAATTTGTCGAAATCCTTCACCAATTCTTGCGTAAGCGACGACGATTGATTAAACGAAGACTCGATTTGTTGTGAAAACTCATCCTGCATTTTTTCAAGTTCCTCCTGCGTTGGTATCTTGAAATCATACGTTACCGTTCGTGCCGACTTATAGCCGTTAACTGCGTCATTATCAAACACTTCAAAATAATAATTCACAACATCGCCTTTTGAAAACTGAGCGAAATCGAACATATAAAAGAACTGTTGGTGCGCATTGGCCGGCGAAAATTCCAAAGGAACGCGTACTTGGCTTGAAGCAGAATCGTTCAAGAAATACACAAAATCCAACGAAGAGAAGCCGTAATCGTCTTGAATCTCACCCTTGAAATAGTAGGTAAAATACTGCGAACTATCCTGTTTTTGTTCAACTTGAATGGTTGGCCTAACATCGGGAATGGTGGTAAACGTATATTTTATAATCTGTACCGTGTCGAGATACGCATTTTTGCCAATCAACGTATAAGGTGTTGTCGTCATAATTCGTTGACTGAGAACAAATTTGTCATCTTTTTTAGAAAAAGCGATTTGTTCGTTTTCTTCCGACACGAAAAACAACGAATCGGCGTCGGCGGCATCCACGGTCCACGAAATTCGCGTGCCGACAGGAATTGTCAAATCTCCCGTATTTGTTACGGTCACATTATCAAGCAAAGTATAGGACGGAACCGTCGCAACAATAGTAAAACCAAGCAGTTGCGGGAGCGGGAACACTTGCAACTGATATGTTTTGGAGCGATATTCGTCGGCAACGAAGGCAAAATTCAAGGAATTATTGCACCCGCGAATAACATACTCAAACGAGGATGCCGTTTTTTTCGTCATAAGAAAGACATTCCCCCCAATTGAGATGTTTACCCGTTCAGGCACAAATTTGCCTTCTACGTGCATTATAATCGTAAAATCCTGACCTTTTAGCACCGTGAGAGAATCATTGTCAAGAAAAAACTCAAACGGAGCGGGTTTTTCAAAAAATTCATTGTGTTTCACGATTCGTTTTGCTCCGTCAGCAATGGCGCGAGGGTAGAATACCAGCACTAAAACGACAATAAGGAGCAAGGCGACAAAATATTTCCAATACCCCAGCAATTTCTTGAAATCAATGGCCGACTCAAACGGGATAGGTCGCAATCGCGCTATTTTCTGGTTTATGGCAGCAATTGCCAACGCATTGTCGGCATACGACGCCTCGTCGGACAATTCGAGCGTGTTGAGCAACGTATCTTGTATTTCGGGGAAAAACTTCGTTACAATTTCCGCCGCTTCCTTGTGGGAAAGGACTTTTCCGATTTTGTGAATTTTTCCGAACGGAATCACAATATATTTCACAAACGCCACGAGAGCCAATGCAATTGAGACGTAGAAGACTATTGTTCTAACCGTTGTGGGGAAAAATGCGAAATATTCAGCACACGTGATTATCAAGAAATAGAAGGCGCCAATCAGCACAAACAAAATGAGCCCTTTAATAAATTCGTTGGTATAAAATTTTTTGGTGAATTTATCTAACTCATTGAGAATGATATTGATATTGGATTTCTCCATAGGCATTATTTCGAAAGCCACTGTTCAGGATCCAATTTTTCGAGTTCTTTCCAAATTTGCAATTGCAAAACGGTAGAATTAGTTTCCGGGTCGGTGTAGATAGTGCCTATTTCTTGTTTTGCCTTGATTTGCTGTCCTGCTTTCACATTGACAGTCACAAGGTTATCGTAAACCGTGTAATAATTTCCGTGTTTGATAAGCACTGCTGTGTTTCGACCCGGAATAAGAACAACCTTTGACACTGTGCCATCGAAAATAGCACGAGCACGGGCACCTTTCGTAGTGGCTATTGAGATACCATTACTTTCAACCTCAACATATTCCAACGTAGGATGTTTATGGCGTCCGAAATGTTCCGTGATTTTTCCCGTAGCAGTCGGCCACGGCAAGCGTCCCTTGTTTTCGGCAAAATTCTTCGACACGAGTTTTTCCTCTGGTGTCAACGTATTTACCGTCGTTGCATTATTGGTCTTATTCTTAGTTTCGGCCGCCTTGCGTTTTGCCTCAAGTTCAGCCTTAATCAACGCTTCAATTTGTTTATTCAACTTACGTTCAAGTGCTTGTTTCTCGGCAAGTTTCTTTTTCAAATCCTGCTGACGAGCATTTAGTTTTTTAATGGTTACGTCTTCCAAATACTTGTCCTGCTCCAATTTACGGGCTTCGGACTGCTTTTCAGAAACAAGATTTTTCTTTTTCGTGAGCATTTTCTCCAGATCATATTTTCGGGCGTTCAGGCTGTCTTGCAACGTCTTGATTCGCTCCGCTTGCTGAATCATATAATCGGAGTAATACTGCAAATATTTCAATCGATTGTATGCCTGATTGAAGTCGTCGGCCGACAAAATGAAAATCAGTTGTTCATACTGAGAATTGACCTTGTACAAGGTGAACAACGTCTGATTGTAATCTTTCTGGACTTCCTCCAATTTGGTTGTAAGCGTGTGTATTTGGGAATTAGTGGCAAAAATGTCTTGTTCGATAAACTCAATTTCCTGTTGCAGAGAATTCACATAATTCCTACGCTCAACAATCTGTTGCCCAAGCAACGTGGCGCGTTCAATGGAGATTGACTTGCTTTTTTCCGTTTCCTTCAACAACTTGCTTGTCCGCTCTATTTCTTTCTTTGCTTTGGCGGCTTCTGCCTGCACCTGTTTCACGGTTTTCTTCCCTTTCTGGCAGAAACTCTCTGTCGGAACACACAAAATCAAAGCAAATATGACGAACAGAATCTTTTTCACTTCAAATCAACTTTTTGATATTTATCGGGATTATTGAACGGGAACGACAATTTATCGTTAAAAATGACTTTCGAGTATCTCAAATCACAGTTGATTTTCTTTGTCGGAAGTTTTGCCTTCACGCTCAAATTCAACGGAAACGAAATATTTTGAATCGTCTCGAAATCGGAATATGACAACTTGATTTTCACCTTTTCATTGTCGAGTTTCGCGCTTTCCTCAACAATATCAACCTCGTGAATTCTCAAATTGGAATTGGCGATTTGCCACGTTTGCAACAAGGGAATCGTGTCGTTTTTCTTGAATTCTTTCTTCGAATGAGACTTTAGCACGATTTTATTGTCTTTCTTATTGATATCGAACGACTTGAACAACTCAACCGTATCAACACGCTGTCCTTGAGTACAAAGAAACAACTCGTCAAGCAGAATAGCCTCAATTGTCTTATAATCGATTGATAAACCCGTTATATTTGAGATAGAGTCAAGTGGCCCGCCAAAATAGGTTTTCTGCAATTTGGAGTAAAATTTCACGCTATCCTGAGTCAGAACCGCACGAAACACGTCAATGTTCATTGCCGACACGCCAAGCCACACAATGCTGTCCTTCTTAATACGGATATTTCCCTTGATTTGAGGAATTGCCTTTGCGCCTTTCACATCGAGTGCAAATGAAAACTTGACCGTATTGAAATCACCATAATGCTTTGTAATAGAGTCATATAACGCAGATATCTCAAACTGTTTCAAATCTTTGTCGCTCACCACGTTTTTCGACGAATGACACGAAGAAAACAGCAACAAGCCCAAAACAATATATGTTAATACCCTATTCATCTACAAATTTTTCCCAAAATTATCTTTTTTTACCCATTTTCACATATAAATCGTCTAAAAAGCGTTTATACTCAAAATTATCGGGTGAAAATTTTACCGCCTTTTTGGCGTATTCTTCGGCTTCGGTGAAGTTATTCTTGGCAGTGCAAACCTGTGCCAATTCGTAATAGACGGCGGCACTTGAGGGCTTAATTTTTAAGCAGTCAAAGTATAACAGTTGGGCTTGGTCGTAATTTTGGCGATTTTTCTCCAAATTGGCAGAGACAAAAATTTTTTCAAATTCAGCCATTTTTTTGTCATACTTGACCGAATCCTCGTAGGTTTTTAACTTTTGCGAAAAACCGTTGAATGACAAGCCAATCAAGACCCAAATGAGAAAACATATCTTTGTACCTCGTGCGTTCATGCCAGTATTTGTGTAACAAAGGTTACAACGACGCATTAAAATACCCAAAATCTGGCTTTTTCTTTATCAAATCTGCCAAAGTGTAGCTATCGAAGAAATCACAAACTGTTTTGTATAATTTTTCCCACATTGGGAGCGTACGGCAGATAGATTTCCGTTCGCAGACTTTTGCGCCACATTCAAGGCACGCCACGGGAGCCAACGATTCTTCGGTCACGGTCAATATTTCTCGTATTTTATACTCTTCGGGGGCACGATTCAACTTGTAACCGCCGCCACGTCCGTGCACGCCTTCAATAAGCCCTGCCTTGGAAAGGCTGGTCGTTATGTTTTCCAGGTATTTCAATGAAATATCCTGACGTTCAGAAATATCTTTTAAGCGGATATAGTTAGAAGAACCTTGTTCCGCCAAATCAATCATAACTCTAATTGCGTATCGACCTCGCGTTGAAATCATCATACTCGTGAAAAATTTTCGTCTAAAATACAAAAAAAAGGATTTCTCTAACGAAAAATATCTTTAACTTGAACAAAGATCCTTCCTGAAACTATTTTGAGGACGATTGTACATCATAATCAAGTCAACTATTTAATCATATAATACAAATCCGCAAGATTTCTACCCCAATGATCGTAATCAAGTCCGCAGCCGACAATCCATTTATCCTTTGGAATCACCAATGGATGATTTGTCACATTGTAGCGAGCAGCATCAACACCTTCTCTTATGCACATCGGACAAACGAGCACCCGCTTCGCATGTGCAATTTGCAAACACCAATCCATCATATATTCAATGGTTTTCCCTGAATCAATGAAATCTTCGAGTATCATAACCGTCTTGCCACAAATGCTTCCCTCGTCTGGCATTGACAACGTAGTGATAGAATTCCTTTTCGTACCCGAATAACTTTTCAACAACGCATATTCTATATCGAAAACACTCGACGGGAAATGCTCGAACACCCGTTGTGAAAACCAATTGGCACCATTTGCCATAACGACAAAAACCACCTCGCCATCAAGGGATTTAATTATTTCACGCGTATCCTCCACCACACATTGAACTTGTTCCTTGGCTACAAGCAATTCAAATTGAGAATCTTTTATATTCATAACTACAACTTACTTTTCATACAAAGAAAAGAAATTCTTTTTTATTCCTCGTTGCAACAAGAAAAAACAATTTTTGTGGAGGATTTCCATAGATGTCGTGCTTTCTTCCGTATTTGCGTTTACAAATAATTATATTTGTGAAAATTTTCAGACGTAAAATTTGGGGAATTTGAGAACGAATAAAAACGAAAAATAATGAAGAAAGTACCTATAAAAAAAATATTATCTGCCCTATTTCTGTTGTTTGCCATGGCAGGATGTGAGGAAATCATTGAAGAACCCGAAATAGAGGAAGAAAAAAGTGTTCAAGAACTTGTTGACCAATACTTTACCCAAGAACAACAGGATATGGCCAACACGGCAAAAGAGGTTTCATACCTGACAGACGACGAAAGAGATGTGATATTCTTCTGTAACCTTGCCCGTCTCGACGGAAAGGCTTTCTGCGATGCATTGCTTGATATACGGGACTCCGACAACAGTTATGAGAAATCGCTTGTAGAGACACTCGACACAACCAAAGACGTTCCAATGCTCTATCCCAACGAGCAATTGTGCAAGGCCTCGGCGGCACACGCCGAAGACATAGGTCCGAAAGGATTGGTGCAACATGCATCTTCAGACGGCACGAAAACATTCGACAGAGTGCGACAATATTATAACGGAGGTGCTGTGGCAGAAAACATTGCAGCTGGTAACGGAAAAGCGCTTGCCATTGTTCGTCAGTTGCTTGTCGACCAAGGAGTTGAATCACTCGGACATCGCAAAAACATACTATCGGCAAAATACAACCGAATTGGCGTTGCCATCCGACCACACTCTACCTACAAATACTGCTGCGTGCAAGATTTTTCGGATGATGCGGGAGATTAAACGTTACATCTTACATTGTTTCTTTCGCATGGAAATGTATGTGAAAGAAGCTATTTCATCTTATAACTTACAAACGCGAATGCCGTACTATCGGGAGACCAGCTGTTTACGTTGATAGTTCCCTGACCTCCAAAAAGTTTCACGAGTGTAGTGTAATCCCCTCCTTCTGGCGACATCATACGGATTTCCACATTTTTGTTTGCCGGGTGGTCGCCAGGGTTAATGTCGTTTTTGTCATACGAGATATACACGACGTGTTTCCCATTGGGCGAAACATGTGCGAACCAACTATCGCTATTTTCGTCGAATGTCATCTGTGTCTGTTCACTGCCATCGGCACGCATACGCCATATCTGCATCAGACCAGTGCGTACACTATTGAACCAGATGTATTTCCCACACGGAGAATATTCACAACCGTCGTTGAGTCCTTCCGCCGTTGTCAGCCGTTTTTCTTCGCCACCACAAGCGGGAATGGTGTAAATATCATATTCACCATTGCGTTCGGCACAATACGCCAACGTCTTTCCGCCTGGTGACCAGCCATGTAAGTAACTTGGCGCGATGGGAGTAATAAGTTCCGGCTTACCCGTTGCAAACGGAATCACATACACACGGCTTTGTCCGTCTTCTATAGTGTGATGACTCACGGCCACCTTGTCGTGCGCGGGAGATAGTACGTGGTCGTTGTTACACTGCGTACAGAATCCGGTATTAACTTCACGCCTTTCGTGTGTTTCAAGATTATATGTGTACAACTTTCCATGACCATTGAACAACAACGTTTTTCCGTCTTTCAACCAGTTTGGTGCTTCTATCAGTTCATCAAACGTGGCAACAACAGTGCGTTCGTTTGTGCAAATATTAAATATTTCCAAAACGGATATAACATCACGTTCTTCGACTTCTCTTTTAATAGTTAATACATTCATTTTCTTATGATTATAAAATTATCAAAGAAAGATTTTTTGTTTTTATAAAAACAAAAATACAAAAAAAATGTAAACTTCCCGCCACCCTCCCTATCTTTTGGTCAACGCATTGGAAGGTGTACCTTTTGAACAAATTACGCAAACAAATTTCTCTGAGCGTAAAATTTTTTCGGTGAAAATTACTACTGAGCGTAAAATTTAGAATTTTCAGTTCAACTCCTGCCCATCTTGTTCTGCCTTCAACCAAGATTGAAACATTCTATCAATTTGTTTTCTATTAAAATATTATTTCCCAATGCCCCTTGTCACCAGTAAACAACTATATTTTCTCGTAAGGTTCTCTCATACCTTTTCGGGTATAAATCTTGCTTATTTTCTGTGGTATCTTAAAATTTTATACCCGAATTGATATAAATTTTTAAAAAAATTATACTTTTGACAAAATTTACACCCCTTCGGGTATAAAATAACGAATATGAGTAGTGAATTATCAACTTTTGTAAAAAATGCTCGCAAGCGGTATCGGCTGACGCAGGTGGAAACGGCAGAAAAGGCAGGTGTAGGTTTGCGGTTCGTTCGCGATCTTGAACAAGGGAAAACGAGTCTTCAAATGGACAAAGTTGACCAACTTTTGCATTTGTTCAACTCAAAATTGGGAGTTGTTGAATTAAAAAACGATGAAGAATGAAAAAAGCCAATGTGTATATGTACGATTCGCTTGCAGGTGTTTTGAAAGAAGACGAAAATGGTTTTTCTTTCAGTTACAATCATACATATATTTCATCGCCAAATGCGGAGCCAATCAGTTTAACACTGCCGCTTACCGACAAAGAATATGTAAGTTCCACCCTTTTCCCTTTTTTTGACGGTTTAATACCCGAAGGATGGCTACTCGACATAGCCGTAAAAAACTGGAAAATCCAGGAACGAGACAGAATGTCTCTGCTACTCGCTTGCTGTCGCGATTGCATAGGTGCGGTAAGCATTGTGCCAATCGAAAACGAATAAAACCGATTATGAGTAAATGTTTATATTGTTATAAAGAACTTGCTAACGGCGAAACTGACTTTCACCCATCTTGTGCGAAAAGAATCTTTGGAACAAAAGAAGCTCCTTTGCTACCATATACACGAGCTGACATAAACGAATTGGCACGACAAATTATTCGTTCGCAAACCACGGTGCCAGGTGTGCAGGCAAAATTGTCGTTGGATTTGACAAAAGATTTACAAACTGGGAATCAGCGTTTTACCATTGTCGGACTCTGGGGACGATTTATTCTAAAACCTCAAACCGAACAATATGAATGTCTGCCCGAATTGGAAGATGCGACAATGCATTTGGCAGAAATTGCAAACATACAGACCGTTCCTCATTCGCTCATACGTTTTCAAAATGGGGAACTTGCATATATCACTCGAAGAATTGATCGTACGCACAAAGGTGGGAAAATACCTATGGAAGATATGTGTCAACTTACCCAACGGTTGACGGAACATAAATATAGGGGCAGCTATGAGCAAATCGCAAAAGCAATCGTTACATATTCTTCTGCGCCCAATCTTGACCTTGTGATTTTTTTTGAACAAGTTGTATTTTCGTGGATTGTTGGGAATGCCGATATGCATTTGAAAAACTACTCTCTTTACAAGCAAACCGAAGGTTATAGACTAACTCCCGCATATGATTTACTGAACACAAAAGTCGTAATGCCACAGGATGCTGACGAACTTGCATTGACATTAAACGGCAAAAAAAGAAAACTGACCAAAACTGATTTTGTAACGGCTATGTCTGCATTCAACCTCAATGCCAAAACCATTGCAAATATCTTTCAGAAATTCATAAACTGCCACCCTCAATGGAACGAATTCTTAGCCAACAGCTTCCTTCCCGAACAATTGAAGGAAGCATTTAAGAGACATATTGAAGACAAGTTGAAATTGGTGGAGTAAAAGCGATGCTATTATGAACAAAACAATCGTCTTTATTATTATGAAAAACTAATATTCTGTCATGCTAGTTTTACATTAAAAATCTGTCAATATTGGCAGTTTTTTTTTGTGCAGGCAATAAAAGTCCCCTTCCCTTGACTCTCTATTTCTGAAAACTATACTTTCCGTTAATTATCAGAGAATGAATATGAAACATTTGTCGCGACAATTATACAATTTGTTACGAGCATCGGAATATGATAGGCAAAATGGTTCATTACTACATCTTTTTAATTGTACGTAAATCAGGGCGTGGGGTTAAGTCCATCGCCCAACATGTAGAATTTGGCAAAAGCAGAGCTTTTTGCTTGGCTTCGGCTTTAGTTGAGGCATCAAGCAAGACTTGTTCTTGTCATTTGACTTGGTCGTACTTGTATATGTTGACGGTGATGGAGTACATGATTATAATACTTTATCATTGAGAAATCAAGGACGTATACAATTCATATCTTTTATCGTTATAACTTCCATCTATTTTAAAAACACTTTGATTTGCTATCTTTCTATAGGAATTACCCTGTAATCTATTTCTGTTGTCAAAAATAAATCTCTCTGTAGTCAAAAACCAATCAGAAAGTATGTTTTCATACCCTTGCTTCTTATCTTGTATGGTACTATATTTTTCCATAAACTCAGGTGTGGCGATAGTATTTATGATATGAATTAATTCATCCATAACACCATTTTGTTCTCCCAATAAGAACGACCATAATTCGTCAGCAATTAAGAGTTCGGATTGGTCAATAAACTTTTCAGCTTCAACTAAATATTTAATAAACCTTTGTTTGTCGTAACCTGAATATGTTGATGAAGTTGGGTCGAATGGAAATCCGAAAAAATATTTTATAGTTTTGTTGGGATATAATACTTGTAAAACGGCTTTTGCTTGAAGGATTTTTTGCTTTTCACCTCTCATCTCACCAGAGTTAGGTCTAACTGATTTCAATTCTATAGCAACTACTTCATTGTCTGTTTCATAAAAGCAATCGGCAGTAAAATTTGATGCATTTTGAGTATCACCATATCTATTATTGAGAATGATTTCGTTTTCTCTTTCTAATGAAGGCTGTTGTGTTGAATTTTTCAAGTCTATCATTATTTCTGATATTGCATTAACCTGATTTGAATATATCGTTTTCCCTTTGAAATCCTTTTTCTCGCCATCACAAAGAATATGGGCTACAGATTCAAAGAAAGATTGACCTAAAGACGTATTTAATCCTTGAAGCCAACTGCTTAGGCTAATATAATCAGGGATATCACGAACTCTTCCATTTAGTTTGTCAGAAAAAGCATTGAGAAATGCAACGTGAAATGGTGCATTTCTATTATTGTTTCCATCCTCAGGAAAAGAGCTGAAACGTGAAACTAATATCTTAATGATAGTTTGAGCAATACGTTCTTTTTTTCTACTTTCAATCATACTTTTATTTTTTTGAAATGATACGACATATTACAATTATTGGAGACTTAATTCCTAATCTATTATAGAAAATAATTTATTGAATATCAGTTTTTATCACGCAG
>JAFZTG010000170.1 GCA_017618935.1 Bacteroidales bacterium | reverse complement strand
CGAAGGCTACACCGACGTACTTTCAATGCATCAGGCAGGAATTTGCAACGTGGTGGCATCGTCGGGAACGTCGCTCACCGAAGAACAAATCATCTTAATCAATCGTTTTACCCAAAACATTGTCATAATCTACGATGGCGACAATGCGGGAATCAAGGCGGCAACACGTGGTATCGACATGATTCTTGCCAAAGAGATGAACGTAAGCGTTCTCTTGCTCCCCGATGGCGACGACCCCGATTCGTTTGCGAAAAAGCACTCGTCGCAAGAAATCTCGGATTACATAGACGCAAACAAGACCGATTTCCTCACATTCCGCACACGACTTGCCGCAAAAGAATTTGCCAACGACCCGATAAAGCGGGCTCAGTTCATCAATTCTATCGCCGAGACAATTGCAAAAATACCGAATCAAATCACAAGAAGCGTATTCATTCAAGAATGCAGCAAAATCCTAAACATTGACCAGACTTCATTCACAAATCAAGTAAAAACATTACTACGATTACCAACAACACAATATAAAACTCACCAAACACAACAAACGCAAGCTATACCTCAAAATCAGGAAAGAAAAACAAAAATCGATCAAATAGAAGCGACGGAAAAAGAGATATTGGGATTGCTCATTCTGTATGGAACAACGACTATTTCCATGAAAACGTCACACATTCTATCCGACATATACGAGATTTTATATAAGGAACCCTATCCCAATCAGCCATTCAACGGACTTGTAAAAGATTACATTTATGAAGAAATTACGGGGAACGGCTTAGATTTCACAAACGAGACGACCAAGAAGATTTTCGACGAATACTTTGCAAACTATGAGAAATACGGAGACAAAATCAACGACTATCTCCGTGACTTCATCGCACCTGAATTTGTCGCAAACATTTTGAGCAATACCCAAACAATTGATGTGAAATATTGGTATAAGACGAATAAAGACGAAGAAAACAAGAAAATAGAAGAAGAACAGGCAAAACAATTAGAATTATTACCAATAGCAATAACAGAAACGCTTCTTGAGTATGCAAAACGACGTTTCGAGCAACTCAAATATGAAAAAAACAAAGAAATGAAAGAAAACTGGAGCCAAACCAGTCCCGATGACATGAAGAAAAATTTGGAGCAAATCAACAAATTTTCCAAATGTATCAACTTGATTTCTAAAAAATTACACCATACAAGTCGATAAACATAATCAGCTGATTGTCAATGCATTGTAGAGACGTGCCATGGCGCGTCTCTACAAAAAAATTACGGAATAAAAAATGTTTTCGGGTAATCTTTTTATCATAAAAATACTATTTTTGCGCCGAGAAAAATTCAGATGACAAAGATTCTTAGAATACTAAACAGATTCAACGTCGGCGGGCCAACGTACAATGTAGCTTATCTCACAAAATATTTATCAGACAAGTACGAAACCATTCTTATCGGTGGTCAAAAAGAAGACTCCGAGGCAAGTTCGGAATACATCCTAAAAAATTTGCAGATTGACTACACTATCATTCCCGAAATTCGACGAGGAATAAATCTCCGACGTGATTTTAAGGCTTTTAAGAAAGTTGTTGAAATAATCAAAAAAGAGCAACCTCAAATTGTTCACACCCACGCCTCAAAGGCAGGTATGATTGGACGTATGGCTGCAATCTATTGTCACGTGCCGTACATTTTCCACACGTTTCACGGTCACATATTCCACTCCTATTTCGGAAAAGCAAAAACGCTCTTTTTCATTCACTTAGAGCGATTTTTGGCACGAAAAACGACTGCGATTATCGCTATAAGCAACATTCAAAAAGACGAACTTGCCAACACATATAAAATATGTCCAGCCGAAAAAATCGAAGTGGTTCCGCTCGGTTTTGATTTGAGTCGTTTTACCGAAAACATTTCAGAAAAAAGATTGGAATTTCGTAAGAAATATAATGTGCAAGACGATGAAATCGCCATAGGAATAATCGGTCGCCTTGCCCCGATAAAAAACCACAAACTCTTTATTGACGCAGTTAAGGAATGTAATCGGCGAAATCCACAATTAAAAATGAGAGCGTTCATTATTGGCGATGGCGAGTCGAACGCCGAATTACAAGAATACTGCAAGACAAGCGAGATTCCTTACAACATAAGTACCGACGCGACATTTGACAAACTCATCACATTCACATCCTGGATTCAGAATGTTGACGTGGCATACGCAGGTCTTGACATTGTGGCACTCACCTCGCTCAACGAAGGAACGCCCGTGAGCATTATCGAAGCGCAAGCTGCGGGAAAACCTATTGTCGCCACAAATGTTGGCGGTATTAGTGACATTGTAAAAGATGGTGAAACGGCACTTTTGACAGACCTTTCGTTTGAAGATTTTTCACAAAAACTATACACGCTCATCACCGATTCATCGTTGCGAGAAAAAATGCAGAAAAACAGTGTTTTGTTTTCAACAACGCGGTTTAGTTACCAAAGACTATGCGATGACATGGAAAAAGTGTACAAAAAACACTTAGATACCAAATAAAATGCTATATTTGTTGTCAAATTAGCATTGAAAATGAAACGACTCATCATACTTATCGGTTGCTTGGCATTATTATCAATGACATCGTGCAAAATGTTACGCCCGACCGTTATGTTCCAAACAGACAAGAAATTTCACTACTCCGAATTTTCCGACAAACCACGTGTTATGGTGTTGCAACCATTCGACCAGTTGGAAGTGATTATGTCAACTAACAATGGTTATTTGTTGTTGGAGACCGACGCCAACGAAAGCAATCGGCTTTATAACAACCGCCAAGGCGAGAAAATCACCTATATGATTCGTCAGGACAGCATCGTCAAAATTCCGACAGTAGGTGAAATCAAATTAGGTGGCATGACCAAAGATTCCGCAGAAACAATCCTGGAACAAGAATTGGCAAAATACTATCAAGCACCGTTTGTAAAAATCACCGTGACAAATCGTAACGTGATTCTCTTTTTTGACGAAGGCACAGAAGGTTACAAAATCTCCATTCCCGAAGGTGGCATCACGCTGATGGAAGCCATTGCCGATGCAGGTGGATTAACAGAAAGCAGCAAATCATACAAAATAAAACTCATTAGAGGCAACAATAAAAATCCTGAAGTATATAACTTCAATATTCGGAGTCTTGAAGAATTCAAGAAAGCAAACTTCATGCTTGAAACGAATGACATAGTATATGTAGATTCACGTCCGAAATATGCGACGAAATTCGTAAAGGAAATCTCTCCGTACTTGACGTTAATTACTTGTATAACAATGGTATATAGTATTTTTAGATAATGGCAAAAACAAAGAAAATACCAACATT
>JAFZTG010000169.1 GCA_017618935.1 Bacteroidales bacterium | reverse complement strand
CAAGCAAAAGGATTGAACATTGCCAACCCGTTGGCTCAAATCCTTTCGGTTGCCATGTTGTTTGAATATTTCGACTTGAAAGAAGAAGGAACATTGATTCGCAAGGCAGTAAACGCTTCGTTGGACGCAAATATCCGCACTCCCGAAATTCAAGTCGAAGGCGGTGCAAAATATGGAACAAAAGAAGTTGGCGCTTGGATTGTTTCATATATTGAAAAAGCGTAATCTTTTTTGACGTTTGATTCTATTTATGTAGAGACGTTGCACGCAACGTCTCTACTTTTTTTACATCGGATTTGTGAAAATCAACAAAAAAAAATTATTTTTGCAACAGTTTTATGGCGAATTCGTCTAATGGCTAGGACACCACCCTCTCACGGTGGATATTCGGGTTCGAATCCCGGATTCGCTACAAATTTCCCTTCTCCTTTCCCTAATTCTCAATTATCAATTGTCAATTCTCAATTAAAACGAGTATTTGTCCTTCCACAAGGACTGCATATAGCGTTTTGTGTCATCCTCACGCTTGTTTTCGGCTGCTTTCCAGAACGACTCATGAGAAAGTTCTTTGGGAAGAAATTCCTGTTTCACAAAATGTCCTGGATAATCGTGGGAATATTTATAACCGTCGCCATAATTCAATTCTTTCATCAAATTGGTGGGTGCGTTGCGTAAATGAAGCGGCACGGGCAACATACCCGATTTTTTCACCTCTGCCAACGCTGCATCTATCGCCAAATAAGCTGAATTGCTCTTGGGCGACGTTGCCAGATAAATCGTCGTCTCCGACAGGATTATCCTTGCTTCGGGCATACCAATCACCGACACCGCATTGAAGCAACTTTGTGCCAACAACAGTGCGTTGGGATTTGCCAACCCAATATCTTCCGAAGCCGAAATAAGTAAACGACGGGCAATGAATTTTATATCCTCGCCACCTTCCAGCATTCGTGCAAGCCAATATACGGCGGCATTCGGGTCGCTTCCACGAATAGACTTAATGAATGCCGAAATAATATCGTAATGTTGCTCGCCACCTTTGTCGTACAATGCGATATTTTCTTGTAACGTATTGGTTACTATATCGTTGGTGATTACTATCTTATCTTTTCCCGCCTGCGCATTGATGACAATTTCCAACACGTTCAACAACTTTCTGGCATCGCCACCCGAAAAACGCATCAATGCTTCGTCTTCTTTTATCTGAATATCTAACGATTTGAGCACCAAATCTTCGGACAACGCCTTTTTAAGTAGTTCTTTAAGGGAATCTCTATCCAACGATTTCAGCACATACACTTGGCAGCGCGACAACAAGGGGGAAATAACCTCAAACGAAGGATTTTCCGTCGTTGCGCCAATCAGGGTAACCGTACCGTTTTCCACAGCAGCCAGCAAGGAATCTTGCTGCGACTTGTTGAAACGGTGGATTTCATCAATAAATAAGATAGGATTGGGAGCATCAAAAAACTGCGAATGTTTTGCCTTGTCCAAAACCTCGCGAACTTCCTTCACGCCCGAATTTACGGCACTCAGCGTAAAAAACGGCCGTTCTAGACTTTTGGAAATAATTTGAGCCAAGGTGGTTTTTCCCACACCGGGAGGTCCCCAAAGAATCATCGACGAGATTCGTCCTGATTCAATCGTATTGCGAAGCACAGCACCTTTGGCAACCAGATGTTTTTGTCCCAAATAATCGTCCAGCGATTTCGGACGCATTCTTTCCGCTAAAGGTTGTTGTATCATATCGTTCCTTGTCTTCGTTTAATAAGAATTTCCAAGTCTTCGCGAGTGTCTAACTTGTTGTATTCCCCGTGCAAGAAATAGGTGACGTCGCCCGTTTGTTCCGAAACGACTAGCACCAATGTGTCGGTTTCCTCGCTCATTCCCAATGCGGAACGATGTCGCATACCGAAGCCCATAGGCAAATCCATCTGTTTTGACATAGGCAACACGCATTTTGCCGCCACGATTTTTCGGCCCACAATCACGACTGCACCATCGTGCAATGGCGTGTTTTTAAAAAAAATGTTCTGCAACAATGCCGACGAAATTCGTGACTCAATCAATTCTCCCGTTTGCAACTGCGACCACGCCGTTTCCTTTTTACCCGAAAGCACAATCAAGGCACCCGTTTTCGACTGCGCCATAGTAAACACGGCGTCGGAAATTTCGGTGATGGCTTCCATAGGAATGATTTCCTGGCTAATGTTAAAAAACTTGGCAAGCCGTTTCCTACCACGGGAGCGGAGCGATTTGTTACCAATCATCGTCAAGAAATTTCGAATTTCCGACTGGAATAAAATCACCAACGCAAGTCCGCCAATGCTGATGAACTGCCCAAAAATCCTCGTCAGCATTTCCATGTGCAGCGCACGAACGATAAGCCAGATTACGTAAAAAGCAATGATTCCCAAAAACACGTTCATACCTGCCGTGCCACGTATCAGTTTGTAAATCTCATACATAAGCAGCGCGACAAGGAAAATGTCAACAAAATCAACGAACTGAAATGATATAAATAACGGAATCATATTTCTAACCTTGCGTCAAAGATAGGAAAATTTTTGATTATGATTGCGCCAACGGAAGTTCTACGCAAAAAGTTGTGCCTTTGTCCAGTTCCGTCTCAAAATAAATTCGTCCGTTCGACGATTCGGCAACGCTCTTGCAGATAGCCAGTCCAAAGCCGCTTCCCGTTGATTTCGTGGTGAAATGCAACTCAAAAATACGAGGTTGAATTTCTTCAGGAATACCCCGACCATTGTCAATCACTTTAATAATGACAAAATCTGACTTCTCTGATTTTGAAACGGTTACGCGAACCAAGCCCTGTCGTTCCTTCGGAATGGACTGAATGGCATTTTTTATCAAATTATTGAACAGTCGGATAGTTTTTTCCTTGTCGGCCATGACGTAAACGGGTGTTTCGGGCAATTCGGCACGAACATCGGCATTTTCGTCGTGAGAGAAAATAACTACACAACTCTGTATCAACTCGTTAATATCAATTGCTTCAAGGTTTACTTTCGACAACTTTGCGAAATCGGAGAATGAGGTCGCCGTATCGGCAAGAGTATCAATCTGTTCTATCATTGTCTTAGAGATAGACTTTAAGCGAGATTCAAATCGTTCGTCTTTTTCGTCCCACGAGCGATTGAGCAGCTGCAAGCTCAATTTCATTGGCGTGAGCGGATTCTTGATTTCGTGGGCAATTTGTCGAGCCATTTCTCGCCATGCACTTTCGCGTTCGGCTTTGGCAAGTTTCTCGGCACTCACGCTCAACTTATCAATCATTTCATTATAATTCTGAATTACGCCAGTAAGTTCGTCGGGAACCTGCAAGTCGATTTTCTCATTTTCTTCGCCTACAACCACGCTTGTCATCTTGTTTTGCAAAATTGTCAACGGTTCCGAAACCCTTTTGGCAATAATGACCGAAATAATTGCCGCAAGCAAGAGTAAAATCACGAGAATATTCAAAAGACCCATAATCAAGCCAACCATCTGCTGTTTGAACTCCTCTTCGTTCGAGAAATCAGGCAAGTTCAAATACCCCAAAACCTGATTCTGATTGTTTGTTACCGCAATGTACGACGACAAATACTGCAAATCGCCTATACTTTCTTCTTGTGAAAATGTGGAACGACTTTTTTCTATCATTTGCACGTATGCGCGCGTCGGCATTTTCTCGTTCACCAGTCGGAATTGGAAGATCTCTGGTCGCGACGAAGCGTACAAATCGCCATTGACATCGAATAAATTCACGTCGGTTGCATACACACTCGACAATTCCACCAACAAATTTTTGATGTATGCTTTCTCGGACAGCGGAAGCGACGGAAAATCCTGATAAGTTTGTGAGAATTGCTTGGCAACCGAAACCACCTTCTCTTCGAGGAAGCGTTTTTGTTGTCGTTCGTTATATGACTTGATGAACAAAATCACGCTCACGGCAACAATCGCAAATGCGCCCAAGAGCAATCCCACCAGCGATTGCTTGATTTTTGCCGATAACGAATGATTTAACGTAACGGAAGTCTTGTCGTAACATTTCAAGAAAATGAGCATCAGCAACAAGAAATACAAAAATATGTATGGGAACCACATCAAGTAATTCTTAAACTGATACGTTCTATTGCTCACAACCACAACAAATTGGTTGTTGATTTTATAAATCAAATGAACAGTATGGAGTTGTTCATCGTACAAGGTAGTAAACGTTTCGTCGCATTGTAAATCAAGTTTTTGCGAATAACGAGCACGACCACGTTTGGCAATAAGATTACCGTTCTTATATTTTGCCGAGGAGAAGTTGCCAATGTCAATGGTCTGAAATTCATCGTCTAACAAGATTTTTGGATATCCGAACTCCTGTGTATTCTGTTTTGAGTGCATTTCAATATACAATTTCGCAGTGCTGCCATTGGGCATTGCATATTGTATGGAGTCGAAATAGGTGATGTTTCCGTCTTGGTTATTTATAAAGTAATAGTTTGTGTCAGAAATACTTTTCCCACTTGACGTAATCATTTGCTTGAAATAGCGTTCACAATTATCTAATTTATTGGTAGTTGTAAAACTTGTATCGGTACCACACACCGTACATTCCAACTCGTAGCGATTCAGCCAACCGGTAAAATACGTCTTTTGTAAATAGTTCTTGATTTCCACATCCTTTTGCCCCGGCTGTCGCATAAGCTTCTGTAACACAGCGTCTTTTCGTGTTGATTTATATACCGAAGCTAAATACGCCTCGGCCACGCCGTCCTGCTCGTCAGCCAAGTCAGTCGCTATTTCCATACGCAACATTTCCTTGTGCTTGTTCAAGTACATCGAAACCGCCATTTCCACGTACAGAACCGACAATATCAGAAAGAGCATTTTCATGAGAAATTTGGGGCTTTCGTATCGGCGGAAATATGAAAACAGTATGATAGAAACTATTGTAATACAATAAAAACCAACCAAATACACAAAGAACTCCGACGGAGAAATAAAAATGAATGTCAGCACCGGCATCAGCAAACAAATGCCAATTAATAGGAGCAGTGAATATTTTTGGGGAAATTCGAACTTGCTGGAGAGACGGAAACAATATGCAAAATAAAGGAACAAGAAGGAACCAATTTCAAAATAAGCGACAAAACTCAATACGTTTGTACTCAACAAATTAAATAGTTCCAATTCAATATCAGATTGAAGTGCCAAGTACTTGATAAATCCCGTTGCCGTACCACAGAAAGCGAACGAAGTCACTGCGAAACAGATATACCGTATTATTTCTTTCTTTCTCCTAATTTTATCCCAATTTTTCCCGTAGGTGAACGTAAATAAGGCGACTTCAAGTATTATTATACATTCATAATACAATATATGTGATCCGGGAACCAATTTTATCAATCCAACTCCCACAAGCCCCATTAGAATGTATTTCAAATATATGTGCAGGGAAGATGTGCCTAAAAACAAAATAAAAAAGGCGAAACTTAACACAAACAAAATCAAAGGCAAAATCTCTTTCCATTTGTTATTGTCCTGCGATACAGCCGGGTTAGAAATCGACAGTAAAAAGTTTCCTTCTATATCATAAATAAAATATGTGTTATCGCACGGCTCGTTGTAAACCTCAACGGTGCCATTGATACTGAAGTCTTTTTGAAATGCATTTCTAATATATTCATTCTCAAAAGGATACTGCTTTTTAATTAATGTTAGTACAAAAAACTCACGATTGTCTTGTTTCCCGTAATGCATCAAATACCACGCATTTCCGCTAAAAAACATTTTTGCATCCTGTTTCAGGAGTTGGTAAATGGGAGAAATCGTATTGTCGGACCAATAGGTAAGTTTTTGGTTTTCAAACACAAAGAATGTAATATTCTGACTTTGTATCCAAGCGTTCTTCTTTTGTCGAAAAACATCGTAATCGCTGAACTTTGCCGAATCGGGCAATGCCTGCACATCGGAACAAAAACGTTGGAGAAAGCGTTCTTTTTCATTTATAATTTTTTGAAACTGAACAACTTGCCGTTGCGAAAGTCCGTTGTCAAACGTTATTTTCTGCAATGTGAAACCAACTGCCACTGCGACAATCGCACACAGCAAAAACAAAATCTTCCGAAATGAAAACTGTCTTTCCATACAAAACCTTTCCCCAAAAATAATACTTTCACTGAAAATTTTTGCAATAAACGTTGCTTTTCAAAAAAATACATTTATTTTTGCAACACTTTTTCGGGGTATAGTACAGTCCGGTTAGTATGCTTGGTTTGGGACCAAGAGGTCACAGGTTCGAATCCTGTTACCCCGACGGAGAAAGGGATGAATCATATGATTTGTCCCTTTTCTTTTTTCAGTCATTGCCAATTCAAGGGATTTTCTAATTTTGCAGTGATATGATTGCAATTACACAACAAGGAGTAGAGGAAATTTTTCGCTTCAAGGTCAAAGCGTCGCTTACGTTGGAATATCTTCCAGCCAAAGCTGTAGCGGCGTGTAACGAAAAAAACGCTCTTTTTTTCTCCACGTTGATTTCCGCTATGGCCAATGCCAACGGCGGCTCCATTTTTATTGGCATCCATTCTACGAGAAAAATACCTCGTACCATAGAACCTATAAGCAATAACGACGCAATTGATTGGTTACGAATGCTTTGCAAGACGGAAATTTCTCCTGAAATACCAGATTGCATCGTTGAAAAAATTGTGGTGAACGAACAAGGCGGTTACATCATCGGCATTCACGTTCCGAATAGCCACAAGGCTCCTCACATGAGTGGCGACAAACGATTCTACAAACGTTCCGATGTGAAGACAATGCTTCTCGAGGAATACGAGATTCGTGATTTGTACACAAAAGGCAAACGCCCTGAAATAGAATTATTTAGTGTGACAAACACAGGCGGAATTCCGATTATGGCAGGAGGCAAGTTCCAGAAAATCAACTTCTATCCTCGCTTTTTGGTGAAAAACACGGGCAATAGCGTCGAACGATTCTATAAGATTGAATTGTCGGTTCCGTCCGCCATCAACAACCCGAATTTCAACACGATGTCGGAGAATTTCTCTCGTTTTGAAGACGGAAGCACCATTTATAGTTTTACGGGGAAAACTCTTTTGTTTCAAGGTGAGATAGCATCTGTCGTCGAGCCGAATTTTGTGGTTGACGAACAATCCTACAAAACGTTTGAAGATGGGGAAATAACACTGCGTGTATTCTTCTCATCCGGCGTGCAAAGCAAAAGTTTCCACTGCAAGGAATTACTGCTTTACCGAAACAAACAAATCGAGTACAAGGATTTTTCGGCGGTGGCAATAATGGCGGGAAAATAGTTGACTTTGGGCTAGGTACCACTATTGCACAATACCATTGTCCTTCAAGAATTTGATTAAATCCGTTCCCATTTTATCTTGTTGTGCCGCACAAGGATGCCAATCAGCACCTGTTCCTGCAACTGTCTTGAAATCAAAACGATAGAATGGGTGCGATTCTGAATTGTAATCAGATTGTATTGCATTTAAAATCGCCTTTACCTTCGTTAATCCCGCACCATTCATCATACAACCCGTCAACAAGACGTATTTTGAATTCGGATAATGCGAGATAACCGTATTTAGGAAATTCCGAAACGCTGTCTCAAAATCTTCCTCGCTGAACGTATCCATGTTCCATACGTCGTTCGTTCCAAGATTGATAAACACTACATCGGGTGTGTATTGAGAGAAATCCCACATCGTAGAGGAACTCAACCACGATTTTTCATAGACTTCGGGCATAAGCCCAAAATCGGCCTGATTGCCATAATTTCTATATACGCCAATTCCGGAGCGAGCAACGACCATACATTCGGCATTGAATTCCTTGGTAGTCTTGTACGCAAACGAATGACAAAAATTCGACGTGGAATCGTTGAATGGCGACCTGTCGGTCACTTCGGTACCATATCCACACGTGATGGAATTGCCAATAAATTCAAATTTCATCGTCTTTTCGGCAGGTTTCGTCAACTCGGCGTCGTCTTCAATGACAAACCCGTAGAATTTTGGATTTTTGTATAATCCTTCGGAACAAAGCGTCACCTTAACGGTGTGATTTCCATCTTTTAAGCCACGAGCAAGCCAAAACGTCGCAGGATTTTGTTCCGAATTCGGTACACGATTGGTCTTCTTGCTCGTACAAATCTTAAATGGTTCTTGATCGTCAACCTCAACCCAATAATATGCAGCTACTGGATTGAACTTTCCACTGATTGCCGTTCCCGTAAACTCTGTAGAGAACGACGTCCCCGGATATAAGTACTGTGCCGATTCGGAGTCAATAATAATGCGACCCTCGCGATGAATTTTTTCATCCGACACGCTTACGATTTTTTGCGGGTTAGCATACACAGTAATCTTTATAGAATCCTTTATCTTGGAATCTGCATTGGCAATGGCATATATCCACGTCTTGCCAACCGAATGTGTGGTAATGACATTATCCTCAATCGTAGCAATCGATTCATCAAGCACGCTCCATTGAAACGACTTATCTTCGGCATCGTCGGGCAAAAGCGTTACGGAAACACCTTTAGTCTCACCTGAATAGGCACAAAATTCCTCAATATCGCAACCTATTGTTTCCACAACAACAGGTGCTGGCGTTTCCTCTGGAGAAGTTTGCTCTTCAGGTTGCACATTGTCAGTATCTTTGTTGCAACCAGTAAAACCAATAATTCCTAAAATAGTAAGTAGAAAAAAATGTTTCTTCATAAGACATATTGTTATAAAACCCAAAGTTACAAAATAATCTTCACTCTGTATAGACAATGTATTGTTATTTTATGCTCCACGACAAAAGCGAATACGTGCTTTCCCATGTGCAAAATGAATCAGGCAAAAAGCTGAAAAAATCAATATTGGTAAGTTTTTCAACGCTATCGACCGACATTGTGTAAGCCGAAAGTGGCTTATGCCCTGCATCGTTGTCAAACACAAAACCAATGGATTCGTAGGTGCCATCTTTTTCTTTCAATAAAACCTTGAAAAACTTATCGGGAACGGCTATTTTATTATAGCCAATCGTTTGATAATCAGCCGAAACAATAGGTCCGCAGGCAATGTAAATTGCCCCGAATTTTCGTGCCAAATCACGGATTTTTTCTTCCAAAATACGCCAATCGCCAGAATTCAATGCATGATTTTGTGGACAAACGTTCGACAAATAAAAACTCTCCTTCATGGCGATATAACTCCATTTCATATCGCCTGCCGGAGCCATGTGTCCTCTATCGTAACCAGAATTTTTGTAGTCATTTGCCGAAATCACGACACCCGATGCCTGCGGGTCGGGTTCAAAACCGCCCGTACGTGGTACTTCGCCCAATGTTTCCTGGGCGGTAAGTTGATAGGCGACCCAGTTGGGAATATGCAATTCCTTGTTATAACTCACCGTGTATCCCGTGTTTTCAATAATCTGACTTTCGCGATTATCAAGAATAGTTGCGAGTTCCTTTTTTATTTCGGATTGTTGTTGCACCGCAGTTGGTGCAGGATATGCAGCAAGAAAAAAAAGTGCTACCCCGAAAAGTAGCACTTTGTTGTGAGTATGTCTTTTCTTGTTCTGATTCATTAATCTCTGTTAAGTTTTGATAACAAACGGAGTATTTCCAAATACAACCACACCAATGTCATCATAAGTCCAAACGCGCAATACCATTCCATATATTCTGGTGCGCCACGTTCCACGCCATTTTCAACATTCTTGAAATCAAGAATGAAATTCAACGCGGCAACGACTACAATTACCAAACTTATGCCAATGCCAAGAGGTCCCGAACTATGAAGAAATCCTACGCTTGAACCAAAGAAACCCATAATGATGTCGATTAGGTACACAAGTGCGATTGCACCCGTGGCAGCAAACAAAATCATAGTGAATTTTTCGGTTGGCTGAATAATTCTGCTTTTGTACAAGTACAACATTACGAAGAAAACACCAATCGTAAGCATAATCGCATTAAATACAATGCCACTTCCAGCACCAGTTTCGGGGTCAACCATCGACATTTCGTAAAATGCCGAAATCGCACCCAGTACAAGTCCTTCGCAAATAGCATAAATTATACCTGTAACCTTTGCTTTCTCGGGTTTGAAAATAGTGATGAACGAAAAGATTGTTCCCACGATAAGTCCGCCCATCATAATAGGAGTAACCATCGCATTGCCGGCAAACGCCATTTTCCACGTCAATGTTGCCGCAACAAGTATAATAGCCAACAAGGTAAGCGTCTTGTTGACCGTTCCTTTGATTGTCATTGTGTTTCCGTAAGTAAAATCCAAATTGTTGATTACTCTATCGGAAAACGCTGGGTTTGAAGTTTTTTCTAACATAATATTTCAATTTAACAGTATTCTAATGTTTGTACCAATTCTTGTAATTGTAACTCAAATTTTTCCTCTTTATTATGTGCACAAATATATTTAGTTTTTTCGATTATTGCATCTTTTAAATCTTTACGACGAAATGCAAGTTCCTGAAATGCCTTCTCTATTGACTGAAATACGAAATAATCGGTTGTGCACACGTCTTTTTCAAAGGGAATGAGAATGTCGTGTAGGTCATTTTCATCGCCAAAGCGCTGTTGCATTGTCAGACGGGCAATGGTAAGATAGCCAGCCATTTTTTCAAAATTCGAATTGCGTCGAATCCAGTTTTTTGCTAACGACAGAGCGTTGTCGCGCTTTGAAAATAGGTTCATTACTGCTATTTCGACCATTTCATTGTTGTTGCAACCAGCAAGATATTCCTCAATTTTTTCATCGGAAATCTGTTCGAAATCGGCAACCATAAACGAAAGCAACTTTGCTTCGCGAAAATTCTCTTTCCACAGTTGGTCAGCCAACTCTTGATTTCGCCCTATTTTATTTGCAAAATTCAGCAGAAGCAACGACGAAACGCCGTAATTCATATTATAATTCAATCCGCTGTTACGGATTTTTTCCGCAATCTCGCCATCCTGGTGATGACGAATAAATGTGAGTGCTTTTGATAATTCGGTATGCATATTGGATTTTAAGAAGTTGTTTTGAAATAAGTCGTGAGAAAAGTGGTTGAATTAAAAATTATGAATTAAGAATTAAAAATGGGATGATAAAGCGACAAGCGTTATAATAAAACAATAACTGTATCGGTTGTAATTCTGCAAATCTTCTGGCGCCTGCACAAATGGGTCGGGGCTGAGGAATCGGGCGATAACGGGGTCGTACATTCGACCATTCATATCAATGAGGTCGAACTCGTGCCAATGCTCATGGCCACAGTAGCCCCGCTGGAAATGGGCAAGGTTGTCGGTAACAACATGTTGCCTTCCCCACGCATCGTACTCGGCACGGAATTCGGTTTGCCCTTTATAGTTATACATCGCCACTATACTTCCCAAGTAATCGGTTTCAACGGAATATAGTTTCAGGTTCATAGTGTTGCCTATCCTCTCAGCAACCATCGAAAGCCCATCGGGAGTGTAAACATAGTAGTAACGGTAAACGGTGTCGCCTGCGTGTACTTCCTCGTAATTGTCAGCATAGTAGCGGGTGTAGAGCAGGGTGTCGTTTCGGCTCAGTGCCGTCTTGCACCGCTGGCGGTCGGGAGCGTAGTAATATAGTTCGCTTGTGTTATCGGGGTAGCACATAATATACAATATACATCTGGTTTATCGAATTGTGCAGGTTCGGAAAGCATAGTGCTCATTCTTTACATTCTTCAATTTCTATTAAACCATGTTTGGTTTGAATGTTAAATGCTTCAAGTGCTTCATTAGGAGTATAAGCTTTAAATTTACAAACGGATTTATCATTTATTAATTCTAATTCTCTTCTTCGTTTTGTATATTTAACTCTTTCTCCATTTATTAAATAAACAAATCTACTTTTCAAATTCACATGAGTTTCATAACTTTTTATCTTACACGAAGTCCCTATTTTACCTATTTCATGGAAATTTTTATCTGTTAATATAAATCCGTCTAATATATAAATCAAATTGCTATCTTTTTCTTGTAGGCAATTTGTAGTTATTATTAAATCATCAATAGTAACATTGAGATTAATTGTATCCATGGGTGAAAGCGTATTATTTTGAGTATAAATTGTCCTATTCTCTTGAGAATAACCTAAGTTAAAATATATTAAAAATAAAAGTAGAATATTTATTTGTCTCATTGTTAAAAGGCTTTAAAAATTACAATATAAGAAATATCTAAGAAAAGCATCTTGAAAATATGTTTCTGTTATTGTTTGTCCTCCAATATTGGTATGTAGCCCGGAATGTGTTCTGTTAATTAAAAACAAATTGCCATGCATTAGTCTATCTTCTGGAGAAAAATCCAAATAGGTTTCTTTTTTAATACATTCATATCCCCATGAAGAATAAACATCATATTTATCTTTTGTAATGGTATTCCCTTGATAGTAATATGTTTTACTATTCGTGTCCCAATGTGTGTGGACTAAAGCCAAAACTTGTGATTTTTGACCTAACGATAATGTGTTTTCGCCATCAAAATTTACGTGATATTTAGAGAATTGACTTTTCCTTTCTGGAATGTAAGAGCCATCTTTCATTAAATAGCCACCATATTCTTTATGCCAGCAACGAGATCTTTGATATTGGGCATTCAATTTACAATATGCCCCATATTTAATTTGACATGGTCCAAACATCCGTCCTGATAGTCTCCAAGATGCCCATGACATACCATAATAGATGCCAGAAGATGTTAGTCCACTTAACAAAACACTTTTCCAATTAATGTCGTCAAAACCCGTATATAAAGTTTGATTTACAAGATTAGAAGTAACTCCGCCCGCAAAAGCTCCTAATCCACCTCCGAATGCAGAACCGACCCAACCTCCAGCGAAACCAGATAAAGCACCAAAGGCGGTACTTTTACAAATATCTTCAAGTTTTCCTCCTGCCATATAAGAAAAACCTGCACCACTAATGGCACCTGCACCACAACCTGCCCAACAAGCGGCACCTCCTGCCGCACTAATAGCTGAGGCCGCCCAACCAGATACTCCACCAATTGCCATTCCACCCGCAATGTAGCCTGCCATTTCCCATCCACAAGCTCCTTTAGCGTGACCAATAGAATATCCTGTAAATCCCCCCATAATTGCACTGACAGTAATTGCAGTTGCTGCAGCGATTGACTCTCCACTCGGATCAGTATATTTCAGCGGATTATTCAAACAATAACTATATCGGTTGTAATTCTGCAAATCCTCTGGGGCCTGCACAAACGGATCGGGAGAAAGGAATCGCGAGATTACGGGGTCGTACATTCGACCGTTCATATCAATGAGGTCAAATTCATGCCAATGCTCGTGGCCGCAGTAGCCACGTTGGAAGTGGGCAAGGTTGTCGGTAACAACATTCTGCCTACCCCACGCGTCGTACTCGGCACGGAATACGGTTTGTCCTTTTTGAGTGTACAATGCAACTATGCTTCCTAAATAGTCTGTTTCGGAAGAATATATATTCATTGTACTGTTCTTTTTTTCAGCAACAGCCGATAAACCATCTGGAGTGTAAACATAATAGTAGCGGTAAACGCTGTCGCCTGCGTGTACTTCCTCGTAGTTGTCGGCGTAGTAGCGAGTGTACAGCAACGTGTCGTTCCTGCTCAGTGCCGTTTTACACCGCTGGCGGTCGGGACCGTATGTTATGGCAAGGTTGTAGGCACCTTGGTTCACGGTCGCCACCTTGTTGAACGGCGTGTAGGTCACATATTGTGGAACTTCCGAAACCAAGCCGCCAATGTTATCCACCCAGTTGACAGCGTGGGGTCGGTCGGAGTCGTATGAGTACGAACCAATGCCTGTTTTCTCCATTATGTTTCCGTTGGAAGCATATTGTATATATTGTGACTGTGTGTTATATGTGGTAAATGTCTCCACCAATCTGTCCCGAGAATCATACGTAAAATCTTCTGCACCACCACTTGCAAGCATATTGGTTCGGTGAAGTAACAGGTTTCTCTTCTTATCGAAACTATAGAAAAGGCCATGTAATGTTGTCCCGTCCTTTCGTACGTTTGTGGAACTGAGGTAGCCATCCGTATATCTAAATTCAAAAAGAGACAATGAATCAAGCGACCTTGTTTGTCTAATAATTCCAGTATTTGATAATAGTTCCCACACATTTTGTCCGTTGAATGTTACACGGTTCATGTTGCCAAAAACATCGTAGTAATAGCGCTCAATTGTATTGTCGGGATAGTACATCAAATACATTTGATTTGATGTATTATAATAGTAACGAAATGCAAAACTTTTTGTGCCTATTATAATTGTTTTCTTAAATAATTGATTTTTGGAATTATATTGGTAGGTAATAGATTGTTCTCCCGTTGTTTCTTGTGTTAATCGTTGGCGGTTATCATAGGAATATGAGGTTATTCTACCGTCACATACTGTTTTGGTCAGCAATCCAGCTTTATTATAGGTGTTTGTAGTTTCCGTTCCCTTTGAGTCAACTTGTTTGATAATTCGCCCTAATGCATCATACGTATAAAATGTTTGTCCAGCATCGGGATCGTTCAGCGATGTTTGTTGCCCTTTTGCATTATATGTTATCTGGAATATGGCATCATCAGCATCAATTTTTCGCACATTTCCATTGGAATTGTAGGTATATTGTATAGAAGCACCTTCGTTGTCTGTTATTGTTTTTACATTTCCCCATTCATCGTACGTTTTCACCGTTTTATGACCAAGAAAATTTTCAGTGATTTTAAAATTTTCATAAGAGTACAGCTTATTTGTCCCTGTATTGGTGTTCAACATTACCAGCCTGTCAAAACCATCATACACATATAGTATGTTCGTGGAAATATCTCCAATCGTTGAAACTTCCGTACTAATACTCCCATTTCTATTAAAAGACTGTTCTTGTATAATATTTATGCTATCTTCTCCTAAAGTCTCAGTCAAAACTACACGTCCTGCATTGTCGTACCACGTTGTCACATACGGACGTGCCGTGCGTTCAGTCCGTATATAATATCTTTTTTTCTCCGAATTTCCCCAACCATACGTATAGGTTGTTGTTGTGCTTTCTGGAGATGTGTTTACCTGTGTCACTCTACCAAGAATATCGTATGAGTATTGTACGTTTTCTATTGTTGTACCGTCAAGTGTTTTCTCCACTTTTAGTGGCAAATCAAGTGCATTGTAGGTGTATTTCGTTGCTATAGCACTTGTATTTGTTTTCCCCTCGAATATAAATCGATGCGTGGCATCATAGGTGTATGTTGTTGTAATAGTGTCAATTTCAGAAGCCCATAAACTATGACTTGTTACATTGCCGAAACTGTCATAAGTGTAGGAATGATAATTCGGAACAGTGTTAGAGTATTCTGTCTTTTTTACCACGGAACCATTTGTATCATACACATATAGTGTTTTCTTAATGAACGGCGAGGCGTCATCCGCATGTTTTTGTGTATAAACAACAATTTGTGGCTTATAAATACCTCCAACTTTTTTAAATGAGTTATATTCCGTCTGCTTATACATATTGCCATTCGTCCCGTAATCTATGCGTTGCAATGTCAAATAACCCTGATTTGTATTGTAATTGTATCTTGTTGTCGTCTTGTTTCCATACATATCAGTCGATTCTACAAGCGATGGTGAAGAATAATAATTCTTTGTATTGCGTTGTTTTATCGTTAGGGTTGTTTTAGAACAGCTTTCAATTCCAAGCCTCAGCGAGTTTGTTACGATTTCTTTCGGAATATAGAATATGGAGTCCAACGATGTTATGGTTGTCGTCAAAAGCTCGTCCGTATTTTCGTCATAAACGGAGATTGATTTGAAACCTAATAAACCGCGACCACGCACATGTACACGTAAACCTGTATAAGAATAATCTTTGTTATATGACCATCCACCAACATTTTGCATAGTTTTTTTCACTATGTGAATCGGTAATGTCATATCAACAAGGGGAAATTTGCTATCAGTTCCTTGGGTGTATGTTGTGTTATCTGCCAAAGTTGTATAGGTAATATTTGTCTCAATTCCATAGTTTGGAGTAGATATTTTGTTAATTTTATTTGACGCTACAGAAAGACTCGTATTGTCATAAACATGCCAACATTGTGTTGAGTTTCCAGTGTAGCAATTATAGCCATAGTTAACAAGTTCTATATAACCATCTCCATCAAAATCGCCAACAGTATAATGCCCACATAAGGCATCGTTTGCATTGGATGACGTAGTTTTTCTCTCAGTAACCAATGATGTTCCTGTTGATTTTAACCAATACGTGCATGTATTCCGAAATTCGCCCCATACCGTTAATTTGAATAATATTCTTTGCTTTTTCAGTTTATAATCAGCCTTGGTAATTACCACATCTTGTTTGCCATCGTTGTTAAAATCCCAAACAAGACAATTATATTTGTTGTTGTCCCGCTCCGTGTATGACTGTGAGAAGCAATCATTTAACGTACATGCCAATGTTTTTGTAAAAGTACCATCCCCATTGTTTAGGAAAAAGTACCAACCAGAAATGTCGTTTTTATTTACATCAGGGTCATTATCTGAATTAGAGATAAAATCAATTAAGCCATCTCCATTAAAGTCCCCTTGTTGTAGAATCCGTGAATAAGAGAGATTGGAGTAAGAAGATGTTTTATTGCTTGAAAAAGGACAGATCCCCTCAGGAACACCTTGATTCCAAAAAATAACATACCCGTTTTTACATACGACAAGTAAATCTTCTAATCCATTTGTGTTACAATCCATAGCAAACACACTTAATGGGGGAGATGACAACGTTATGTCGATCTGAAAATTAGAATTAACGCCATTATCTTTCTGGAATAACATTCCCAATGTATATGTATTTGCTGTTTTTTGATATTTATCAACAAACAGAATTTGTGATTTTCCACAATTATAAAAATCTCCAATAGTATGTAAAGGTGGATTTTTTGAAGAAAGAGAAACAGAAACATTTTGATCATTCCCCTTCAACCGAGGATAAAACATACATCCAAACTGTTGCGTACTTTCAAAATAAGGGATAATAAGTTCGTTTATTCCGTCACCATTATAATCACCAAAATAATTTCCTGCAAAAGAACCTGTTTGGGTATTTCTGACATGTGTTTGTGTACTCCCTCTAAGGGTTCGATACAAGTCTGGCCTAGAAATATTATATCTCCCTATCTTCTCAAAAGAGACTATATCAGAAGATTTTTTATAGTCAAAGACATCTATCGTAATTCCATTGTCTGTTTGAGTTATTGATACTAAATTAGATTTCCCATCTCCCGTTATATCACATGATAAGAAATATTGGTAATTTTCGTCACTATCGGACATATTCACATTTTGTGTTATATTCGGAACAGGGCTTGCAAGAGACAATCCATTTAACAAATTGTTCCACGTAAACGTCACTGGTGGCAATTGTGTGGTTCCGGAAGTTTTTGTAATTGTTTTCAAACGTGAAAAACCATCGGTGTTTTGGTAGGTTAAACTATAGGTGTACCATATTGTTGTACTTGAATTTTGTGTTTTTTTCACAACAACACTCTTCAACCTGCGCGACATGTTACATTTATATGCTCTATGTATTGATTTTATTGTATCGGAACGATTTTCATAATTAAAGACAACGGATGCCGAAAAGTTGGTTTCCGTATTTTCATTTGTTCCGTATACAACTTTTGATAAATATACAACATTCCCTATTATTGAATAGTTATATGTAATAGTATTGCCATATATATCAACAATTTTATCCAAATACCATAGGCTACTCGTATCCGAGGTCACTGGGAAAGTCGTTTTTGTTCCGTAATACGCTTTGCTACCATCGGGAAGATTTGCAATAAAATACTGAGAAGAACCGCTTCCTTTGAGTGTTATATCATCGTACGGCAACCCTTCGGCATTGTATATCGCTCCGTTAGAACCTTCCGTTCCCGATTTCAGCAACAACCGAACCCCGTCCTTGGCATACGCATCCGATGTTGAATATGAAATTCCTTTTGCGGTTCCATCGTGAAAAATGTCTTTCTGTATCCTATAAATCAACGACAATCCAGAAATAGTAGTTCCCATTCCCACGACTCCGTTCCCACTTTGACTATTATATATTAAACCTAAAGATGGTTTCATTCCGTTTATGCCTTCTGGCAAGTCAAATGGTAGGGTATATGTCGCTGCTCCCGTTTCGTTAACATTGAAAACTCCCCCAAATTCACCAACTTCATATTGAGAATAAACAACGCTCCAGTACAATGATAAAACAATTATCGTAGCAAATTTTACTATTTTCATATTCTGTTATGACTTGTGCTATTCTTTAATTATTTTCCAAACACTGACATATCCGTTCAGATTGATTCGCATCACGTACACGCCATGTGGCTGATTTGACAAATTAATTTGATTGTTCAATGATATATTTGATGTTTTATAGATAGTTTTTCCAATATTACTCAATATTTCTATGTGACCAGATATGTCAGAGTCTCTATTTTGTATGTCAACACGTAGAAACCCTTTTGTTGGATTCGGGTATATTTTTATTTGCATATCTCCGATTTTATCATCGAAAATAGAAAAATCTTTATCTACATTTTCTGAATCAGAAAAATCTTCATTTTTCATTGAACTTAATACAATCTCTTTGGCAGTTCTGTTTCCATTTGCATCGTAACTAAAAGAAATTTGTGCCATTGATGTTTCCACACAAATTGTTGAGAGCAAGACTAATAACAATGTTTTTAGTTTATAAGGTAAGATAGTCATATCTATGATATTTTAACATAGCGTTGCAAATATACTTATAGTTTTTCTACGATAATCTTAT